>JAQIBG010000105.1 GCA_027859175.1 Planctomycetota bacterium | reverse complement strand
TGGTGGACAGAGATCCAGGTGCTGAGTGGAGCTGTGCTGGGTGGCGGGGGCTTCAGCCCGCGGTTCGCCTTGAGCATCGGGAAGAGTTGGTGGACAGAGATCCAGGTGCTGAGTGGAGCTGTGCTGGGTGGCGGGGCTATTCGCGGGCTGAAGCCAACGCCACGGGGTTAAGGCCTCAACAGTGCTACGCGGTGCAGGCCTTGCGGTACGTGGGCGCGGAGGTCTACCTTGCCGCGCAGCCAGCTGTGGAATTCGCCGTCGATGATCAGGGCTGTCCACACTGGTAGAGTTACCACCATGGGGCGGGTCTGACGGTCGAGGAGCCACCAGGTCCACACGCCCTTGCTCAGGGCTTGCCAGTCGGCGATGCGGCGGCGGGCTAGGAGTTCGGTGGCGTGCAGGCGCGTTTGCTGGCCGGCTCGTGTGGTGTCGTTGGCAACCTGGCTCAGCAAGGCCGACACCAAGTCGGGCGGTGTGCGCGGGGTGAGCGCCGCGCTGTCACCATCTACGGCGCGCTGCACGGCAAGCAGTTCATCACGGCGGCTGCTGCAATAGCGGCGCGTGTCGTAGGCTTCGAGTGCGCGAATCGTGGCGGCGAGTTGCTCGGGGTCGACACCCGGCTCAGCCAGGGCCAAGCGCAACGGGTCGCCTGTTGCCAAGGCGCTGAGCTTCGGCGGAATCGGCAGCCCAGCCCGGCGCAGACCACGAATAAGGTACCATCGCTCTTGATCACCAGCCGGCACGGCAAGGCGCTGAGCTATCACATCGGCCACATCGGCCACATCGGCCACATCGGCGTCGTCCACGAGCTCACCGAGTGCGACGAGGCTATGGGCATGGAGCCGCGCCGACCGCGCCCCCGCTAACCACCGAACCCACGCTGCGCGCCAGTGGTCAAGCGAGCCACGGCGCTGCAACCATTCCATCCCGCTTTGGCGCAGCGGAAAGGCAATGGCCTCTTCGGCCAAGGCCGCCGACACCGCTTGGTGGCCAAGGATGGCCTCCAATTGCGGAAACACCCAACTTGGCCGTGATTGGTCTTGGGCGAGAATTCGCTCGGCGGTGCTGGTAACCGCTTCAGCGCTTACCAAGCCTTGATGATAAGCCGACAGGGCCTCGTGCTGAGCGGCCGGCCAAGCCGGCGCCAAGGCCACCAGTTGCGCCAGCGCTTGCCCGGCGGCGGCCGCATCGGCCTCATGCCGCGCGAGGCGTAATTTTTGCAGCCACAGTTCGGGGTCAGCCGGCACCAAGCGGCCAGCGACACCGAGCGCAGTCACCGCTTTGCGCGCCAAGGCGGGCTCCTGCTGGCTCAAGTCGAGCGCCAGTTTGGCTTGCTCAAGAGCCAACGGGGCGGTGCGCGGACGGGCCTCAAGGGCGGCGTTCACCGCAGCGGCACTGCGCACCACAGTATCGGCAGCCCGGCGCTCGGTAGCCATGTGCGCAGCCCACCACGCGGTCACTGATTCGTGTTCACGCTGCCAATCGCCCGGCGCCAGCAACAGCAAGGCCAAGGCCGGCACGGCCACGCCAAGGCGTGCCGGCCACGTAGACACAGCCGCGCGAGCGCGCCGACCGCGCACAGCGCAGGTTGACACCACAGCCACCAACAACCACCACGCAACCAAGCCCTCGCTCTGCCACGGAAAGTCGGCAAAGGCATAGGCCACCATTGTGAGCAGGCCGAGGCCGCCGCCAATCACCACCCACCGCCGCCGGCCGCCACGCCCGCCCTGATGCAGGCGCCACAGGGCAAAGCCCACGCCAAGCACCAGCAAAGCCGCGCCCACATAGCCGTGGGTCAGCAGTAATTCGAGACCATCGTTATGTAACTCATGCACATTGGCCGGCTCGAAGCGGTGTTCGCCAGCGTGGCGCCACACCACCCGCGCGGCATCAGGCCCAAAACCAAGCGCACCCGCCACAACCAACACAGGCGTGATCGCCTGCCAGATATACAAACGCCCACTGAGCGTGGCGCCCTGGTCGCCACCCAAGGCCGAGAAGCGCCGCGCCGCCTCATCGAGATTCATCACCCACAAGCCAGCCAGCACCACCCCCGTGGCACCCAGCGCCCACAGCCAACGGCCGCGCTGCGGCAACACCGTCCACACGATGGGCACCGCAAAGACGATGGCGAGCAAAGTGCCACCACGACTGGCCGACAACACGATGGCCGCCAGCAAGGCCGCCGGCACCAGCCAACCCTGCGGCTTGCCATGGCGCGCCAGGCGCCGCGCCCACAACAGAGCCAAAGGCACGTTCATCAGCCAAAACGCGGCGGCGTGATTGGGATAGGTAAAGCTCCCGCGCACCCGGCCCGCGTAGCCGTTATCGAGCGGAAATGCCGGCGCCACGGCCGCCAACAACATGGCGGCAACGGCGTGCACGGCGGCCGCGATGACAACCCACCCAACCAAGCGCTCAACCGGTATGCGCCGCAGCGCAAACAGCGCGGCAAGGCACCACACCAAGGCAGCCAAACGCCACGACACCGAATCGGCCGCAGCGCCGGGCAGCAGGGCCCAGCTTCCAGCGCTGGCCCCGAGAGCGGCCGCCGGCTCGCGTGCCAGCGGATGCAGCACGCCCAGCGGCAAGGCCTGCCAGGCGGTGAGCAGCAACAGCGGAACGTGCACCACCACAACCCAGGTCCACGGCGGTAATCGCGCCCTGGACCGCAGCGAAACCAGCACGGCGATGGCGGCAACCAGCGCCAGCACCCCGGCGATCGGCAGCGTCCACGCGCCTTTGCCGCCCCAGCGCAGCACCAAGAGTAGCGGGAACGCCGCCACCGCCGCAATCGCCAGCCATCCGGCCCAGCGCCGCATCAGAACACGATTCCCATTTCGATGACCGCTTCAAGGCGATCAAAGTCTTCATCGACATTCGAATCAGACGAGGCGTAGCTGACCCGGAACCGGCCGCCGATACCGCGCACCATCTCCAACTCGGCCTTAGCGCCGATTTGCCACGTTTCGCGGGTCCGGATTGGCTCGCCCGTGTTTGACCCGCTATCGCGCACCGTGTACCACGTGCCAAAGGCACCCGCACGCCAGCGTTCATCAAAGGCATGCAGCCAGTCGAACACGGTGCCATAAATCCAGGCAGCATTGGCGCTGGTTGAATCGGTGGCGCGCGAATAAAATTGCAGATCTACACGCGAAAATTCGCGGTACTGCCAGCGACCGAGCACCACGCCCACCGGCACCAATACCAGCTTGTCATCCCAGGCCGGGTTATGCACAAAGTCGTCGGCATACATCCGAGCTTCCAAACCGGCACTCGCATTGAGGAAGGTGCGATCGCCGATGCGGCCGCGCCACCCAGCCGTGGCACCAACCACCCAGTTATCCTGAAAGCGCGTATCCAAATCGTAGGTGCGGTAGCCCACCGTGCCGTTCACACTGGTATCGCCGGTTTCGCTGAACTGCCAGATCCACCCCCCGTTCAAGAGCCCAAACCAATTGCTGCGCTCCTCAGCGGTGAAAGTTCGCCCGTCTTCGTCAAACTGATTGCGGCCAAGATCGAGACCCGCATTCCAACTGCCATTGGCGCGTTCGCGCTCATGCACCACATTGCCATAATATTCACTGCGCTGAATATTCTCACCCGTCTCAATCAAGGGGTCGTCAATACGCGCCCAATGCACACCCGTGCTGGTGGTTGACTCCATCCCTTCGCGCACCCATTCACCATCGAAGCGACCACCCAATAAATTGCGATCCGACTCCTGGAAGTAGATCTTCGATTCCAACTCGAGGTCGTACACGATGAGGTCAAACAGGGTGGAGTTGATGCGCCCCTCAATGCCGGCGATGCCGCGCACGAAGCCATCGCCGATAGCATCTTCGGTGGCGTAGACATTGCTGTCGTAACCCAGGCCGAGCAAGCCCTTGGGGTGGAATTCGTGGATACCATTCTCAGTGATGAAGTTGGCCAGGGGCTCCATGCGGAAATCATCGATCACCACTTCGGGCCGATCGACACCCTCAACGGCGCCCGCGCGTGGGCACAACACACCGGTCATCGCCGCTAGAATCACGGCATGCGCAAGGGTCACGCGCCAAGCTTGACGCGTCAATATGTGGACAACTGAGTTAATACGCAGAGTCCTCGTAAAAGTGGTTGGCCATTATGCCCGATAAGCCCTCTGAGAGCAAGGAGATACTGCCTTCAATATGGCGTATATCCGGCATATGGGAAGCGTTGTCCTAGCTGGCTCAAGGCCACGCCTTCCTTCGCTGGTCCAACAGCTAGTCTGCCGCGATCATGGGTGAGGATGCCGGCCTGGCCTGGGCCATTCGCAACGAGGCCAAGATCGAACGGGTGCTAACCCAGAGCCACCGCCGAATCTCGGTGGTGGTTGGGCCGCATGCTGGGGTTGGCCTACGGCTCGACCGCTTTCTCGCCCTGGCCCTGCCCCGCATCAGCCGCAGCTTGATTCAACGTTGGCTCAACGCCGGCTACGCGCGCCGTGGCGACAATGAGATCGTGAGCCCCAAACACCGGATCAAAGCCGGCGACCGCTTTGAGATGCTGTGCCCGCTGCCGCCGGGCATTCTCGATATCGACGACGAACCGCCACCGCTTGAGGTGCTTTATGACCAGGGCGGCGTGGTGGTGGTCAACAAACCCCCAGGCCTGCTGGCACACCAAGCCGGCAAGCACCTGTCGGGTACGCTGCTGAATCAGCTGCAAGACGTGGCCGAAGCGCGCGGGCTGGATGTGCGCGATGCGCGCCTGGTGAACCGGATTGACCGCGACACTTCGGGCATCGTGCTCGCCAGCCTCAACGAAGACGTGCATCGCAGCCTGTCTAACGCCCTGCAAGGCGGGCACCTGCGCAAGGAATACCGCGCCATTTGCACCGGGATGCCCGAGCCCCTGCACGGCCACTGGCGCCAGGCGATTCGCGATGACCCCACCGGCGCGTCGATCGCGCGGCAACTGCATCCCTCAGGTCAAATCAGCCACACCGAGTACGAGGTGGTAGAGGCCACGCCCAGCAACAGCCACGCGCTTTTGCACATCGTGCTGCATACCGGTCGTCAGCACCAGATCCGCATTCACGCCGCCGGCAACGGCCACCCGCTGGTGGGCGACTGGACCTACGGCCCGCCCTGCGCCGAACTGCTTGGCCAGGCCCTGCATGCGGCGCGGCTGAGTTTCCCCGAGCCGCATAGCGGCGACGAGGTGGTGATTGAAGCTCCGCTCACCGGCGCGATTGCACGCCTATGGAGCCACCTCCGCGCCGGCGGCGAGCTCACGCCGCGCGAACGCAACGCCGACGAAAACCGCCGCCTCGACCTGTGCCCGCAAGACGCGATCGACGAGTTCCTGCCCGAGGGCTGGCGTCGACCGACCTGGCTCGGCGATGAGGAACTGCGCGAACTGGCCGAAGCGACCGGTGAGTGGGACGACGAGCCCGACGCGTGAGCGTATTGGCGAGACTTGGGCTCGGCGCTAATCTCCGCTATGCCTAAACCGCAGCCTGCACCCCAACCTGAATCCCAGCCCCAGCCCATCCCCCTCTGGGACCACCGCGCACCAGGTGAACCAATTGGCGTTGGCGATCCGGTGCGGGCGGCCGAACAACCGCAGCTCACCCCCTTCTTACTCCCCGGCACCACGCCGCGGGCACTGATCGTGGTGTGCCCGGGCGGCGGCTACGGCAACCGCGCCGACCATGAGGGCGCCCCCGTGGCCGAATGGCTCAACAGTCTCGGCCTGCACGCTGCGGTCCTCGATTACCGTGTGGCGCCCTACCGGCACCCGTGCCCGCACAGCGACGCCAGCCGTGCCCTGCGCCTGGTGCGCCACCACGCCGCTGAGTGGGGCGTCAATCCACAGCAAGTCGGCATCCTGGGGTTTTCAGCCGGTGGCCACCTGGCCGGATCGCTCGCGGTGCATCACGACGCGGGCAACGCCACCGCCCGCGACCCAATTGAGCACCACAGCTCGCGCCCCGATGCCGCCGTGTTGTGCTACCCCGTGCTCAGCTTCAAGCCGTGGTGCCACGCCGGCTCACGCAGCAATCTGGTGACCCACCAAGAGCGCCAACCCGAACTCGAACACGCCCTGTCGCTCGAAGCCCAGGTCACCCGCCACGTGCCGCCTTGCTTCCTCTGGCACACCGCCGACGACGCCGGCGTGCCGGTGCAAAACAGCCTGCGTTTCACCGAAGCCTGCGCCAAACACGGCGTGCCCGTAGCGCTGCACGTGTTTCCGCACGGCAACCATGGCCTCGGCCTCGCGCCACAAGATCCAACCGTGGCGGCCTGGTGCGGCTTGTGTGCCACCTGGCTGACCGATCTCGGCTGGACCGATACACCGGGTGAATAGACGCTATTTCCATCGGTAGCTCAACTACCGCCAGAAATAGCAGTATCCCTGATCGCCAGCGCCACGCCTTGCTCAATGCGGGCGCCACGGTCTTCTATGGGGGATTACGCCACCACGAGATTCAGCAGTTTCTCGCGCGTGTTCGGCTCACATCCCGAGCCGAGGAAACCACCAGTTTCCGCCGAGACCGCCATGAGCAACGACAGCGACCCGCACCTGAGCGCCACAGACAACGACACCGCCTCCCTGCGCGAGTTGATTCAGCCCGTGCTGCCACCGCTGCGCCGCTACTGGCGCCTAGTGACGCTGAGCATCTGTGCCGGCTGGGGTAAATTCATTTTGCCGCTGGCGATTCCAGCCATCACCGGCGCCGTCATAGACCTGCTGCTGGCCACCGAGTTGCCGCTGGATCAACGCCTCGACCAACTCGGGCAGTATGCACTGATCACACTCGCGGTGCTGCTCGGCATCGGCGTTGCCACCTACTTCCGCTCCGCGCTGGCCCAACGCCTGACTGCGCTGGTGCAATACAGCCTGCGCAAGCGCCTGTTTCGGCACATCCAGTACCTCAGCATGGGCTTCTTCCAACGCCACCACGCCGGCTCGCTCGGCTCGCGCGTCAGCTCAGACATCAACCACGCCGGCGTGCTGATCAACAAAGGTATTATTCAGTGGGCGATGGACGCCCCCCTGTTTATCGCCATCGCCGCCTACATGATTTCAATCCAACCAACGCTCGGCGCCGTTACCGCGGGCTTGTGTCTCATTTGCGGCATGATGATGCGCCGACTCGGCCCACCGATTCGAGTGCAGCGCCGGGCAATTCAGGAAAGCCAAAGCTGGGTTACCGGGCGCGCAGCCGAAATATTTGCCGGCATCAGCGTGATCAAAGCCTTTGCCGGCGAACCTGCAGCGCGGCGCCGCTTCGCCGATTCATCGAAGCGCGTGCGCGATCTACAGTGGGACAACTCGCACCTGCAAGGCCGCTTTCAGGCCCTCAACCACAGCATGGTGCTGATGATTCAAGTGGTGGCCTTGTTCCTCGGCGCGTGGCTCATCCTTAACGGTAGCGGCCTCACCGCCGGCGCCCTGGTGACCTGCCTGATGTTGATCAACCACATCAAGGGCACCGTGCAACGCCTGACCGACTCGATGCTGCAGATCCAAGACGGCTTTGCAGCCTGCGAACGCATCAGCGATATCCTGCGCGTTTCGCCGACGCCGGCCGATCAACCGGGCGCGGTGGCGCCACCACTCAGCGGCAGCCTGCAATTTACCAACGTGGCCTTCGGGTACAATGACACCACGGTCATCGAAGACTTCTCGTTCCAGTTTGAAGCCGGCAAAAGCTACGCGCTAGTTGGCGCATCGGGCAGCGGCAAAACCACCCTCACGCAACTCATGCTGCGCTTTTACGATCCGCGTTCGGGCAGCGTTGAGGTCGACGGGCACAATCTGCGATCAATCCGCAGCAGTCACTATCGCGGCCACGTGGCGGCGGTGCTGCAAGACCCAATCATTTTCTCGAGCACCATCGCCGACAATATCGCGCTCGCTGATCCCGACGCACCACAAGCCGCGATTGAAACCGCCGCGCGCG
>JAQIBG010000083.1 GCA_027859175.1 Planctomycetota bacterium | reverse complement strand
GCTCGCATTTATCCGGTGGGTTCGCAATGCATTATTCAAGGACGTCGATTGGGCCGCCTTGCTGACGCGACTTCGAGGCATCTACGCGGACGGTGTCGGGTGAATTTTGGACACCGATGAATCAGACAGTTCGAGTGCCCGCTAACCCCACGAGCGCTGGAGCGACGCGAACCCGCAGCAGTAAATCCCCTACACCCGCCGTTGCCGGCACACCCGCAACGACCCCAGCCCACATGGCGATTGGGCGCTCAACGACCAGCGGCCGAGAGCACCCAACCCAGCAATGCTGCCGGCTAACCAGCGCACCAATTGGCGACGCTGGCCAAAATCGGAATGCCAAAGGCGAGGTTGAAGGGGAAGGTCACGCCCAGGCTGGCCGACAAGGCCAGGCCGTGGTTGACGTCTGGGCAGGCCATGCGCATCGCTGCCGGGGCCGCGATGTAGCTGGCGCTGCCGGCCAGGATGCCAAAGGCGGTGGCGCCACCGGGCGAAAGCCCAATCGCGCAGCCTGCCATCACCGACAGGCCGCCAAACACCAAGGGGGCCACAATACCAAAGGGCACCAAGAACAGAGCGCGACGCCGCAGTTCGTTCAATGAAGCACCGGCGATCAAGCCAAGTTCAAGCAGGAACAGCGCCAAGATCCCGGCAAAGGGTTCGGTGAAAAAGGGCATCACCGCCTCCAGGCCATGCGGGGCCGAGCCCCAGCCGATCAGCATGCCACCAAGCAGAAGCAGCACGGTTTTACCGGTTACGACGTGCGCGAGCACACCACCAAGTGAGCCTGATGTTTCGCTGCCACACGAACCCGAGCGACGCGCCAGCGCTAGGCCAACCACGATCGCCGGCACTTCCATGATTGCCAACAAGGCCGGCATGAAACCCTCAACGCTTTGCCCATTGCGCTCAAGAAAGGCCATCGTCGCAAGAAAGGTCACGGCTGAGGTACTGCCATAGTGGGCCGCAAGGCTGGCCGCCTCGCCCGCCGGCCACGCCGCGATGCGCCGCGCCAAGTTGTACACCACCACCGGAATCGCGGCCCCAACCGCCAAAGTCAAGGCCGCCGCACCAAGCAGGCCAGCGCCGCCATCGCGCAGACTGACACCGCCCTTGAGGCCAATCGCCAGCAACAGATAAATCGACAGACCGGCGGTCAAGGCCTCAGGGAAACGCAAGTCGCTGCGCACCAATCGGGCCAACACGCCCAAACCAAAACACAGTACCGTAGGTGACAATAAATTGTCAGCGAGAACCGATAAATCGATCATTCTCAGGAGGTCCGATCACGGAAAAGATGTGGAAATAAAACTAAGGACACGCTACGTGAGACCTTACGCAGCCTTGCGCAATCCGGTCGGCAAAGCATAGCGCTTCAGTAAGTCAGGCGGCAGTGCGGCTACACGTTCCTGCAACTCGGCGGCATCACGACCCACCACCGTCAGGTGCCCCACTTTCCGCCCAGGGCGCGGTTTCTTGCCGTAGTCGTGCCAGGTCACGCCCGGGCGCTCGATCTGCTCGGGCATAGTGCCTATGCAATTGAGCATCAGGCAATGTTGGCGCAGGGCCGTGTCGCCCAAGGGCAAGCCACAGGCCGCCCGCACATGGTTACTAAATTGACTACTGACGCAGCCCTCAATAGTCCAATGACCACTATTGTGAACCCGCGGCGCGATCTCGTTAACCAGCACCGTGTCGCCGCAGCGGAAACACTCCATCGCCAAGGTTCCGACGTAATTCAACTTACGCACCAAACGGGCAATCATCGGACGCAATACCGTGCCCAGGGCCGACTCGCGAGGATGCGGCGCCATGGCCCAGCTCAGCTGGCCGTCATCCTGATAGGTCCACACCATGGGGTAATGGCGCAGGTCATCGTCAGCGCTGCGCGTTACCAACACGGCACACTCGTCGTCGAAGGGAATCAAGCTTTCAACAATGCAACCAGACTGGGCGAATCGGTCCAGAGCCGCTTCTAAGCTGGCCCGATCACGAGCCACCATCTGACCACGGCCATCAAAGCCACCCCGCCGCGCCTTGACCATCACTGGCAAGCCAAGCGCTGCGATCACCTGGCCGGCGTCACTCGCGTTCGCAGCCGCGATCCATGGCGCCGTTGGCAAACCGATCGCATCGAGCAATTGCTTCTGGGCCAGCCGATCCTGCACCGCCGCCAGGGCCGCCGCCGATGGCACCAAGCCAGCAGCATTGTGCAAAGCATCGAGCGGAACGTCTTCACGGTCCCAGGTCACCGCCTGAGCACCAGGGGTCAGCACCTGCACCGCCTCACCCCAACTCTGAACCAGCCGAAATTCACTGCGCCTAGCGGCCGGAGCATCGGGCACACGGTCAGCAAGCCACACCACCACGCCCAACTCGTCGGCGGCTTGAGCCAACATAAGGCCGAGCTGGCCGCCACCAATGATCCCCAAATGCCCTCTCATCACGACACCTCCTGACGTGGATCCGGCTGTGCCAGCACGCCGGCTGCCGCGTCTTCTCGGCGCTGCCTGAGCGCGGCCGCCACCGCCGGCTGCTGCGACGCCAGCATCGCTGCGGCAAACAGCCCAGCGTTAACCGCACCGGGTTTGCCAATTGCCATAGTTGCCACCGGCACCCCGGCCGGCATCTGGGCGATCGACAGCATTGCGTCCATGCCGGCCAGTGCCGTGGCCGGGATCGGCACCCCGATCACCGGCACCAGGGTCTGCGCCGCCAACATGCCGGGCAGGTGCGCCGCCCCACCGGCCCCAGCGATCAGCACCTGGTAGCCTGCCGCCTCGGCGCCAGCGGCAAACTCAGCCAAGCGCAGCGGCGTACGATGCGCCGATACCACCTCGGCGTGCACCGTAACCCCCAGTTGCTCCAGCACTTCAACCGCCGACCCCATGATCGGCCAGTCGCTGCGCGAACCCATAACTACCGCCACACTACATGCGCTCATTTTCATGCACCTCGTTACATGCTGTTGTTTACATGCTTCTAGTTTCATGTATTGATATACACAAGCTAAAACTCATGCTGCACGCGGATACACCGCCATGACAACCCCCTCCTGGACCTTCCTCACCAATCACACCCACGTGCTGATCTGCCTACAGCGCGATCCGGACCTCCGCGTCCGTGAACTCGCGCTCCAGGTCGGCATCACTGAGCGTGCTGTCCTGCGCATCATTTCTGAACTTACCGAAGCCGGCTACCTTGAGATCCACAAAGATGGCCGGCGCAACCATTACCGGATCAAAGGCAACCGCCCCCTGCGGCATCCGGTTGAATCAAAGCACAAACTCGTCGGCGTTCTTAACGCCCTCGCCTAACTGCGCGCACGTCTTCGCCACCCTGAGAAATCCAAATGACCGACCTGCTACACCGGGCCCTCGCCCATACTGACGCCATGCTCAACCTGCTGACCGACTCCTTCCGGCAGGTTCTGCTAGCGGTGGAGCCAGACGGCGCCGATCTCGCTGCGGTCATCCCCGATCCAGAAAAGGGCGCGCCAGCCTCCAGGCACCCGCGCTCGGCTGAAGTTCTCGCGGTCTGGTTCCAGCTGCTGAATCTGGCCGAAGAACATGCCAGCACGACGGCGCGGCGCGCGCGCATCGAGCAGGCCGCAAGCCCGTGGCGCGACAGCTGGGCCGCTCTGCTGCGCACCGTGGGCGACGACGACGAAGCCGTGTTGCAGCGCGTTTCAATCGAACCCGTGCTCACCGCCCACCCCACCGAGGCCAAGCCGCCACAGCTGCGTGCGCTGCACCGCGAGCTGTCGCGCTACCTCCACCACATCAACCCCGCCGAAAAGCCCTCGCCGCGGGTCCAAGCCGAACTGCAGGAGATCCTCGAGCGCCTGTGGCGGTGCGGACAAACCGCGAGCAGCAAGCCGAGCGTCGCCGATGAACTCGAAGACATCTGCCAATTCCTCGAACAGGTATTTCCAGATGCCGTCACCGAACTCGACCAACGCTTTGTGGCGGCGTGGCGTGCCGGCGGCGGCGACGCAAGTCTGATCGACGATCCGAAGCGCTGGCCGAGTTGGAAGTTTGGCACCTGGGTTGGCGGCGACCGTGACGGCCATGGCGGCGTCACCGCCGCGGTCACGCATCGCGCATTACGGCGCCTGCGCCTCGGTGCGCTACACCTGCAACGGCAAAGCTTGGCCCACCTGTCGAACACCTTGGTTCTCAATGCGAGCAGCAATCACGCCAGCGACGAACTGCGCGCCGAACTGCGCCGACAATCGGTGCTCCAAGGCCTCGAAATCGACACGGCTGGCACCGACCAACCCTGGCACGATCTGTGCCGCCTGCTGGTTCGACGCATCGACGCTGAAATTCAAGCACTCGAAGCCGGTGGTGACGGCACCCTGCGCAGCCATGATCTACGACAGCCACTGGCGGTATGCAGCGCGAGCCTGCGTGCGATCCGCGCCAATGCGGTAGAACAGCGCCACCTGCGCCCGGCGCTGCGCCGCCTGGAAGTATTCGGCCTCCACCTGGCGCGCCTTGATGTCCGCCAGAACAGCACCTTCCACGACCAAGCGATCGATGAAATCATCCGCACCCAGGGCGGCGATATCGCTTGGATGCAACTCGATCCCGAGCAGCGCTTCGCGTTCCTAGACGCGGCATTACGCAACCCCGCCAGTACGCGCAGCGAAACCACCGGCGCCGCCGCCACCACCGTGTTTGACTGCTACCAAGTGCTGGCCCGCCATCGACGCCATCACGGCGACCGCGGCCTCGGCAGCCTGATTGTCAGCATGACGCGTCACCCAAGCGACTTGCTCGCGGTACACTACCTTGCGCTACAAGCCGGCTTTGCTGACTATCGCAACGGCCGCTGGTTGGCACCGATGCCGGTGGTGCCGCTGCTGGAAACCCGTGGTGATCTGGAGGCCGGCACCGGCATTCTCGGTCGCTATCGCGACTGGCTGGCCGAAGCCGCCGGTACCGAACCGCAGCAGGTCATGGTTGGCTACAGCGACAGCAATAAAGACGCCGGCTACTTCGCCGGCCAATGGGCCGTCCACCGGGCGCAAAGCCAACTGGTACGTGAACTCGGCGGCGACAGCCTGCATGTGTTCCATGGCCGTGGCGGCACCGTGAGCCGCGGCGCCGGCCCCATTCATCGCTTCCTTGAGGCGCTCCCTCCTGGCGCCGCCGCAACCGGCATTCGCGTCACCGAGCAGGGCGAAGTGTTGGCGCAAAAATACGCCAACCTCCCAACGGCGGTTGACCACCTCGAGCAATTGCAAACCGGCGCCTTCAACGTGGCACGCCACGCGCTCACCACACCGGCCGATCCGAGCTCCAAGCATGCCCTGTTTGCCGCCATCGCCGAAGGCAGCGAAACCGCCTATCGCGAGCTGCTGTCTCACCCCGGGTTTGAACGCTACTGGGCCCAGGCCACCCCGGTAGACCTGCTTGAACACGCATCGATTGGCTCACGCCCCGTGCGCCGCACCGGCCGCCGCAGCCTGGCCGATTTGCGCGCCATTCCGTGGGTATTCGGCTGGGGTCAATCGCGGCACTATCTCACCGGCTGGTACGGCTTTGGCACCGCGGTGATGAACCTGAACGAAACCGATCGCGCCGCACTGCAACAATTGGCCGCCAGCAGCGAGGCCTTTCTGCATTACAGCGTGCGCAACATTCAACTGAGCCTTGCCAGCAGTGATCTCGACATCGCCAAGTGCTATGCTCAGCTGGTGGACGATGTGAGCGCACGCGATGCCGTATTTCAATTGATCGCCGACGAGTTCGCGCGCACCGATCAGGCCCTGCACCTCATTGCCGGTGGCGACTGGCGGGCCCAACGCCCACGCGCCGAGCGCACCATAGCTCTCCGTGCCACAGCGCTCACCGCACTTCATCATCAGCAGATCGAGCTCCTGGCGGCGTGGCGCCAAGGCTCCAACGAAGTATTACCGCAACTCTTGCAAACCGTGGCCGCCATCGGCAGCGGCTCGCGGGCGATGGGATAAGTTATGGACCTCAATTACCATCACTTGCGATACTTCTGGGCGGTTGCCCGCGACGGCAGCGTGGTGCGCGCCAGCGAGCGCCTGCACGTCGCGATGCCAACCATCAGCGGCCAGATCAAGCAGCTCGAACGTTCTCTCGGCGGCGCGCTGTTTCGGCGCGTCGGGCGTCAGCTTGAGATGACCGAGCTCGGCCGCCACATCTACGGCTACGCTGAAGAAATCTTCAATCTCGGTGATGACCTGGTCAATTCGTTACAAGGCGATGGCAGCGGTCGGCCAGTACCGTTCACCATCGGCATCGCCAACGTGGTCCCCAAGCTGATTGCCTATCGCCTGATCCAACCGGCCCTGACGATCGGCCAAGAGATTGAACTGGTGGTATACGAAGACGAACCCGATCGACTCCTCGCCAACCTGGCCATCCACCGTCTCGATCTAGTCATCAGCGACGCGCCGATCCCACCCCACGTCAACGTGCGCGCCTACAATCACGAATTGGGCCGCAGTGCGGTCGGAATTTTCGCAATCCCCAAGCTAGCCCGCCAACTCAAGCGCCAATTTCCTGCGTCACTCGACGGCGCGCCATTTTTAGCGCCCACCGAGAAGAGCGTCATGTCGGGTGACCTCGAGCGCTGGTTTGAAACCCACGGCATTAAACCGCGCGTCATCGGCCGCTTCGAAAACTCGGCGCTGCTCAAAGTATTTGCCGGTCAAGGCCACGGCTGCTTCGCCGCGCCACTCGCCGTCACCGACCACCTGCGCGACCAGCACAACGCGGTATTGATTGGTGAGATCAACGACGTTACCGATCGCTACTACGCGATCAGCGTTGAGCGCCGAATCAAGCACCCAGCAGTAGCCGCGGTGTGCGACGAAGGCCGCCGCCTACTAAGATAGGCATTCCATCCGCGCCAGTCACAGACGCGGCCGGTAGCGATCCAAGGCCCGACGGCCGCGCGCCAAAACCTGATCGAGGGCTCCAATCGGCTCCCGATGCCAGGTATCAATATTGAGTGGGGGCTCGGCGTCACAGGCGATACGTAGCGATACTCTAAATCCGCCGTGCTCGCCCGTACCACTCACATCAACCCTGCGAACCCGAGCAATGTGGGGTCCCAAGGCCAAGCGTACCCGCTGATGTACGGCGGTCCGTTCGCTTGGATCCAAATCATCGGGCAGGGTTATTCGCATGTGGCTATCTGACAAATAAGTCAGCCAAATACCATTTGATGTCACCATAATCTCGATTCGGTAAAACCGCACCCAAGACACATGTTCGGTTTTCCAACATCCAGAAGACAGTCGATTCGAATTGTCCGCTGTGGCGATGCATGCAATCATTGCCACACCCCAGGAGGACATCCGATGATTCGCAGCATCATGCTTGCCCTAAGCGGCTCACCATTCACCCCAGTCGCCTCACGCTACGCGGTTGAAATCGCGGCCGCACATCAGGCCAAGATCACCGGCGTATCGTTTCTTGACGTTGAGCGTCTGTATCGCCAAATGCTCCCGGTTGGCGCCGTCGGCTATGCCCGCGCCGCCACCACCGAAACCGTAACCACGGCCCGACGCCGCGTTGCCCACGCCGTAACCACCCTAGCTGAAGCAGCGGCCGAAGCCTCGGTCAGCCACAGTACCATTGAGCGTGAAGGCGACCCGATTGAACTCCTTATCGACGAGTGGCGCTATCACGACCTCACCGTATTTGGCCTGCGTGGCTTGTTTGACTACCGCTTGGTACCCGAGCCAGAAGACGCGCTCAATCGCCTAGTTTCAGCCGGCGTGCGGCCGATTCTGGCCGTTGGCGAACAATACCGGCCGATTCAGAGAATCTTGGTTGCCACCAGCGGCAGCCTGACCTCAGCCAAGGTCCTGAAACGCTACCTACAGATGGGGCTGTGGCCGCAGGCTGAAATTCATCTCGTGCATTTTGGCCCCGCCTCCACCGTCATGCGTCGCCACCTCGAGCGTACGCGCGCCTACTGCGAGACCTACGGGGCCCAGGTTGCATCGATGGAGGCCCTCGGTGGCCATCCGCGCCCAGATCTCTTGCCCTATGCCGACCGCGTTAACGCCGACTTGATCGTCATGGGCGACAGCGCCCGCAGCCTGCTCAGCCGAGCCCTGTTCGGCGACACCGCGCTGCACCTGGTGCGCAATGC
>JAQIBG010000447.1 GCA_027859175.1 Planctomycetota bacterium | reverse complement strand
GCTCGCGACCGCGGCGGTAATCTTCGATCGCGAAGAGGTAGGCGGCGGCCATGGCGTTGTCGGCCTGTTCACGCGGGCGTTGCACCGCGAGAGCCAGCTCGGCGCGGTCGTTGGCGGTGAGCTTGTCCCAATGGATGTTGGCATTGGCGCCCATGCCCAGGCGGATCTGCACATTGCCGTCACTCGCCAAGTCCATGATCAACACCTCTGAGCGCATCGCCTCGAGATGAATCTTGGGCCAGCGGCGGCGCTTGACCGCATCGAGGGTGCGATCTTTCAGGTTCTGATCAAAACTGGCCAGCAGCTCTTCTGAGGGCTTGGCATAGGTAACCTTCGGCTTGGCCGGGCGGCTTGGCTTAGATTTGCCAGGTGCGGCGTCAGACGCCGGGCCACGCATCGCCTCTATCAGTTCGGCGCGGTCTTGTTCGCGGTAGCCGTTCACCAGGCCGCGGCCGATGTCCATGACCTGCACCGAGCGCTCGCCGCGATGGTCGTCGACCTTGATTTTATGGACCCCATTGTCGCGATACGAGGCCCAACGCGTGAACAGCGAATAACTGGTGTCTTTGAAGCGGAACATCGGGCGATCAGCCGGCACTTCCTTGCACGGGTAGACCAAACCACCGAGCAGTTCCAAGGCGCCGCCCTCGCAATCAAACTGGATCCCAGGCCGCTCGGTTTTCCACCCCAGCACCCACATCCGCGCGCCCTTGCTGACCACGTCCACCGGGTCGCATTCCGGATTCCATTGATACGCCCACACATTCATCGGCGCGGTGAAATTCCACGGGCCGCCGCAGATATCTTCGATGATCAAAGGCCCGCATTCCGGCTTATTGGCGGTAACGCGGAAGCCGACCTGATGCCGTGCGATCAACACGCAGTCTTTGGGTGCCGCCATCTCTACCTTGCCGGTCGCCATCCACTCCATCACCGTCACGCCAGCAGACGTGCCTTCAAAACGCCACACCGCGTGGTCACCGGCCGACCATAGATTCGAGCCCATACCGATGATGCGCTTAACCTTATTGCGGATGATCACGGTTTTATCGAAGCGGGTTTCCTGGTACGGAAAACAAATAGTGGTTTTGCCAGCGTCGATGGCGGCCTGAGCCTGCGACGCGTTGCGCACGATGGCCCAGTCTTTGGGCGGGTCATACGGCACATGCGGCACCGGCGGCACCGGCAGCTTGAGCGAGCCTTCTGGCGACGGCACCACCTGCTGCGTGGTATCGCCGGCCAAGGCTTCGGTAATGGTGTTGCCAGAACCCTTGAGCACGCCGGCGTAGCCGCTGGCCTGCACGTTGCGCAGATACATCGTGCCGCGGTTTTCTAAGGCCGGCAATTTGCTGCCGGGGCCTTCCAGCCGCGCGTCGATCAGCACCACTTGTGCGTGCTTCCAGTGGTTGCCCTGGAAGTTACTGATCACCTGTACGTTGTTGCGGCTGTAGAGATCTTTGATGTGCAGCGTGTTGCCGTTGTTTTCGATCCCAAGCTTGCGCTGCTTGCGCAGAGACAGGCCATGGAAGGTCATGCCGTATTCGCTGTGGCGCATCCGGAACGCGTAGTCGAAACCTTCAATCGCAAGATTGCGACCGAGACCGGGGCCAGGCCACGCCATGGTCAGATCAATGCCCATCACGCCAGCGCCGTCACCACTGCGCACCGTGACATCACGCAGGGCGCCGGTATTCGACGGCAGCCAAGCCAGGCCATTGGCGCCCGGATTGTCGCTGCCGGTATCGATGGTCATGTTGACGATGCTGTTGAAATGCCCAGCGTTGCCGTTGCCCTTGTCATCGCCATGCGGCGGGTTGGACATAAACCGAATCATCGGCTGCGGCTGCGCGGGATCCTGAAAGCCGTCACACTTGTCGGCCAACTTGAGCACGGTGTGGTCGCGCTCCTGACCAAACAATTTCATGCCGCCCATGCGGCTGCCGTCTTTCAGGCGCCCCCACAGCGTCTTGGAGATCACATAGGTGCCGGCCGGGAAGTAGATGATGCGGCTATGGTAGCCGAGATTGTCACTGATCGCCGCCTGCAGGGCCTTGGTGTCATCAGTCACCCCGTCGCCCTTGGCGCCATAGGTGGTGACATCACGGTGACCGGCCTCAGCGGGAAACACGATCTGATAACGCGGCGCGCCATCCCACGGGCCCTCATCGACCACCTCATCAGCCGCCGGAAGGGCAGCGATCGCGAGCATCAAAACGGCAATCACATAGCGCATGAGCGGTCTCCGTTAACTGGCTACACCCTGGGATGCGCCGCGTTGACCGTTTGTTGCACCATTAGTGATAACAAAGTTAGACAGTCGGGTTGTGGGGCCTCGTGCAGGCGTGATGCCGAGCACAAAAGCAGGTCCTGGGTCCTGGTACGCGCCTAACGGCGCTTAGATCGTGGGAACAGCCAGGCCATGCCGGGAACTCGGCCTCTCCACTCCCTCAACCAAGTCGGTGCGTGCCTAAGCTCCCCTGCCCCAAAACCAGCCCCTACCGACGCTCCAACCAAACCCAAACCAAGCCCACAACACGGCACCAAGGTAGCCCGGGCCGCACCCCCCACCTGAGCGACAAAACCCTTCACCCCTCACTCAAACCTCAACTCCCTCACCTTCCTCCTGCAGCCAGCGCAGCGGCAGAAGCCCCCGCACACCAACACCCGCCGCATACACTAGGCGGGTCCTGGGTCCTGGTACGCGCCTAACGGCGCTTAGGTCGTGGGACAACGTCACTGGGGCAGGGCTCGCAGCAAAGCTTACCACAAACACAAACAGCCGTGGCAAGAGCCACGGCTGTTTGTGTTGCTGGTCGGGGCGACATGATTCGAACATGCGGCCTCCTGCTCCCAAAGCAGGCGCTCTAGCCAAGCTGAGCTACGCCCCGTGAGGGACGGGACTATCAGAGTCTGAGTGCCGTGTGCAAGTGTCGCTACAGGCCGGCGCTTAGGTCTGTCAGTGGCGCGTCTTGGGGCTCGCCTTCCAGGCTGAACCAAACGCGGCCACGCAGGCCCTCGAGCGGGCGGTACGCCTCAATCACCGCGGCCTGTGAACGATGGCACAACAAGGCCTGTTCGCAGCGCAATAAGGCCTCGCTTGAAGCCAGATGCTCAACGTCGGCCTCGCCTGCTGCCATCCCTTGAACACCCGGTGGGGCAGCGTCAGCCGGCACCTGCACATAAGCCAGACGCACGGGGTGGATCTGATGCGCACGCCAAGTCAGCCACGCGTTACGCAGAGCTCGGTGCGCGTACACGTGGTCAGGGTGACCGTTGATGCCGTCATCAGGGAAGCCAACCGCCACCTGCGGCCGAATCGCCCGTAAAGTCGACAGAATCACTCGGCGCGCCCGGCCGGCATAGGTTCGCAGGCGGCCGTCAGGAAAGCGCATCACCCGCACCCCGGCCAAACCGAGTTCACGCCCGGCCGCATGCAGCTCACGCCGGCGCACGTCAGCCAACTCGCGGCGCGTCAGCCCCAGCCATGCACGTTCTTTGCTGGCCTCACCCGAACTCAGGGTCAGCAGGTAGACCTCATGCCCAGCGGCTGCCTGATCGGCCATCGCCAAACCGGGCCCGAAGCTCTCATCATCTGGATGGGCAAACACATAGAGAATACGCACGGCGGTGAGTGTACGACTGACCTAGCAACTGCAAAGTCAGCTCTGTGCAGGCTTCACCAGCCCGGGCCGAGCAGGTCGATGGTACCCGCAGGCCAGCTCGCCGTGGCCGGGTAGATCATCACGTGGGGGTCCCAAAACGCGCGCTCATCGCTCGCAGAGTTAACCACCTCGGCGACGATTTCACGGGCGCCCAGCCCGGTATAAAAGCCCGGCACCTGGGTTTGAAACAGGCACACCGGGCATGCTGCGGTCAAACGGGCAAAGGCTGCCTCAACCACCAAACGGCCATAGCCACGACCACGTTGCGCCGCATCGGTGCACACGCCGGCCAAGCCCAACACCACGCGCTCGGCCCCAGCAACGCGCACCGTGCGCTGGAAACTGCGCGCCACCGCCACCACCTGGCCGTCTTGCTCGGCACCGTGGAGCCACATCGCGGCCCATTGGTCTGGCTGTTCAGCCCGGGTTTGCACCCGCGGCAAGGCCGGGCCCTGCGGCGACGGCCAGGTTGCATCCCACAGGCGGCCAGCCGCTTGGCGACGTTCTGCGCTGAGTTTCGCGATTGATCCATTCCAACACTGCACCGACATGCGCCAAGTCGAGCGCCCCCACGCATCTTGTGCAAGGCATTGCTTGTGTTGCGGAAGCGCTTCCATACACCGGGCAGGCCATGGGCGACAAAGTCACCATCTACGACATCGCCAAGGCCGCCGGCGTGGGCATCGCCACGGTCAGCCGCGTGCTCAATGGCGACACCCATGTGCGCCCCAGCACCCGCGCCGCGGTCCAGGATGCCATCAGCGCCCTCGGCTATCGGCCCAGCCGCGCTGCCCGGCGCTTGGCCCAGGGCCATCCATCACGGCCGCGCGTTGCCGCCTTGGTGCCCTTTTTCACCGCTGCCTTCTACTTCGCGGTCACCCGCAGCTTGGCCCACGGCCTCAAGGCCTCGGATATCGACTTGGTGATCCACGACATCAAGAGCCGTGACGACAAGAACCGCATCCTCGACCGCATCCTGTCTGAGCGCGCCTGCGAGGGCATCGTGCTCATCAGCTGTGGCATCGGCCCCGAGCGCATCGAGCAGCTCGAGCGCCTGGGCGTGCCGGCTGTATGCGCCGACAGCCGCTGCGAAGGCCTGCCCTCGGTATCGATCGATAATGCTGCTGGCGGGCACCTCGCCGCGCAACACCTACGCGATGCGGGCTGCCGCAAACCGGCCCTGATCGCCGGCCCCAACCAGGCCTCCACCCTGTTTGAGCGCGAGCAGGCTTTCATCGACAAGCTACAATTGTCAGACAGCGGCCTGGCCGTGCCAATCAAGCGCGCCGGCGCTGTGGGCCAAGAAGCCGGCAAGGTTGCCGTGCTCGAACTCATGGAAGAGCAGGGCGACGTAGACGGCTTGTTCTGCGTCAACGACATGCTCGCCGTGGGCGCGCTGGAAG
>JAQIBG010000439.1 GCA_027859175.1 Planctomycetota bacterium | reverse complement strand
TGATGGCAAGGTTGAGGATGGCGTTTTGCAGTAAGGCTTGGTCGCCAATGAGCATGCTGCTGCTGGCCTCGAGCGCCGATTGGATCTCAATGCGCTTGTCGATGGTGCGTTCGAGGATGGTGAGTGTTTCTTTGAGGCACAGATGCAGATCAATGGCTGTGGTCACCATTTTACCCTTGCGGGCGAAGGCGAGTAACTTGCTGGTCAATTCTGCAGCACGCTGACCTGATCGCATGATAATGTCAACGCACTCCTTGCTGCTTTCGTCGTCTTTCACGCGTCGTGACAAGAGTTCACTCGCGCCGAAAATGCCGCCGAGCATGTTATTGAAGTCGTGCGCGATGCCGCCAGCGAGCTGCCCGATTGCATCCATCTTTTGGGCCTGAGCGAGGCGGGTTTCGGCTTCTTCGCGGGCCTCAATTTGCTGTGCTAGCGCAGTATTGCTGGCCACTAAATCTCGTGTGCGTGCTTTGACGGCTGATGAGAGCTGCCAGCTCCACATCAGTGCGCTGAGCGCGGCTATCGCGATGCCAAACAGAGCCCATAGCAGCCAGCCATAATCGGTGCGTTGCGCGATTGGATTCCGCAGCCAACGGTCTGAGATCTCGAGTTTGATTTCTGGCGGGATGTTATTCAGGGCCTTGTTGAGGATATTGCGGAGTATCGGCCAATCCTTGCGGACGCCAAAGGTCTGGTCAAAACGGAATTTAGTCTCTCCGACCACTGCTAAATCGGCGTGGCCAGCATCGCTAATGTGGCGAGACCCTACTAAACTGTGATCGGCAAAGGCAACGGCCTCGCCGGTTCTGACGAGCCTCATGCATTCGTTGATATTGACGGCCAGCTTGAGTTGAACCTGGGGGTGTTCGCGTGCGAGAAAGTCATGTATAGAGTAGCCTTCAACCACGGCGATAGCATGGCCGCTTGTGGCGAGTTCGTTGATGTCGTTGATCCAGCCAAGGTCGCGATGACCAAAGAGCACCGCGGGTTGGCTTGAATAATTGGTTGAGAAGGTGAGGTATTCACTGCGTTCAATATTGGCTGAGACGCTTGTGAACATGTCGAGTTCGCGTTGTTGGGCCATGGCCACCAGTTCGGCCCAAGTTTTATTGTGCTGAATGCTGAATCGCACGCCCAGCATCGCCTCAATTTCGTTCAGATAGTCAATGGCAAGCCCGTAGGGGCGCCCGTTTGCATCGATTGCCTCCATCGGTTCCCGGTCGGGGTCGGTGCCAACCCGGATGACGGGATGCTCTAAAAGCCAGCGACGTTCCTCGTCTGTGAGATGCAGGCTGCGTTGAACCTGGGTGCTCTCAATTTCGCGAAGCCAGCGGCCACTGATGGCGCGGTGTTCGTCTGGCGTTATGTCTTTTATCGCAGCGTCGAACACTGCCAGTAAACTCGGCGCGGCATTGCGCAGGCCGAACCGGGATTCATTGAGGCCTTCGTGATAATACAGCAGTGCGATTTTGAGACCGGCGTGGAATTCGCGTTCCATGGTGTAGCTGGTAACGACTAGGTCATCGAGCAAGGCATCGGCGTCACCCTTGGTGACCGTAGCCAAGGCTTCGCGGAGATTTCTGGCTTCGATCAGAGTGGCTCGCGGGCACAGTTGCTGCAGCAGCGGTACTCGCGCCGTACCAGCGACTACCGCGATGCGCTTGCCGTCCATGTCTTCGATGCGGTTCGGCGCTGCCGCCCCGGCCAGCATGGCAAGGGCCATTGGGCTTTCGAGGTAGGGTGCTGTGAAATCAAGTTTGAGGCGGCGTTCTGGCTTATCGAAGGCATTGGCGATGCCGTCAGTTTTGTGCGCCATGGCGCTGGCGAGGGCGGTTTCCCAACTCGCGCCAACGCATTCAATGCGGACACCAATGCGCCGCTCGATGGCGCGCAGATAGTCGACGGTGATGCCGGCTAGCGCACCGTCGTCATCGCGGAAATTCATTGGCGGATTGCCGTCATCCATTGCGATGCGGATGACGTCTTGATCCGCGAGCCAGTTGCGGTGGACCTCGGGCAGTGAGGCCAAGAAGGCTTGGCTCTCAGCGCCGGACTCGCTTGCGCTCACAAGCGGCAGCAGGCTGAGAGCAGCCAGTAATGCAATCTGGAGGTGTCCTGCCGACATGACTAAGCGCACGGTAGCGACCAACTCGCATGCAAACAAGGTCTGATCGGGCCTGCAAATGCCCGCCAAACAGTCAGTGAGAAACTATCGGGTGGGTGCCAGATTGGGCCTGCAGGCTGGATTCAGAAGCCGTCGGCGCTGGTGGGCGCTTGCTCCACCTCAACCACGCCCTTGGTGCCAGCAGGCGTGACGGCGTCACCCATTGGCTTCGGGGTGAGGACGGCGTCAACCTTGCCGGCATCGGTGGCCTCACTGCCTGGCAGGGGAATGGCTTCGAGCGTGAAGGGAATCGGCACGGCCACCGGGTTTTGGTGCATGACCAGGCTGATGGTGCCATTTTTCGGCAGCTTGACGCGCTTCTCGAATTCACGGTTTTGATCATCGCCCCAGCTGCCGCCACCACGGGTGTCGAGCTCTTTGCCGGTAGCAGTGGCAAAGCGAACTTCGGCCAAGCTGTTGAGGAGGGCATGGTTGACCGAGTAGGCAACCTCGTCGTCGCTGATGCTCTTGAGCATGAAGCGTCCGCCCTCAACCCCATTCACGGCAACGGTTTTACCGATCCAATCGCTGGCTGGGCTCAGGTCGGCGGTCTCGAGGCCAGTTGATACCAGGATGGTCATGTGGCCGGAGATGCTCAGCGTGGCCGCAGGCTTGCTGGGTGGAGTCAGATTGACGTGGATGCTGCCTTCGTCGTCGTCGAGATCAAAGCGCTCTTCGGCGTCAGGCTTGCTATCGAGGCGCAGCGTCTCGCCCACATCGGTGGTAACGGTGTCGATGCTCAGGTCGCGGTAGCCAGCCACGCGCAAGCCATTGAAGTCAATGGCGAGACGTACGTTGAAGTCTTCGTCGCGATGGCGCACCGCCCCGCTCTCGTTGAAGTAGATCTGACTATTGAAGTAGATCCCTTCGGGACGGACTGTGATCTTCTCTTTCACCAGGTCGGGCGTTGGCACCGCTTCGGCGGCACAGAGAAGGATGGGGGCAAGCAGCAGGGTGAATCGTAGCATGGCTATGACGTAGCAGTTGCGAGCTAGGGCGGAAGCGGATTATGCGCCGGCGCAGCACCGGCGCATAATCCAGTTCCAGCTTTTTCGGAGAAGTCGCTCAGTGCGCCAATGTGGCTACGTCGGCCGGAGCAGCGTCGCTAACCAGATCGAGCCAGTCCATGGTGACTTGATCAAACTTGGCTTCGGCGGCGGCAACCACGCCGGCGATTTCCTCGGCATTGGCGGCGCCACAGCATGCTACCACGTCAAGCGAATGGTTCAGCACCCAGGCCATTGCTACCTGGGCCACACTGAGGCCGCGGGCATCGGCCAGAGCCTGTGCCCGATCAAGTCGGCGGAAGTTGACCTCATGGCAATAGGCGGTGGCGCACGCGCCGTCGGCCACGTCTGAAAAGTTGTCACGCGTGATACGACCGGAGAACAGGCCACGTGCGAGCGAGCTGTAGCAGAAGATGCGGATGTCTTGCTCGGCGTACCAGGCGCGTGCCTCGGCTTGCTGCGGACCACCGATGCCAACGCAGCCCGGGCCCCACGGATCATTGACCTGTTCTGCCAGTGAGAAATTGGGGCTTGAGGCGGTGAATGCCGGCAGGCCTTTGCTGGCGGCATAGGCGTTGGCTTCGGCGATGCGCTGGTGGGTCCAATTTGAACCGCCGTAGGCACCGATGCGGCCGGCGGCGTGATGGCGAGCGAGGCAGTCAACAATTTCATCGACCGGCACGCTGGTGTCGTCGCGATGCAGCAGCCAGATGTCTACCTGGTCGGTTTTGAGCCGGGCCAAGCTGTCGCGCAGGTCGCTGCCGATGTCATCGGGGGTGACCCGTTTGCGGTCGGCATTGGGGTGGCAGCCTTTGGTCAGAATGGTGACGGCGTCACGACACCCGCGGTCTGTGAGCCAGTCGCCAATGCAGCGTTCACTTTCGCCGCCGGCGTAGCCATGGGCGCAATCGAGGGTGGTAATTCCGGCTGCCAGGGCGGCATCAAGTAATGCAAAGCTGCGCTCGCGTTCGTTGCGGTTAACGATCATGGTGCCAAGGGCGATGCGCGAAGCCGGGCGCGGGCTGCCAATAACAGGAAGCGTGTTCATGGGATGGTCCTTAGCTGGCTGTTGAAATACAGCCTGCGGGGGGCTGAAGGGGGGTCGCAGACCCTCCTGGGTAAAGAGTCGCTTCAAGAAAACCTTGGACAATGGCGACTGCAGGTCGCCCAAGGTTTTCTTGAGGCTAGCAGGCTGGTGTATTTCAACAGCCTGCTAGGTGGGGTCGCAGGGGTAGTGGAGGCCGACGGCTGCCCGTGCTTGGTCCATGATGGCCATGATGCCAAGGCTCTCGGCGTGCGTGAGGCGTGGTGATTCGGTTACCCCTTGGCGCAGGCAGCGGCCTACTTCGGCGGCTTCGTACTCATAGCCATTGGCGCCATGCGGGGCTTGAATGGTTTCGACATCGCTGCCCGCGCGTTCGATGGTGTAGCTCGTGGCACGCCAGAATGAGGGGATGGTGATGCGCCCCTCGGTGCCATCAATGCGTGCGCTGTGAGGCGTGTTGGTGCGGACCGCCGAGGTCAACACGGCCAGTTGGCCGCTGTCGTAGCCGAGCATGATTGCGGCCTGTTCGTCGACCCCGCTTTCACCGATATGCGCCTGGGCATTGATGCTGCTGGGCGTGTGGCCGAATACGAGGCTGGCCATGGCGACGGTATAGATGCCAACGTCGAGCAAGCCGCCGCCGGCCAGGGCCGGATTGAGTAAGCGGCCCTCAGGATTCCAGCCGCAGCGAAAACCGAAGTCGCAGGTGAGCATGCGTGGTTCGCCAATGACGCCGGAGCGCACCTGTTCCATCGCTTGTTCAAGGGCAGGCAGGAAGCGCGTCCACATGGCTTCCATCAAAAAGGAGCCGCTGTCTTTGGCGGCCGCGACCAGGGCTTGAGCCTGGGGTAGATTCACGCACAGCGGCTTCTCGCACAACACGGCCTTGCCAGCCCGCAGCGCCAGTTCGGCGTGCTCACGATGGGAGGTGTGGGGGGTGGCCACGTAGATTGCGTCGATGTTGGGGTCATTGACCAGGGCCTCGTAACTGCCGTGGGCTTGTGCCTTCGGCGCGAATTCATCAAGGAAGGCCTGGGCTCTGGCGACATCACGACTGCCAGCGGCCACCAGGTGGTGGTCGTTGAGGGCGGCAAGGCCGCGTGCGAACTGTTTGGCGATAGTACCGGGGCCGAGAATGCCCCACCGGATTGTGTTCATGATCCCTCCTGTGGATCTTGTCGATCCGATTGTGGACTGACGCAATTATGCGCGCCCCATTTGGGGAAAACAAGGTGCCCTGTTGTCAAATACCCCTACGATATTGTCATGGCGCGCGTCTCGGTAGATCACTTTGCTGACCGCTTTGGGGCTGGGCGCACCGAAATGAACGACCCGCAGCACGCAATTCTGCGACCCCATGGTATGGCGGGGTGGATCCTCAATGCCACGCTGATGGGGCGCGGCAGCATTGGCGGCGGGCGTGAACGGTTTCGCTCGCGGTGCGGGGATTTGCTCCTGTTTGCCCCAACCGCGATTCACGATTACCACTGCGAGAGCGTGCACACGCAGTGGGTCCACTACTGGGCCTACTTCTATCCACGTGAGCATTGGCAGACCTGGTTGCGCTGGGATGCCGTAGCCCCAGGTATTTTGCGGGTGCATATAACGGGTGAAGCCTGGGACGAGGTGCTGCGGAACTTTGAACTCCTGGTTCAGGAGGCCCACGGTGGTCAACCGCAGCATCTCGACATGGCGATGTGCCTGCTCGAGCGCATTCTGCTGCTCGGGCGGCGGCACGGCGGGCAAGCTGCCGAACGCTTGGATCCACGCATTGCTTATGCGATGGAGTGGATGGCGGCGCGGCATCAACGAGACGTGAGCCTCGACGCCGTGGCCGCTGCCTGCGACATGTCGCCGTCGCGATTATCGCATCTGTTTAAGGATCAGGTGGGCGTGGCGCCGATGCGCTATCTTGAGCGTCTGCGGATCGATCGGGCGCGTGAGCAATTGGTGATGAGCACGAGTGGCGTAGGTACGATTGCGATGGCGGTTGGTTTTCAGGATCCGGAGTGGTTTGCCCGGGTGTTCAAGCGGCATACGGGGGTCAGCCCGCGTGCCTTTCGTCAGCGGACCGAGGCCTGAGCGTGCGGCGGTGACGGCATCATCGCTATCATATGTGAGATGATCTCATGCGGGGGAGGCGCTTCCGGTACCATCGATGCTGCCGGCTCGGCATAGTGCTTGGTTATGCCTCGTAACGTCTTGCTTATCACCGTTGACGACCTCCGCCCACAATTGGGCTGCTTTGGCTCGCGCTCGGTGCAATCGCCTCACATTGATGCCCTGGCGGCAAATGGCGTGACCTTTCAGCGCGCATACTGCCAGCAGGCCGTTTGCGCGCCGTCGCGGGCGAGTGTGTTTTCTGGTTGCCGTCCGGCTACCACCGGGGTGTTTGATCTGCAGACGCCGCTGCGCAGCACCATGCCCGACGTGCTGACCCTGCCGCAGCATTTCAAGCAGAGTGGTTTCACGGCGATTTCGGTCGGTAAAAACTATCATCACCGGATTGAGGATGACCCCGATGGGTGGAGTCGCGAGCCGAGCATCGTGCATGGCGATTGGCAGGGGCGTGGCTACCTGACTGACGAAGCGCTTGAGGCGATGCGCGAAAACGGGGCCGCGATGGCGGCCCGCGGCGATAAGCGTAAGGGGCTTGGCCCGGCCTTTGAATGCGCCGATGTAGACGATGACGCCTACCACGATGGCCAGGAAGCTCTGGCCGCGATCGCCACCTTGCAAGAGTTGTCAGCCCAAGAGGCCCCGTTTTTCCTCGCGGTCGGTTTTCATAAGCCGCATCTGCCCTTCAATGCACCGAAGCGCTATTGGGATCTCTACGACCCGGCAAACCTGCCGCTGGCGCCCACCGACTGTCCGCCGGTGGACAGCCCAGCCTGGGCCGTGACTGACTTCGGTGAGATGCGCGGTTACTTCGGCATTCCCAAGCAGGGGCCGGTGCCTGAGCCCTTGGCGCGTCAGTTGATTCACGGCTACCACGCCTGCGTCAGTTATATGGACGCCCAAGTGGGGCGCGTGATGGCCGAACTCGATCGGCTTGGTTTGCGCGATGACACCGTGGTGCTGCTGTGGGGTGACCACGGCTGGAAGCTCGGCGAGCACGGCAGTTGGTGCAAGCACAGCAATATGGAGATCGACTGCAATGCGCCCTTGCTGGTTTCAACACCCGAGCGCGCCGGCCGCGGCGCCCACTGTGAGCGCTTAGTCGAGTTTGTTGATATTTATCCAAGCCTATGCGAACTCGCGGGCATCACCATTCCGGAGCACTGCGAGGGCACGAGCATGGCGCCCTTGCTCGAGGATCCCGAGCGCAGTTGGAAAAGTGCAGCCTTCAGCTGTTATCCGCGTGAGGGTCACAAGCTCATGGGCCACGCGATGAAAACGGACGACTGTCGCTTCGTAGAATGGCGCAGCACCGACGACGACAGCGTGGTGGCCCAAGAACTCTACGATCACCGTGAGCATCGACTCGAGACCCACAACCGCGCAGGTGCTGAAAAGCAGCGCTGTGAGGCGATGGCAGCTAAGCTGCATGGCGGCTGGCGCGCAGTGGCTACTGAGCTTAGTGCGGCAGAGCCTTGATCAGGCTGAACTGGCGACAGGAGCGGACTTCAGTGCCGCGGATATGCGAGAGTGCCGGGCTACGATAAACGCCGCGACCGATCCCTGAGCTCATTTCAACCGGACCCCGACTGGGGTCTTGGGTAACTTGCACAATGTTGCCTGCGAAGCTGCTGTAGCCGACGAGTTCGCGTACCTGCCCATCGCCAATGGCGAGCACACTGCCGGGGACGGTAGGAAGCCCTTGAAGGCCTGCGACGGGGATTTGGGTGTCGTCTGGATCTAGCTTTGTGGTGACGATGCCGCGCTTGGCATTGCGGTTGCCGCCATCCAGTAGGAGGACTACGCGCACGGCTGAGGGGTAGGTGAAGCCGGATCTGGTATCGAAGGCCGTGGGCTGGCCGATCTGTGGTTGAGTGGGAAAGCCTGGGTTGACCGAGCTATTTTCGGCCACTTCTTGCCACCAGGTGTCTTTTACCGGTACGCGGGCGATAACGATAGTGCCGCTATCGTTATGTTTGGTTCCGGCGAGCCATGCGCCGAAAAACTCACAGTCATCGGTAATGAGGGCGCCATTGCTGAGGACACTGCGAACATTCGAGCGATTGAATCCGTTCATGTTGGTGAACACTCTGCGTCGCAGATCGCCCTGGGTGTCTCGGCCCCAGAGCACGAACAGACGCGCGTTGACGTCTGCCGTCCGTGGGTCTGGATTGGCTATGGTCCATCCAACGACGCAGTCGCCACTTTGGCTTTCGTCAACCACATCGGCGTAAAAATCGCCGCCTTGGGTGCTGGGGATGGCGCTGTCGAGATCTTGATTGAGTTGACCGATCACGCTCATGGCGGTGTCGTTAGCGGAACGGCCAACTTCGCCTTCACGGAACAGGCGCGTCGCTGCCATCAGGGTGCCGATCATGGCGGTGGCCGTTACGCTGAGAATCATCAGCGAGATGAGCACCTCGGCGAGAGTAAAGCCGCGACGCATTACCAACGTCCTCCATACTCGAGGACCTTGGTCGGTGCGTTGACGCGGAAAACCACCTCGTCGATCTCGGGCGATATTCCCATGCGGCGGCTCATCTCAAACAGATCGCTGGTAGATGAGTTGTAGCGCCAATTGATTCGGAGTTCGGCGCCATTGATGTCTTGATCGGTGGGGAAGTCCGCGAATAGACTCGTGAGGTTAGTGCTGCTCGTGATGGCGCCTGTGGTTGAGTAGACTGGACGACTCAGCCATGTATCGATTGATGATCCGTAATTGGCGCGGAGTTCGAAGCTTAGCGCGGTATCGATGTTGGCCTCAACGGTGATGGTGTCGGCGAGGCTGCTATCGAGTAACGTGTTATGGAACCGAACCGGGAAGCCAGCCCAGGCGTAGGTGCGACACCGGAGGTGTTCATCCGTTAAGTTGCTGGCTGGTAGGCCTGGCGCATAGCGTGGCCACCAAGCGATGACAATGTCACCTGGGTCGAGCGTGGCGATTGGGGTTGAGCCATAGGCTCCGCGCAACCAGGGACCGGTATAATAACGGCCATCTTGTTTGACGAAGTAGGCGATTTCGTAGGCACTGCCATCGGGTTTGGCGAGCAGATAGCAGGGGGCTTGGGTGAAGCCGTCGTAGAGTGAGGTGGCGAAGCGAATTGGGCCGCGGAAGTTGTTATCGAATGGTGCAACGCTCGTTGATTCAGGATTGGTGTATTGTTCACCAAGGATGGCAATCGGGCCAAGCGGCAGATGAACGAAGCTGGGGCCGTTGCGCCAGCGTTCATTCAAGAGATTGTCGATGGTTGGGACAATTTTATGCTCTTGCGCGGTGCTGCCAAGCAGACCGCGCCCGAAAATGCGCGCCCGGTCGTTGGCGATGCGCTCATAGGCCATGACTTCACTGCCAACTAGGCATAGGCCATAACGGTTGCGCAGGTCATTGGTGCTCGCAGTCCTGAAGTAGTTGGCGCCACTTGGGTCGTCGGTGTCGATCTCGATCTCGAAGTCAAGCGAGGTGGCATCAAGCAGCAGAGACGGCGCACCAGCAATCGTGAATCCAGTGACTTGTCCGAGGTGTTTCATGCCGACCGCGCTGCCCGGTTGCCCGCCTGCAGTAATTGCGTCGAGCAACATGGAGCCGGCGGCAAGGCCGCCATATCGGCTGTCGCCACCGCCGAAATAACAACGCGCGTCACCAGGTGGCGGAGCAGGGAATGGTGGCACTGCCGGGTCATCGCCAAGAGCGAAGGTCGTGCTCATCTGATCCATGCGCGGCATGAGGCCCTTCTTAAGGTTGGCGCGGGCGACAGGTTGGTAGCCAGAGAGATCGAAGCCGCTCCAGCAGTTGCCGCTGAGTATTTCAAACCGCTCGCCGACCAAGGGGGCCGGAAGGCCATCAGTGAAGGCGAACCATTCATTTTTCACGTCTGCATTGCAGTTGCTCGGGGCGGGGAGGACTGAGGTGGCGTCGCTGTCACGATAGCCATCGGTGGCGGCCAACCGGACAACCATTTGAACCGGTGTTTTGGCAGGGTCAGTGGGATCAATGCGATCGGTGGGGTCACTCGGGTCTGGGACCGGCATCAAGGTGACCACATCGCCGGTGGCAATCCATGAACTGGTACCAAGACGTGTTTGCACCGGAACAATCCGGCTGCCACTGGCAAAGGTAGCGCTGGGGTCAACACCAGTGCCACCGTAAGCGGGGGCAAAGATGGTGCGTTCACGGCCACGATCGCCGCGATCAAAGCCATCGTAATCGACAAAGAAGCCCTGAGAGGTGCTTGTGTGGACCCAGGTTTGGTCGTAGCTGACCCACTCAACGCGGCCATCGGATGCCATGATTTGGAATTGGCGATTGCGCTTGTCGGCGTGGTCGGTGAAGCGTGTTGCGTCGAGTTCGTTGCTGTCCACATGAAGGCTGATCAGGGTGACCTTCGGTGGTGTGGTGGGCAGGCCGATGCCGCCGGCATCGTCACAGAACCGGATCTGAGCCGGACTGGCACTCGCGGCCAAGAACGCTGCATCCGTCATTTCAAGACCGGTGAGTGTTTGGCTGGCCTTATCATAGTTGGCAAAATACAGGTAAATGATTCTATGGCTTGGTGGGTCAGCAGAAACAATGGTCCCGCTGGCGTCGGTGGTGAAATTGCCAAGGCTGGCGCCTTCTATGCGAACGATCCCCGGTGAGCCATCAGGGAACTGCGTCGCCGCTACGCCGTTACTATCATCGAGAACAATGCCGCTTGGGTTGAGGCCGGTGACGCCATCGGTGCTTTCACCAAGGGTCATGATGGTCACCCCACCGATTGATTCGGTATGGGTGGCGGCGTCGTAATCGCTCACAGACTTGCTGGCATCAGACCAGACTCGATAATTGTCTGATGGGTCGCCGTTGTGAAATTCCTGCAAGGTGTGAGCGAGGCCGGCGAGGAGGAGCCCGGTGTCTGGCGGGTCGAAGCGATAGCCACCGGGGACCACCAAATCGTCACGGCTGTGAGCTTCCAGCACTGGCCACCAGAGGTGGTTATCGGCTGGGACCGCGGTGACGTTGGTGTTCGAGCGAATACCGCGATAACAGCCAGTGAGGCTGGTTGCGGTGCGTCCGGTATAGCTGATGTACTCGTTGCCGATACGCGCGGTGCCGCGGGCCGGGAAGAAGCTGGTCGCATCGAGGCCGAGGTCGGCATGAATTGCGGTGGTGCTCAAGGTGAGGTTTCCCAGAACCATGGTGGTACCGCTGTCGTCGCCTACCAAGTCTTCGGCGATCAGGTCTTGGGCCAGCAGCATAGACGGCAGCGTGATGTGGTCACCAGTGCGCAAATCGCTTGCCAAGGTGACGCCTGCATCGGCCACGTCGCGACCGGCAAAGCCATTGAGCAGGATGGCTTGGCCGCCGGGTCGGTCGTGGCTCACGGCCAACTGCAGGTGGTACCAGTTGCCTTGCTGGAGCCCGCCAACCACCTTGTAGCGGAATTCGATGTGGTTCATCGGCATGGCCGGTGCCAGCGGGCTGAGAACCAGCGGACTCGGTGCACCGGCGCCGTTGCTTGCGCCGAGGCATTGTTCGTTGAAGTAGAGACTGGCCGGGCTTGCAGGGTCGGTTTCGGCAAAAATATCTTCGGGAACCACCATCGCTCGCGCCAAGGCTGTAGCGGGGAGAAAGCCTGTTGGGTCACGGATGGCAATGTCAGAGGTGTGTTCGATAACGGGATTGGCCAGGTGAAGGACGAGGTATTCAGTGGCCCCATCGTAGTATAGGCGCCACAGGTTTTGCAGCTCGTTTGACCCGGGTGTGGCGTCAATCTGCTCAAAGCAATTGCCTGTGCCTGCCGGGAAAATGCCTGCCGGCGGGGCCCGCATCTCAATGAGTGTGACCTCGCTATTCCAAGCTGCTTCAGGGCGGATCCACAGGCTCAATTGGCGACCGCCAACTTCGTTGAGATCGCCAACGGGCTCAAATGGCCGATCGGAGGCACCGTCTAGGCGGTAGCTGATGGCATCGCTGATGCGCACGCCCTCGGGCGTAAAGTTGGCATCGCTAATCGAGCCGGTTTCGGGCGGGGCTTCGCCATCGCCCTTGGTCAGCGCTTCGCTGAAATCGGCCAGCGCAATGGCGGGGTTGGGTTTGGCGCGGTCTTCCATGGGGCGCGACCAGAGTCGCTCCACCGGTGGGTCCTCTACCTCAGCATAGGTGGTTTCTGGGGCAGAGCGCATCATCTCGTCGGGGCCGTCGGCCATGGCCGGGATTGAGGTGGGAATGCGATTCACCGCGCGCGGCCAGGTAACCATGCGGCTCAGAGATAGGCGACGGCGCAAGACTTCCATTTGGTCTTGGCGGCGCCACGGCAGCACCAAGGCTTGACCGGGGTCTTGTGGCAGGGCCTGCACAATAATGCTGCGTGAGGCGGTGCTAACGGGGCGATCTTTGGCATCGCTGGCAGTGGCCGCTGATTGAATGTGGTAGATGCCCCAAGTGCGACTCGAGGCTGGGGGTCGGGTGCGGCCGCTGCCGTTTTGCCCCGCGAGGACAAAAATATTGGGGACCTTGTAGGGGTGGGTGGCAGCATTGAATTGGAAGTCGAGCATGTCGGCAAAGTCGACAATCGGATAACTTGGGTTGCCGCTGGCCCGGCTTAAACTGCTCACGCCGGTGACGATATTGAGGACTGGTCCGGGTGCGTGATTGAGGTTGACCGGGCTGGGGATTTCGATGCTCAGGGTATCACCCTGCAACAGCACCTCAATGTCGTCTGTGGCGTGTTGACTGCTTTTCCAGTTGCTTGAACTAGTTCGCCAGCTGCGGCGCGGTGCGAGCGACCCGTCAACAGCATGGATCACCGTACCTGCGGCCAGGACATCGCTGACATCACCATCGAGTACACGTAGGTTCCACTTCTGGCGGTTGCCGCTCGTGTAGCTGGCATCGTATTGGTACAAAACGGTGCCCAGATCCTGCCGATTGGCCCTGCTTTGACTGCGACTGCGCGTCGTCAGCAGCGGCTTGATACGCGCGAACTCTTGCTCGGTCAGCGGCCGGCGGAAACCGAAGGAGTAGTTGCCGTCAACGTCAGCATTGGTGCCGTAGGGGCTGTTGGTGGTGGTGCGCGGGGTTTCGGTGTTGTGGCCAGGGTCGGCAAGAAGCAGGTCTTCGAGGTTGTTAACGCGATAGCCGTTGCTCTTGTATTTATTGTTAAAGCGGAGGTTGGCGAGTGACTCGGCGAGCTCACCGTAGTCGTCGCCATCGTCATTATCGTAATTGTATTGGGTGCCGTCACCGTCGTCGTCGTCTTCGTCTCCGTTGGCAGCTGTTCCAATCCAGAACCGTTCATCGGCAGGGCTGCCGTCATCATTGAGCCAGTCTTGGCTGTCGACTACTACGTTGTCATCCCAGTCGACGATATCGTGATCTTTGAGGAGGCGGTCCCACCCGGCCTCATCAAGATCGTTGATGTCGATCAGTGAGCTGCCGTCTTCAATGGTGAGGCTGGTATGGACGGTAACGGGGTCATTGGCATCAAGACGATTGAGAGCACCGGCGGTGACCAGACTGGTATCGATGTGTATGCGTGCGGGATCATTGTCGTCGATCCAGATTGAGGCAGCGCTGGGGTCGTACTTGGCGATGATGGCTTCGCGCATCTCGCCTTGTTCGCTATTCTCGTTGTGGAATTGATAAGCGCTGGTGTGAGCGGCGAGGGCGATGCCGAGGCTCTCTGCACTGTCTCGGCCACTGCTGGCAGCCATTTTCGCACGAAAGCTCATGCTGCCGCCGAGGCTATAGCTTTGTGACAACAAGAACGGCAAGCCCATCAGCAGTAGGGCCGAGAGCACGATCATCGCAAGTATAAGTGCGGCACCGGAACGTTGGTTCATGGTCGGCTCATTGGGTTTGGAAGGCTGTGGTGACATGGCCGCTGGCATCAACCGAGAGTGTCGCGGTGGTGCCGTCGGTTGTGCTGCGCAAGATGATATTGGGGGGAGTTGCGCCGGTTTGAGTTGGGTCGGTCAAGCTCGTTCCACCGGCGGTGTCGGCGGCGATGATAATTTCGTAATCGGCATCGAGTTCAACGTTGGATGGGAGTTTGGCCGGACGGTCGACGCCGATCCGGAATAGACGAATCTCGTCAATGAGGCCGCTGCCGTTGACCGGGGCTGAGTCGGTAGCGCGTTGTTGAACGCCAAAGTAGAGTTTGAAATCAGGGTCATTGAGCCCTGTGCCAGCATAGATGTTGAGCGGGTCGATGGGCCCAGGGTTTAATTGTTGGCCACTGGCAGTTGGCCGCGGGTCAGTTGTGTTGAGGCTAGTGCGGCCCACTTCGGAGCCGTTTTGGGTCAAAACTAGGGCTTGGCCATCGTACAAGAGACCCAGTTCAACCCATTTATTGCCAATTAGCGGGCCTTGGCTGTCTTCGTCTAGGGCTGTCAGGTGAGCTGAGCCAAGAGCGAGGTGACGCCCGCGAATCATGGTGATAGCGCCAGAACCTGTGCGAATCCACGCCTTGGGGACCCATTGGTGCACGTACACATCGATCATGCTGCCGTCTTCACGCGGTTGAGCCTGAGCATGCGATTCGAGCCCTTCAAGGTAGAGGCCGAAGAAGGCATCGTCATCGTCAGGGTCTAGGACACCATCTTTAGCAAGCATCAGAACCGGGAGTTGGTTCGGATTGAGCGGATCGCAGTCGCTGGCTGTCACCATTGGTGGGCGAATCAAAACGCTCGCATAGAAGCCATCACCTTGGCTTCGCATCAACGGTTGTCGTGTGGGGAGTTCCAGGGCTTGCAGGCTCGGGTCACTCAGACTTGGGCTGCGGAAGTGGTTGTTGAGGACAAAGCCAAACCCGGATGCACCGGGTACCTGTTCCAGGTCGCTGCTGTCAACGCCACGCGGGGGGCCGAGTTCGCCTGGATTGCGCGTACTATCGACGGGCCAGTACCAGTGTTCAAAACTTTGACCGACCAGCGGGATGTGGCTGACGCCGGAAATGGTGCGGGCCGCCTTGTCCAAGCGCAGGCGAACTGGTGCCGCGGTAGATTGGGCGGTGTGGTGTGCTTGACGGACCAAGTCAGCGGTTAGCTCAGCCGCGCCAACCAAGCCGGCGGTGCGCCGACTGCCCACAACGCCAGCCCAGGCGATGCCCATGACAACGGCCATCAAGCCGATAACCACTAGGATTTCGACTAGGGTGAAGCCGCTGCGACGCATCAACCGCCCCAGTTGTTGATGTCGTCTTTAAGGCCGTCGTCGTCTTGGGCATTGGGGCCACAGCTCCAGATTTGGAAGCTGTCGGGGTTAGGCGGCTCATCGCTACGAATCGGAATGGTGCTGCCGGCGGTCCACTCGTACTTGGTGTAGGGGCGGTAGTTGATTGGTGTAGCCCAGCTATCGACCAGGAGGCGCACGTCTTGGCCACTGACCTGCATTTCCGACATGTTGGCCGATGCCGGGCCGAATGCGTCACTGTCGATGCTTGCGATGGCGGCACTGAACCAGGCACGGTTGAAGGGGTCGCTTCCGGTCCAAGTTGGGGTGTCGGTGAGGGCGACTGCGGTGCCGCCAACATTGGTTACCGTCACTGCTTCCGGATAACCCGCATTGAGGCTGCGATAGCGTTCGATGGCTGAGCCAGCATTGGCGATCAAGGCAGCGGTCTTGGTTTTGCGCCCTGATTCTTTGACGATTCCCAGGATCGGAAACAGCAGACCCATGAGGATCGCCAAGATCATCATGACCACCAACAGCTCGATGAGCGTGAAGCCCTGACGGCTTCGCCGGGATGTGATATCCATCGTTGATCCAAGTCCTTTGCAGCACACGTGTGAGGGCGCAACTTCTACCCTGATGACGATAGTGCTACTGCTGACCTGACAAGCCGGTTGTGGGGGATATTCCAACAGCCCGTGCCCAGTGTATGGGGCGTGTTGGGGGCAGGGCTCTTTGGGCCTGGTCAGAGGAGTGCGCGATGGGCTGTGGGGAGTTCGGTTTTGGGTGACCGGGCGGGATCTAGCGTGGTGGGCAGGATCGCCGCGCGCGATGGGGACGTCAGGCGTGAGGGCTTGCTTTCCGGCGGGTGTATGTCGCTGAGGGCAGCGACACCAACAGGCGCCGCCGGGTTATCGCGCCGGCAAACACCCATAAAGCCAATCCGCCAGCCAGCCCGAGCGAGCGAAGCGATGCTCAAGCCCACCAACCACCGACGATTAACGGAATCCACCCCCAGCGAGCAAAGCGAGCGCCG
>JAQIBG010000395.1 GCA_027859175.1 Planctomycetota bacterium | reverse complement strand
CTTTGAATCAAGCGCGCCTCGGTTTCTTGGACTTGTTCGAGGGCGGTCTGTAATTCGGTGGCGCGGGTTTGCAGGTCGATCTCGAGGCGTCGCGCACGCAACAGGTTGTCGATTCGCGTTTGCACCTCAACGAAGCTGAACGGCTTGGTCAGGAAGTCATCGGCGCCGCGCTTGAGGGCATCGAGTTTGGCTTTTTCGTCACCGCGGGCGGTGAGCAAGATGATCTTACAGTGGCGACAGGCCTCGCTGGCGCGCAGTTGGGTGCATACTTCCAGGCCATCGATGCCGGGCAGCATCAGGTCGAGCAGAATCAGGTCGGGTTGATGGGCCCAGGCGCTTTCGAGCGCGCTCGGGCCATCGGCGGCTTGGAACACGGTGTGGGTTTCGGCTAAGCCCGCTACGAGGTAGCGGCGCATGTCGGGTTCGTCGTCAACCACGAGGATGCGGCGCGGACCGGTGCCCTGGGCCTCGTTGCTGTCACTGTCGTGATCGGCGTCCAGCGCTACGCCGCCGCGGCGTTCGGCGATGCCAAAGAGTTCGGCGCTGCGGTCGCCGCCGGTTACGTCATGGCTGCTGTGCGTTGCAGCTGCCACTGCGTCGGTGCTGCGCGGGAGGGTGACGGTAAAGGTTGAGCCCTGATCCAATTGGCTGCTGGCATGCACCGACCCCTCGTGTTCGCTGACCAGCTCCTTGACCAAGGCTAGGCCAAGTCCGGCGCCCTGGAATTGCCGCGTGGTGGTGCCATCAACTTGGCGGAAACGCTCAAATATGAATGGCAGTTGGTCGGCTGGTATGCCAATGCCGGTATCGCAGACCGAAATGTCGGTGCTGTCGTGATGGTGACGCCAGCTGACCGTGACGGTGCCGCCGGTAGGTGTGAACTTCAGCGCGTTGGTGATCAGGTTGAGGAATACCTTTTCAAGACGAGCGGAGTCGCCGCGCACCACCAGGCCCTGGTCTGGCCCCTCGGTGTGCAGGTGTACGCCCTTGGCGTCGGCCAGGTAGCGAACCGAGTCGACCAAGGCGGCCAAAAATGGCGCGAGATCCATTGCTTGTCGTTCGAGGCGCACGCCGCCGTCTTCGAGGCGCACCAGCTCGAGCAGATCATTGATCAGCTTGAGCAGCCGAAGGCCGTTTTCTCGTGCCAAGCCTAAAGACTCGGCTGTGGTTCGATCCCAGTTGCGGCCGGAGGTGAGGAGGTCGTCGACTGGCCCTAGGATCAGCGTCAACGGCGTGCGCAGTTCATGGCTGATATTGGCGATGAACTGAGCGCGCAGGCGCACCAGTTCGGCCAGCTTGTCGTTACTGCTGGCAAGATCGCGGTTGCTGTTGTCGAGTTCGTGGCGCAGGGCGAATTCGGCCTTGCGCATCCCGGTCAAATAGGCGCTGGCGATACAGCAGACCAGCGCGGTGAGGCTGAGAAAGTAGAGGTTGTTGAACAATATGCCCAGGTTGGACAGCGGATCGCCATGCGCGATACACGCGACCAAATAGAACAGAACGGTTACCCCGCAGCACACCAGGGCGTCGATCCAGGTGAGCGGCATCAATAGAATCATGGCGAGAAACACTAGGTTCAAGCCAGCGTAATAGGGCGAGGCCGCACCTTCGCTGGCCCCGATCATGACGCACAGACCGGCGTTGATAGCCAGCACCCAGCTGATGTTGAGTGCTGGCATGAAGTCCTGGCAGGAGCGGGCTTTATGCAGGAGGTACACCACCACAACCAGCGCGCTGGCGATCAGGCGGATGGCCAGAAAGCGGGCCTGCAGATCGGGATAAACCATGTAGTCGAGAGCGGTGCCCAATGGCATTAGCGTCATTGCTAACCAGCAGCCGATCATGGAACTGCGGCGACGTTTGGCCTGGTCTTCAGCTTGATAGGCGGAAAGAGTATCGCCCGTGAGTTCCTTCATTCTAACAAGTCCGCGAGCCTGGTTTCGAGGAACACGTTGAGGCCAGTGTCTTCTGGGTACACCGTGTTGGCGTGGCCGGGTGGCGCGATGGTCTGCATTGCTGATTCATCACGGTAGATGAGATGCCACTCAAGCAGGTATTCCATGTTGCAGCGGATGGGGTTGGCGGGGTGCACGTTGGTTGTCACCACCAAGCCACCGGCCTTGGTCATCGCAACGAATAATTTCAGCAGGCGCTGGCAGACCTTATCCGACAAATAATCAAACAGGCCGGCACAGTACACGAGGTCATAGCGCCGTTCTGGAGTCACCGAACCGCGTCGCGGCGATGCGTCTTTGAGCAGTTCGTGAATCGATTTATGGGTGAAGCGGGTGCCCGGCGTGAAGCCCTTGGTGGCGGCTGCCGCAGCAATACCGACGCGGGCGTGCTCCAGGGTTTCTTGATTGAAGTCGAGCAGTTCGATGTCGGCATCGGCGAGCCACGATTCGGTGGCGGCTAGGCCCTGTAATTCGTGGGCTGGTCCGCAGCCAATATTCAGGGCGCGGAAAGTTTGGCCCGCGCTTTGCACACGGCGTGCTTCGGTACGCAGGATCTCCTGGAGCCGGGCGATGCGATTGCGGTGTGCCTCGGCTGGGCCGAGTTTGAGGTAGAGGCGATTAATCAGACGTGCATAGCTGCTGCTGCCTTCGGTGGGGTCACGCAGGATCATGTTCACCATCTCGTAATCACCGGCATAGCCGAGTGGCTTGGAGAAGGTGCGGTGCACGAAGGGGGCGCACAGGGTCAGTGGGTGGAGTTCGCGCTGGGCAAACGCACGGTGCGCCGTGGCGATCTCGCTGGGAACTTGCCGCGCCTCGGCTTCAAAGGCGCCGTACAGTTGGCTGAGTTGTTCAATGCAGCCGTGTTCGATGGTGTCGACAAAGGCGCGCTGGCGTTCGTCGTCGGCCTGGTCTTCACGCAGGCCACCTGCGGTTTCGCCTTGGTCGACCCAGCGACTGAGCTCTTCGAGAAAATTGCGCAGCTTGGACACGGCGAGCTGAAACGGCGGCAGTAGTTGGGAATTGGCTGTATTCCAGTCGTCAACAAAGGCGGTGATGTCGCTGCTGAGGTCGGTGCTGGTCTCGAATTCGGCGAGATCTGACCAGGGGTCGACCAGGGTTGCGGACGTGATCAGCATTAAGCCGGTGTTGACCAGGTTGCTGACCACGGCGCGGCCGTGATAGAGGGTGCGTTCGCCGCGGCGAATCCGTAAATCGGACAGCACTTCGCTCAGCTGGACGATTGAGTAGGGGTTGTAGACCTCGAACACCACCTGATTGCGCGTGAGGTGCATCAGGGTGCCGCGGACCTCAGTCTGCTGACTGTTCCGAAAGCTGAGGAATCCGTTGTCTGTCACCATGTGACGGTTCCTTTGGTGCGAGCGGCGTGCATGGTATTCGAGAGGCTAGCCTAGCGAACGCACCATCGAAGGTCTAGAGTAAGACCCTTAACCAGTTGTCTTGTGTTCGCGCGTGCCCGAGTTCTAGCAGGCTGTTGAAATACAGCCTGCGGGGGGTGCAGCTCCCACTGGGTAAAGAGCCGCCTCAAGAAGACCTTGGAAAATGGCGACTGCAGGGCGCCCAGGGTAACAGGCTGGTGAATTTCAACAGTCTGCTAGGGCCAATGTTGTTCACTTAACGAGGTCACGTAAGTCGTTTCCATAATTACACTTGACACGCCTTGGAGGGGTGGTCGTCGGGCCTCATGAGCCGATTTCACGATTCCTTCCCCACCATAAGCACCTTTTTGAACCTGACGCGCGGGCTTCGCGACCGCTTCAGTCGCAGTCGCGTCTGGTGCCCACGCAGCGTGATGACATGGCTGTTGGTGATCCCGCTGCCCGACCGCAAGACCAGCTACCGGCGCAGCCTTCGGCACCTGACCTGGTATGGGCGACGCCGCTTCGGCTGGACCAAGATGCCGACGCTGGCTTCCATCAGCATCGCGCGGCGGAAGCTGTCCGTTGCCATGTGTCGCTCCTTTCTTCATGACGTCGTCAGTTCCTGCGAAGCCATCATGCCGGCCCTACGCCACGAGTGGGGCCAGCGGCGGTTCATCGCATTCGACGGCTGTCGCTTTGTCACGCCGCGGACTGCCGACACCGCGCGCAAGCTGCATCGCTTCAGTCGTCCCGACGGCAGCAAGGTTCATAATCCACAGGGTCTCATGGTGGCAGCGGTTGACGTGTTCCGCCGGCTGCCTTTGGATTGGATCTTCGTTGGTAAAGGAGTCGGCGAACGAACGGCGATGATGGATCTGGTGCGCCGGATGCCATGGCAAGCCGGTGATGTCGCCGTCATGGATCGAGGATTCCCGAGCAAAAAGCTCTTTGGCGTGCTGGTGGAATGCGGCATCGATGTCATCGCGCGCATGTCGACATCAGAGGCCATCGCCTGGAAGGAACTGCGCCCTTTTCTTGAAGGAAAGCAGAAGACTGCGACGGTAGAGATCCAGCTCCAGGGCGTTGATGGTCCTGTCACTATTCAAGAGTGACTCGTGGAGCGCGATCGCAAGCGAGGTCGACCCCGCAAGGGAAGCAAGCCCGAGCGCATGGTCATCCTGACGACACTGTCCGCCGAGGAGGGCTTTGATCGGGCATCCCTGATCAAGCTCTATGCGGCCCGATGGGGAATCGAGTGCCTCTTCGGCGAACTCAAGAGCTTCATGGACGTCGAGTCGTTCCACAGCGGTTTTGTCGATGGCTGCGAGCAAGAGATCGCTGCCTCCATGATATGGATGGCGCTGGGCTCCTTCCTGCAGGCAGAGGCAGAGCGCACCCTTGATGGGAAACGGGTGGTCCGTGCTGACTGCCTCCGTGCAGCGGCCGATCTCCTCGCTGAGGCTCTGAAAGGTCGCAGCGTCACCGCTCAAATGGCCGAGGATATCGATGCCTTACGGCGGTTTGCGTATGAACCCAAACCCGACCGCCACTACCCGCGTGAGTGCAAAAGACCGCACGGAAGGTCGATTCAGCGCGGGCGCGGTGCTAAGTGAACAACATTGCTGCTAGCGGCTGCTAGCGGCTGCTAGGGCCGCTGTGGCTGCGCTCAGAACGTCGAGACAAAGCGCAGGCGATGGTGCTGCACAGCTGTTCGAGTTCGAATGGCTTGGCGATGAATCCATCAACCAGCGAGGCGTGCGATTCATCTGGCGGGTCAAGGTGGTGGCCACTGGTGACGACGACTGCAGGCGGCTTGGCTTGTTGATGTAAGGCCTCAATGAAATCCCAGCCGCTGCGACGTGGCAGCTGCAGGTCTACCACCACGAGGTGGACCAGGCATTGGCGCAGCAGGTCTAAGGCTTCAACGCCATCGGCGGCTGCGGTGACGTGGTAGCCCTCATCGCTGAGGGTTTCGCAGATCAGCTCACGCAGTGCGTCGTCGTCCTCGATCACCATGAGGGTGTAGTCGCACGCGCGTTTTCGAACGGCGCGCAGGCGCGCGCTGGGCACGCCTTGCGGAGCGGGGTCGGCCGGTGGCACCATCCGGTTGAGGGGTAGGGCGAGTGCAAAGGTGGTGCCCAGGTTGGGTTCGCTGCGCACGCTGAGTTCGCCGCCATGGTTGACCACAATGGTGCGGCATACGGTGAGGCCGAGGCCCGTGCCTCCGTCGCTGGTTTGGTCGGGATCTTTGGTGGTGTAAAAGGGCGTGAAAACGCGTTCGAGATCGGATGCTTCAATGCCACAGCCATTGTCACTGATGCTGAGCACGGCTTGAGTGCCGCGGGTTTCAGCCCGCACCTCGACCCGCGGATTGGTGCAGCCGTGCAGGGCGTGCTTGGCATTGATCAGCAGGTTGATCAGCACCTGGCCGATTCCGGACGGTTGCAGCCAGATATTGGGCAGGGTGTCAAAGTGGGTTTCGAGTTGAATACCGTTGGCTTCGAAATCGTGGCGAATTAGGCCGATGGTTTCGTCGACTAGATCGTGTAACGAGCCGAGTTCGAAGGTGGTGCGGAATCCACGCGCCAGCGATAATAGATTGCGCGTGACTTCTGCTGCACGCCACACGCCATCGCGCACTGCCTGCAGACGTTGAACCTGGGCAGGGTCGCTTGGCGGTGAACGGAGTAAGCGTTCGAGGTTGCCGATGATAAGCGAATGCAAGTTGTTGAACTCGTGAGCAACGCCTCCGGTCAAGGTGCCGATGGAAGCGAGTCGCGAGCTTTGCAGGACGGCCTGTTCGGCGCCGCGCAGATCGGTGATGTCTTGTACGACGATCTGATGGTGGCTGTCGCCCAATGCGCACAGGTGGGCGAGAAACGCTCGGCCAGCCACGGTGGTTTCAAAACTACGCACACCCTCATCTGGCATCAGGCTGAGGCGGTCGCTGAGGAGCTCGCCCAGTTCGCTGCCGAGCAGTTCGCGTATGTGGGTGCCAGGAGCGGCGGCCGCATCGATGCCGAGGCTGGTTAGCGCGGCGCCGTCGGCGCTGTGGCAGTGGCCATCGGCGTCTATCACCAGCACTGCGCCTTTGGGGAAATTGGCGGCGAGGGTGCGGTAGCGTTGCTCGCTGCGCGCGAGCGCCTGTTGCATGCGGTAGCGCTCGCGCGCGTGGCGAATGGTGCGATGCAGCTGCGCCGCGCTGAGTTCAGACTTGATCAGGTAGTCAGCGGCGCCGGCGCGGATGCATTGTGCTTCAAACTCTTCGTCGGTGAGCACCGTTAGCATGATGCAGGGCGCGGTGAGCCCTTGCTCAACCAAGTCGATCAGCAGGTCGAGGCCGTTGCGATCGGCGCCGAGCGCCACATCGAGCAAAATGACGTCGAGCTTCGGGACTTGTTGGACGAGGAGAATCGCCTCTTCAGCAGTGCTCGCCCAGTGGATGCGGTACGGGCGCTTGGGGAGGCTATCGAGCAGACGGCGCAGCAAGAGAAACTCGCCTTCCCGGTCGTCGACCAGGAGGACGTTCAGTGCCGAAGCGGCAGCATTGGTTTGTGTGGTTTCGTACATCAGCTGGCGAGCAAGGGGATCACCGGCACCCTAAAGCCTGTTGCGGCAACTGCCAAGTCGTATTCATGAAACAGATGTCGCAGGTGATGCTGAGTGTCTGCTTCGCTGCCTTGTCGTTGCGTTTAGGCTTCAGTGACGCTTGTGACCATGCGGGTTTCTTTGGTGGCCATGGCGGCGCGCAGCTCGGCCAGCGGCCAAGCTGGTGGCATGGGGCCGTCGCCAAAGCGCGCCGCGAGATGCGCGCGGCGGTGTGTTTCCAGGCTGACGCCGGTGCGCGCTTCAATCGCTTGGGTCAATGCGGTGAGGGTGGTGTGGGCATCTACCTGCAAGCCAAGGCGAACGGCGAATGACAGGAGCTGCTCCGACTGTCGATTGAGGGCGCGCTCGCGCGGACTCTCGGCGTGTTTGCGGTTGAGCCACCACACGCCCAGGGCGGCGCCAATGAGGGCGAGCGCGCTTCCGAGCCAGTAGGCAATCTGGCGCCATTGGCGGCGCTTGTCGTTGTCTTGATTGGCATCGCGTGCTTGCTTCTGCAGTCGTTCTTTTTCCGCGTCAAGGTCGGCGGCGTTGAGGCCGCCACGACGTTCGCTGAGAAAGGACGGCGGGGTCGGGTCAACGCGCTGCCAGTAGAGCTTGTCGTCTTGGCGAATGCGGACCTCAAGCCAGGCATGCGCATTGAGGCCACGGAAAGTAACCGTGGCCTCTTCCACTTCGTCGCTGGCATAACCAACCACGCAACGGGCGTCGTGCCCGGCGGCGCGCAGCAGGAGCACGCCGGCGGTGGCAAAGTATTGGCAGTGCCCGACGCGTCGCGCTGGGTCTTCGTCAAACAAGAATGTTAAAATATTGGAGCCGATGTTATCGCCGGGTTCGGGGAGATTGCGCAGCTGGTAGGTGCAGCGGCTCTTGAGGAAGCGGGCAATCGTATGCGCGGCATCTTGTGGCAGCATTTGTCGCCACAGGTCGACCTCTGGCAGATAGCGCCGCAGGCGGTCAGCGAGTTCATCGTCGAGTCGGCGGAAGCGGCCGTCATCAACGCGGTTCCAGTGCATATCGGGCCGTACCGTGGCGCCGAGGTCGGTTGCATAGCGGGTGTGAATGTCGCCGATGCCCGGGCGGTACAGGTTGCCGTCGGGGTCGGCGACCACGTCCATCAACTCCACATCAGAGGCACCGTCGGGTATCAGAATCACGTCTTGGGCATCGGCACGGCGATACACGGTGACCATCTCGGGGTCATGGCCGCGATGTAGGGTTGGCATCGGCGGCAGCAGTCGGTTGGCCTGACGCGAAGCGCGCCAGCTGACGCGGCCGCCGTTGAGCTCCAGGTAGGGCAGGGTTAGGGCGCGGAGATAGTAGGTGTCGGGGGTGAGCGGGCGCTCGGCGGTGAGTTGGGCACTGAGCGTGGGATTGCGATCGGAGTAGCTGTTCTCGCCGAGGTGCATGTGCTGGTTAATGCCGCGGAATTGTACGTTGCGCTGCGGCAGCGGCAGGCGCGCGCCGTTGCCATCGCTGGGCAGCATGGGTTTGGTGCGATGTTGAATCAACCCGCCGCCGATGAGGGCGATGATGCACACCACCGCAATCAGCCCGCCGTTCCAGCGCATCAGGCTGGCCGGGGCGGCGCGGCCCACTTGTACGTCTTCGCCTCGAATCGTGGCTACGCGCAGGTGGGCATCCCAGGCCAAAGCAATCACGGCGCCGGGCACGAGAATGAGTAGGTTGAGGGTGGCGTGGGTGGCAGGGTCGCCGCTGGTGAGGGCGAGTTCAACACCGGCCAGGGCCGCGAACCAACGCAGGTAGCCTGGTCGCGATGGGATCAACAGCCAGACCACGAACACCATGCGGATCCAGCCTTGAAACACCACGAGCTGCGAGGGGTCGAGCACGACCTCGGCGGCCTCATCGAGGCCGTGGTGATCGAGGTCCCAGGTCCACCAGAATGAGGCGATGCCGCTGACAAGCAGCAGGGCTTCGGCTACGAAGTACCGGCGCAGATTGGCCGGGGCCAGCTCGCCGATGATGCCGGTCAAGGCGAGCAGGAGAATCGGCCCCAGGGCCGCGGGATGCAGGCCGATGCAGTAAGCGGTGCAGCCGATCAAATAGATCAAGTGGGCGCGCAGCAGGGGGGCACGGCGCCAGTGCAAGAGCCCGCCGCGTGGGCGCGTTAGTGCCGCCGGGCGCCTGATCACTTTGGTGGCAGGTGTGCGTTTCATGCCTGCACTCGTGGCACCCGCACGTGCTCAAGCGCCTGGTCGAGGCCAAGCACGAGGCGGTTGGCCTCATTGTGGTGGCGGTCGGGATCGAGGGTTAGGATCAGGCAGGCGTCGCCGCGCGGCAGCCATTCATTTATTTGGCAATCGTCTTCCGGTTCAATCATCGCGAGGGCATCGAGCAGGCGTTCGCGATCGCCATGGAGTCCGCCCGATGGGGCAAAACTGCCGTGCAGCACGACGGTCCAATTCATCGCGATCAGGTGGTCAACCAGGGTGGCGGCCACGCAGATCAGCCGTTCGAAGCGCTTGCTGCGGGCTTGGCGGCATGTGGTGTCGATGGCGAGTGCGAGGCGATGGCAGGCCGGCGCCTGGCGCTGCGTGACCAGCAGTTGCCGCGCGCGCGCGCTCATGCGCCAGTTGATGCGGCGCATCGGATCGCCGGGTCGATAGCCACGCAGGTGGCTGATCTCGTCGTCGCCGGTTTCGTGGCTGGTGGCGCCCTCTTCGAGCCAGCGCCGTAGTTGCTCGGTGATCGGCCGTTCCACCTTGCCCAGCATCGGGCGCACCACCACGTTCTGTGATGGGCCAATACGCCCCTGTGCCGCGAGCAGGCCGAACGGCTGCTCGTTGCGAATCACCAGCGGCGGCAATTCATGATTGCCACGGCGCGGAAACCGGGTGACCCAGGCAATGCGGGTGGGGGTTGCAGACAGGCCGGCGATATCGGTGACAAAGCCGAGTTGTTCGGTCTGCGGATCCCAGGCGCCGAGGCTGACCGGCGCGCTGCCCTCCTCGGCCATAATCAAGGCGCCAACGGTGACTTCATCGCCAGCGTGAATCGCGCCGGGCACCAACCAGCGCCCGCGAATCGAACGCAGCCGGCGCGGCACCAGCACCATGGCCAACACCAAGGCCAGCAGCAGCGCTAGACCGAGGCTGAACGGGAGCGGCCGGGTTGGCCACAATACGGACGATAGGAATAGGCCGCAGGCAATCGCCACGCTCCAGCCTTGCGAGGTGGGGCGAATGCTATGACGCGAGCGCTTGGCAGGGCGCGACATGGCCTCAGCGCGGTACGTCCAGAGATTCAACCAAGCTCTGGATGACCTGATCGCCGCGTTGGCCGATGCGGGCGCAGACGCGGTGCGTGAGTGCCGGCGATGCGAGCTGTTGGACGTCGTCTGGGGTCACAAAGCTGCGGCCAGCCAACAGCGCCCGGGCTTGGCAGGCCCGCTGGAGGCCGAGGGCAGCACGTGGGCTGGCGCCGGTATCAAGGCCCTTGGCGCCGCGCGTGGCCCCGATCAGGTCGAGGATGTAATTGCGGACGCTGTCTGCAACGTGCACTTGGCGCACCTGCTGGCGCAAGGTTTGCGCCGATTCGAGGCTCAGCACCGGCTTGAGTTGGGCCAAGTCATTATCGGCGCCATCGTGGCTGAGCAGGTCGAGTTCGAGATCGCGCTCGGGATAGCCCAGGCCGAAGCTCAGGAGGAAGCGGTCGCGCTGCGAATCGGGCAGCGGATAGGTGCCAACGTGGTCGAGGGGGTTCTGTGTGGCGATGCAAAAGAAGCTCGGAGCGAGGCTGAGGCTCTGCCCATCAACCGTTACCTGGCCTTCGCTCATGGCTTCGAGCAGGGCGGCCTGGGTCCGTGGCGGGGTTCGATTGAGCTCATCGGCCAGCAAGATGTCGCAGAAAACCGGCCCCGCATGAAACGTAAATTGCTTGTTTGACTCGTCATAGATCGACACGCCGGTGACGTCTGCCGGCATCAGATCGGGCGTGCACTGGATCCGCCCGAAGGCGCCGCCGAGGCTGCCGGCGAGAGCCCGAGCGAGGGTTGTTTTGCCGACTCCTGGAATGTCTTCGAGAAGAACGTGACCACCTGCCATAAAAGCAGTTATGACGAGGTCGATGCTGCGTCCATCGCCCCGATAGACGGTGCTCAGAGCGGTGCGAAGCGCGTTGAGCTCGGTGCGCTCTTGCCACAGGGCCTGGTCGGAGACGGGGTCGGTAGAGATGTGGGGGTCGGTCATCGGATCTCGGCTGCGTTCACCAGTGGTTGTATACGCGGTGCTCGGTGTCGACAGCCCTTTCGGTGCACCAAGCGGGCTTGCGAGCGTTTCCCTCGCTGTCGCTGTATCATGCGCTCTGGCAATGGCTTGGCTATTGAGCATCAAGCTCCGCTCCCTATAGTCCACACTGCCGCGCGGAAAGCGGCACTGTAGTTTGTGGCCCACAAGCGCAAACGCAGAGCAAGCGTCCATGGTTCACGCCGTGTGTACGGAGGATCGACGTCCATGACTCGTCAGACCATTGCCAAGCGCACCATTGCAGAGCGCATTGCGGAGCGCCTTGGTATCGGCCAAACCCAATCACTCCAGGTTATCCAGGCTTTTCTCGATGAGATCATCGATGAACTGGCCAAGGGTAACCGCCTGGAGTTTCGGGATTTCGGCGTTTTTGAAACCGTGGAACGTAAGCCCCGTATGGCGCTCAATCCGAAGACCCTCGAGAAGGTCCCGGTTGGTCGCAAGATGGTGGTGAAGTTCAAGGTGGGTCGTCTCATGAAGGAGCGGGTTGCCGCCCTTGGTGATGAAGACATTGCCGCGATCACGGGTGAATCCTCGCCGTCGGCACCGCCTGCTCCTGGCGCGCCGCCGCCAGATGCTGGCCCTAGCCCGTATCCCTGATCGTTTCGCTACGCCGAGTGGTGGTTGCACAGACCGGACGCCTGTCAGGCTTCCGGTCTCGTGTTTTGAACTGTGCTGCGAGGTTTGTATGCTGCGTTATTGCTTGCCACTGATGCTGTTGGGATGCCTCGGCGCTGCTGAAGGCCCCGAGGCGATCTCGCTTGAAGCGCTGCGGGCGGTACTGCTGGCGGCGCCCGACGCCGCATCGGTTGACGCCAGCTTAGCTGAGCGTTTCGGCTTGGCCCCGGCCCAGCGCGCCGCCTTGCTGGCTCTGCCCCTGGCAGGCCTGAGCGGCTGGGATGATCGTGCCTTACAGGGCTTCTTGGCTGCTTCCCTTGCGGGAGACGACGCGCAATTGGTGGAAATGGCGAGTAAGCGCATGAGCGCCGGTGCTGGCACCAGTTTGCCCGCTGCCGGCGGCACTGGGGCTGGCCGCATGAGTGGTGGGGTTCGGTTTGAGCTCGATCGGGTGGCGCTGCAGGCTGATGCGATCGACTTTACCTTGGCTGCCGTCGCCGGCGCCGACAGCGTGCTCGATACCGCGTTGATCGATGGCGGCACCGGTTTGGTGCAGCTCGACACGCGCGCCAGTCGCTTTGCGAGCATCAATTTTCGCGGCCTGCTTGAGCCAGCGCGAATTGAGATCACTCAGCGCAAAATGGCCGATGACGGCCTCCTCGTGTTCGACTGTGTATTCGTCGAACTCGGTAGCTTTGCAGGCCTGTTGCGCGGGAAAGACGGCTCGTGGCAGCCGGTTGAGGGCACCGGCACTGCGCTGCATGCCGAGGTAGAGGCCCAGTTGATCGATGGCCGCCTGGCTGCACCGCGGTTCCGGGCGATGCGCTTGCTGGGCGACGCCGAGGGGCCTGCACAACTGGCCCTGCAAGAACGCCAACAGCAGGTGACGGTGCGCTCGCGGGAGGTGAGCTTGGTGTTCGCCAGCGACGGCCGCTTGGAGCGCATGGATACCGGGGCCGACACCGAAGTGGTGGGGGTGCCGGTGGCGTCTTCGCAGCAAGTGGAGTTGGTCCCCGAGCAGCCATAGGGCCGGGTGCGCGAGGCGGGTCCTGGGTCCTGGTGCGCGCCTAGCAGGCTGTTGAAATACACCGGCCTGCTAGCCTCAAGGAAACCTTGGGCGACCTGCAGTCGCCATTTTCCAAGGTTTTCTTGAGACGACTCTTTACCCAGGAGGGTCTACGACCCCCCTTCAACCCTCCGCAGGCTGTATTTCAACAGCCTGCTAGTGCTATGTCCCATAAATAACTGTAAGAGCTAGAGGCCCCTGGCGTCTTCTTTTGCAAGGAGACGCTATGGGCACTGTGGGAC
>JAQIBG010000374.1 GCA_027859175.1 Planctomycetota bacterium | reverse complement strand
CCGCCGTTTAGTCTTGAGGCCGGGCGCATGCCGGTAGTGCTTGAGGCCACGCGCAAAATGCGCGCCGCGGTGGGTGACGAACTCGCCCTGTACGGCCTGGTATGCGGCCCCTTTACCCTCGCGATGCATCTTGCCGGCTCCGAGCTGTTTCTGGCCATGTACGATGACCTCGATGCGGTGGCAGACTTGGTCATGCGTTGTGCTGAAGTGTCGGCTGTTGCCGCCGAGGCCTATGTAGAAGCCGGTGCCGACGTGGTGGCCATTGTCGACCCCATGGTCAGTCAGATTGGCGCCGATCACTTCGCGCAATTGGTGACCCCGGCCGTCAATGCCGTTGCTGACCGCGTACACGCCAAGCAGGCACTGGCGAGTCTGTTCGTGTGCGGTGACGCCACGCGCAACCTCGAAGCGATGGCGCAAACCACCTGCGACAATATTTCAATCGATGAAAATATCGACTTGGCCAAATTGGCAGCGATTGGCCAGCAGTACGACGTGTCGATCGGCGGCAACCTGATGCTGACGGTGGCCCTGTTGCTCGGCAGCCAGGATGACGTGACCCGCGATGTGCTGCGCGCTTATGAGCAGGGCGGCGAAACGGGCTTCATTCTCGCCCCTGGCTGCGATCTGCCCTATGCCGTACCGCCCGAAAACCTCGAGCGTGTTGCCGAGCTGGCCCACGATAGTTACCAGCGCGGTGTGGCCGCGGCCACTTTGCCCGACCCCGAAGCGGCCGATCAATTTGATGACGTGCAATTGCCGAGCTACGCCAACGAAGCGCCGGTTATTGTCGACTGCATTACGCTCGACTCGCTGACCTGCCCGCCGTGCCGCTACATGGTTGACGTAGCCCAGCGCGCGGCGGCCAAGCTGGGTGGCGAGCGGGTGGTGGTGCGCGAACACAAGGTCACCGGTCGTGATGGTCTTGGCTATATGACCAAGCTTGGTGTGAGTAATATTCCCACCCTCTGTGTTGACGGCGCGGTTCGCCATGTGTCGCTGATCCCGTCGGTTGACGCCCTGGCGAGCGAACTCGAGGAGGCCCTGGCATGCAAGCCGAGCGCAGCGAACTAATTCCTCTAGTCCTCGTGACCGGCTTTCTTGGTGCTGGTAAAACCACCCTGATGCAGGGGTTGGCCCAGCGACGTCGCCTGCTGATGGTGGTTAACGAATTCGCTCCACGTGATATCGATAGCCTGCGTCTGGAAGCGGCCGAGGGCGAGCTGTACCCGATTGCCGGCGGCAGCATCTTCTGTCGCTGCAAGGTGCAGGATTTTATCAGCGCTCTCGAGCAGATCGCCGCGTGCTGGGATCAGCGTCCCGGTCTCGACGGTGTGGCGATTGAAGCCAGCGGCATTGCTGATCCACGCGTGGCGGCGCGTATGCTCACCGAAGCCAAGCTCGACGACCGTTTCACCCTGCGCCGGGTTCTGTGCGTGGTTGATCCGAGTAGTTGTAGCAAGCTGCTGACCACCTTGCCGAACATCGCGCACCAAATTGCCGCTGCCGACACGGTGCTGATCAATCACTGCGACCGCCATGACGAGGCCAGTCTCGCGGCCTGCGAGCGCAGCGTGCGTGAACTCGCCCCTGAGGCCACGGTGGTGCGCACCAGCCATTGCGCCATCGAGCTCGATCCACTCGCGCCCGCCTGCCCGGTGGCGATCGGTGGCGAGTACGCTGGCTGCGCCGATCCGAACTACGCGGTAGCAGATGGCGCACCGCCCAAGCCCCTAGACTGGCCGCGCCTGCGCACCGCCCTCGATGAGCACGCGGCGAGCCTGTACCGCATCAAGGGCAACTTGGCGACTACGCAGGGGGTTCGTTGTCTCGACTTCGCCGGCGGCGTGTGGCATGACAGCGCCTCAGACGCTGAGCCCGGCACCCTGGTGCTGATCGGCGCGGGGAGTGCGAGCGCCGCGCTCAACGATTTGGCCTACGGCATCCGTAGTGGGCGCTATTGCGACTGACGCAGCCCTAACAGGCTGTTGAAAGACACCAGACAGGTAGCATCAAGAAAACCGTGGGCTCCTGGCAGTCGCCATTTCCCCCTGTTTTCTTGAGGCCATTCTTTCTCTAGGGGGTCTGCGCTCCTCCTTTGGCCCCCGCTATGCCTGTCCAAACACTGACATACCGCTGCGCTGGCATGTGCCTCTGCTGCCATACGAAACCTGGTCTAGGCTTGTGAATTCACCACCACTGGCTGACAATGGGGAATTATCCCATCTCGGATAGTGCAGCGAATTCGCAAGCGCTTGGGTGTAAGAGCCCGCTCCGGGATGGCGGGAGTCTGTATGGGTGCGGGCCCACAATTTGATGTTCTGTGGATCCAGGCGCAGCCTGCGATTGCAGCCTCGGTGTGCGCCCTTGTTCCCGAACGTTCGATGGCTGACCTCGTGCAGCAAGACGTGGCCCTGCGCAGCCTGGCTGCATTCCGCACTCGCACTGACGATGGCCCATTCATGCCCTGGGTCATGCGCCACCTGCGCATTGTTCTGCGCGAACAGATCTCGCTACCGGTGGTGGGCAATAAAGACCTGCTGGCCGAGATGCTGCAGCACGCGCAAGACCATGCCGAGAGTTATGACCGCCTGCGCTTAGTGCTGCGCTCGTGTTTGCACGAAGTCGGAGGCCGGGCGTGGGAGTTGCTTAAGCGGCACTACCACGGGCGCCAGTGCCGCGAACAAATCGCCGAGGCAATGGGTCTGAAGCCCGGTCACGTGCGGGTATTGATCAACCGGGTGCGCGCTCAGCTCCGGCGCTGCGTGGCGCGTCATGAACACTATGGCGGCCCGGGCGAGCATCCGCTGCTGCGCGCGTACTTAGATGGCACCCTGCGGGCCGATGACCATCCGCGCCTAGAAACCTGGCTGGCCGAGAGCCCAGATCATCAACGAGCCCTCATTATGGCCGGTGCGATGGAGGCCAAGCTTGATGAGATGGTGGCCGACCGCATGGGCGACGACAGCGCTCTGGTGGAGCGGCCGCAGGTCGACGAGATTTACGGCGAAGCGATGGTGGCGGCCTACCTGCGTGGTGAATTGGCTGCGGCCGAAATCCCGCGACTCGCTCGCTGGCTGGCCCATGACGCGATCTACCAACGGCACTTGCTGCTGCAGCAAGTGTTCGTTGAGGAGACGCCCGAGGAGGAGCGCGTCCCGAGCGAGCGCTATGAGCCCTCAACCGATCAAACGCCCTTGCGCCTGCGGGTACCCACGCCCTTGTCTGATCGGCGGCCGCGTCGTTCAGTCGCAATGACCGGCGTCAGCTATCTGCTCGCCGCCCTGTTGTTGCTCGCAGCTGGCGTGCTCTGGCTGGCGTTCCCGCCCCAGCCAGCTGCGAAAAATCTGGGTGTTCCAGCACAAGACGGTGCACCGCAGGCTTTGCTGGAGGCGCGCTTGCATGGCAGTCACCTCTTAGTTGAACGCTCGGGGCAGCGTTTGCGGCCAGACAGCGGCGTTCAATTGATCGACGGCGATCGTGTGGTGGCTGACTACCGTGGCAGCGCCGCGCTCCATCTGAGCGATGGCAGTCATGTATGCCTCGCGCCGAACTCGCGCTTGGTGTGGCATGGTGGCGGCGATCGCCTCGCGCTTCAGCAGGGGGCGGTCACCATTGCCGCAGTCGAGCGCGAACACGAGCCGCTGCGGGTGGTAACCCAACATGGCTCGGTGGCGGCGCTTGGAACGGTGTTTGCCGTGGAAACCGAAGCCAATCAAACCCGGGTCCAGGTTCACGAAGGTCACGTTGCGGTCAGCAGCGGGTCGCAGCGGCGCGTTATGGCGGCCGGCAGCCAAGCGCTCATCGAGCGTCAGGGCATCAGTCTGAGCCCGCGCACCTCCAATTGGTTGGGCGTTGATGTGCCCCGGCCCTCCGCCATGGCACCCCAGCAGCGGCCCTTCTATGACCTGATGGCCTATGCGCGGCCATGGCGTGCCGATGACAATGGCAGCCTGCGCATGCGCGACGACGGCTGGCCCGCGGCCCTAGCGCCGGGCCAGATGGCCAGTCTGCGCATCCCAGTGGAGCTCAGCCCCGGTCAGTATCGCTGCACCTGGCAGGGCAGTGGCACTCTCGCCTTTGGACCGGGCGCCTTGTCAACCGCACACGGTGAGCAGTGGGCCGAGTTGACCTTGCCTGCCTTGCCGCAGGGTTTGGAGCTCACGCTCAAACACACCGATCCAAACGATCCGCTGCGCGCGATTCGTATTCGGCCGTCAGACGCCCCTAGCGACGCAGTGTTCACGCCCGGCTTCTTGGCCATGCTTGAGGGCGTGGCGCTGATTCGGGCTCACGACTGGCTCAGAGCCGCATCTGGCCCGGTGCTCGAATGGGAGCAACGGCGTGTGCCCGGCGATGGCCCGGGTGTGGCGGGCGACGGGCGCGAGCCGGTAGCTTTGGAGCATCTGCTGGACCTGGTTGAAACGCTGGATTGCGCCCTGTGGCTCACAGCGCCGCACACCGCGAGTGATGGCTACTTCGATGGGCTGGCCGATTTGATGGCTGACCGTCTTGCGCCCGGCCGTGAAGTCTATGTCGAGTACAGCTCAGAAATTTGGAACGGCGTTTTTAGTCGCGTTGCGTGGTGTCGCGAACAAGCCGGCGCGTACGGGTACCAGGGCAGCAACGCCTATCTCCGTTTCACCTGCGACCGCTCACTCGCGCTGTGGGACAGCGTGACGCAGCGCTGTGGCAAGCAGTTGCGGGTGGTGCGCGTTCTGAGCTTCAACGACGTTGGCTTCTTCCGCGATACCCAACTGAACCATCGCGGCACCCTCGACCGCGCCGATGCGCTGGCCGTGTTCGGCGGTTTCAGTGGCGGGCTTGGCGCCGGGCTTACCGGCGAAGAGCTTGCGGGTCTCGACCGTGCCGCGTTATTAGAGCGCTGTCGCGCGCGCGCCCGCGACGGTCTCGATGAGCTCGCGCGGTACCAAGCCGTACGCGATCGCTACGGCAAGCGGGTGATCGCCTACCGCGCCAACCCAACCTTCTGGCCGCATCCAGACAGCGGACTGACGCCGCGTGACGCTGGCTATCGCCGCATCAGACAACTCGGTCACGACCCGGAGTTGACACCCGACTTGGTGGCGTGGCTGCATGCCTGGCACCAGCAGCTTGGCGAGGTGGCCACAATTCAACTCGGGCGCAGCTTCACCATGGCTCTGAGTGAGACCACCCCGGGCTATGAGCTGTGGCAGCGCAGCAGCCAGGGCCCGCGCTATTGGGCCTTGGGCCGCGCCATGGCAAGTTTTGGCTACAGCGCGCAGCGCGACCAGCAGCCGGAACCCTAGCCCCGCGCCTGGCGTCGGTACCGAGCGGGCGGCACAGACCACTGGGCCGCAAAGGCGCGGCTGAAATGGTGACGGTCGCCAAAGCCACATGCCGCAGCAATCGCCTCCATGCTGTCGTCGGTTTCCAGCAACAGGGCTGCGCCGTGTTCGAGGCGCAGTTCCATGCAGAAACGCTGGGGGCTGGTGCCGGTCTCGCGTGAAAACAAGCGCACAAAGCTGCCCGGGTGCAGGCCGAGTTCGGCCGCAATAGCGCCATTGTTCGGGGCTTCGGCCAGGCGCCGGTGCATGATCGCAATCGCGTCGCCCACCAAGGCGCCATAGCGCGTTTCGGCCTCGAACGCAGAAGCGGGTAGCCCGGCCAGGGCTTCCGCTGTCAGCGCATGCAGCACCAGAGCGAGTTGGCTGCTGTGCTCATCGTATTGGCCGGCCAGGGCTCGCAGTCTGCGCGCCTGATCGCGGGCAATCCGGCCGCGGTAAATGCCCGGCCGCGGCCGCAGACCGCGCGGCACCCAGGTAAAATGATGATAGGCCTTCCGGAAGTCAGCGCGCTGCTCGGTGCTAGCGGCGGTGTGCGGGGCGATCAGCAACCAGTGTCCTGGCTCCAGGTTCCAGGTCTCATCGCGCCACAGCACGCAGCCACCATCGGCATCCACCGGTGCATACAGCCGCCAGTGCTGGGCACTCATATTGCTGAGCTGCCAATTGCGAATCCAGGCCAAGCGGAGCAGGTGTGAGCGCGGTAGGTCGTGACCCTGGGCATCGCACAATATGCGGGCATGATTCAACACAGGTGAGGATTATGCACAACAAGTGCACCAGGATCCATAGCTTTCATGGGCCAATGCGGTTACTATTCGGCACGAACGGAAGGAATCTCCATGAAACCCTGCCCCCGCTACCTCAAAGACTTTGCCGATCTCTGGGCCACCGACCCCCACGCCGCCAACCTGGCATGGTGGCAACAGGCCCAGTACGGCATGTTTCTCCACTATGGTCTGTACAGCCAACTCGGCCGTCATGAGTGGGTCATGCTGCGCGAGGCCATCCCGGTGGCCGAATATGAAAAGCTGTTCAACAGCTTTGATCCTAAAAACTTCGACGCCGATCGCATTACCGACCTGGCCCTCGAGGCCGGGATGAGCTACATCAACCTCACCACCTGCCACCATGAGGGCTTCTGCTTGTGGGATAGCACGGTGGAGCCCTATAACGCCAAGCAGGCCTGCGGTCGTGACCTGGTGCGTGAGCTCGGCGAAGCCTGCGACGCCAAGGGCCTGGGCTTCTTCTGCTATTTCACCCACGTGCTCAATTGGCGCCATCCCTACGCCGCGCTGCGCGAAGACATTTCCATGGCGCGCCCCGACTACCCCAACGGCGACCCACGCTATGTGCTCACCGAGCGCAGTCAGTTCAGCGAATTCTGGACGTGGGCGCATGCCTGCATGGCCGAGATCTGCGACTTCGACTTTCCGATCGCCGGTGTCTGGCTCGACATCATCAAGATGTACTACGAATGCCCCGACCTGATCCCGATTGAAGACACCTATCGCCTGATTCGCGAACGGCGTCCGGAAGCACTGATCTCATTCAAGCAGGGCGCCACCGGCACCGAAGACTATGCCTCGCCGGAATTCCATTTCCACAGTCAGGGCGAGATGTTCCGCAATGCGGGCATGCACGAAGCCGCCGTGCGCGCCGACCGCGCCTGGGATGCTAATAAAAACAAGCACAACGAAATCTGCCTGACCCTGCAAGACAATGGCTGGGGCTGGATGAAGGATGTCGGCCACAAGTCAGCGGAGGATCTGTGGAACTGCTTGGCCTATGCCCAGGCCCACAACTGCGCCCTGTTGGCCAACACCGGGCCCCTGCCCGATGGTTCGCTGCACAGCGACGACGTGGCCACCCTCAAGGCGGTCGGCAAGCGTCTGCGCGAGCAGGGCTGGCCCGAGCCGAATCCACACTACACCCCGCAGCGCAAGACCTCAGCGGGCGCGGCTTAAGTCAAAAGCTTTCTAGAACAACAAAGCGCGGGTGCTGCACAGCATCCGCGCTTTGTTTGTTGAAGGCTTGTGGTCAGTGTAGCCGTTTAGGGCTGGAGCATGCCGCCAACGGCAGCCGGTCCAACCACCACATAGGCTGCCTGTTCGGTGGTGTGGTTGCGCTCGGCATCGAGAAGTTGGTCTTCGTCAATGGCGAGGCTGACCTCGCTATTGCTGATCGCTTCAGGCCCCATCAAAACCGGCCAGCCACCGTTGGCGCCATCAATCGCGGCACTGCTCGCCACCACCGTATTACTGGCCATGCGCTGACCCCACAGCAAGCGCTCAAACAGGTTGAGGGCGCTTACGTCAAGGCCGAGGGCGTAGGGGTAGCCAACGGCACCATCACCAGTGCCAACCAGGCTGTCGCTGCCGAGGGCCGCGACAAAGAGTTGCTCACCAAACTGATGGGCGCCAGCTTCGAACACAATATAAGCCAGTTGCTCGGGGCTGCCGGCGCGTGGGTCTTCGGCAATCTGATGGCCGAGGTACAGAGTGTCGGCACTGGGTGGGTCAGAGACCTGGGCGCCCGTGGCGAAGAAGGTGCCCCAATGCCCGTTGGCGCTCACCACCTGGCCGAGCACCACGGGGGCCGTGAAGCTTCGTTGGTAGGCAACCGCGCTGCGCCGGGTCCAATCACGGCTGGTGGCGGCGGCAGGGCTCACCACGAGGCCGGCTTGGAGGTCGATGCCATGTTCAGACTGGTTAAACACACCGGCCTCGGTCACCAAGTAATGCACGTCGCCGGGGCTCACGGCCGTGTTGGATGGGCTGTAGCGGGCGCATTCGAAACTGGTGCTGGTCACATTGCGCACGCGTGCCACCACTGGGGGGGCACCCGCTTCGGTAACCGGGCAGGCCACCACCACGGGCTGCACGTAACTCTGCGGCAGGTTCACCACCTGCCAGTCGGCGCCGAGGTTCGCGATCACGCCGTGGTCGAGCTTCGGTGATCCGCTCGGATCGCCGCCACCCGGCACCGGCGGTACACTGCCGCCCTCGGTGCTGCCCAAGGCCAGCCACGCCACTTGTTCGGTCGTATGGCTGCGTTCGGCATCGCGAATCTGGTCTTCATCAATCGCCATGTTGAGCACGCCGTAGGCGCTTGCGCTGTCGCCATACAGCACCGGCCAGCCGCCGTCGCCGCCGTCCATGCCGGCACTGGAAAGAATCGCGGCATCAACGTGGCCAAGCCCTTCGGCCACCACCGAGAACGGCGGGTTGTTGCCCATGCCGGCAATGCTGTCGGCTGAGACGCCGGCGCTGTAATCGAGCCCGCCCAGTTGGCCTTGGCCAGCTTCGATAACTAGGTAAGCGAGGCGCTCATTAACGCGGGTCACATCTATATCTTCACCCACGTGTTTGCCGAGGCGCAGGGTGGCATCAGCAGGGTTGCCACTGTTGCTGCTGGTAGCCAGGAAGCTGCTCCAGTCGGCGTCGTTGGCGCTCATCACTTGCCCCAGCACCACCGGCGCGGTGTAGCTGTTGCGGTAGCTGCGCGCAGCGAGGTCGCTCATGCGGCCTTTGGCGGCGGTCAGCGGCGCGTCAATCACGGCCGCCTCGAGGGTCACGCCGTGTACGTCAGCGGTGTACACACCGGCTTCGAGCACGATGTAATGCACGCTGAATCCACTCAGGGCCAAGTCTTTGCCGGGGTTTTGCACCCGCAGCGAGAACCCATCGGCGTCATCCGCGTTGACCCGCACCACCGCTGGTAAGGCACCAAGCGGGACTTGCGCGGTAGCGATCACCACCGGCTGGGTGTAGCTGTGGTCGCCAGCAAACTCGACCCGCTGCCAAGCACTGCCAACGCCAGTGACGACGCCTTGGGCCAAGAACGGTTCGGGGCTAGGTACAGGTGGCGGCGGCGGCACCTGTGGCGTTTCGGTGAGCAGTTCGTCGATCTCGTCGGGCACTAAGCTGCGCTGGAAAATGCGCAGTTCGTCAATACGGCCTGATAGGGGATGACCGAGGCCCGATTCGGGGCCGTCGTGGAATACGGTGTCTTCGTCCATCGCGCCCACGCCAATGTCGCCACTGTGTGGCCACAGCTGGCTGCCCGGGCCGCTGGCCACTTCTACACCGTCGAGGTAGAGCTTGAGCGCGTTGGCGGTGACCTTATTGCCGCCCTTGAGGACGAGTGCCACGTGGTGCCAAGCGCCATCGTCGGGCGCGGTGGTGCTGAGCCAGGTGCCGGCCCAGCCGCTTTCTTTGGTGGGGAGGTTCCAGCCACCGCCGTAGAGCTTGCCATCGTGCAGGTAAATATTGCTGCCGCGAATGGTGCCGCCCTCTTCAAACAGGATCTGCTTGCGGGTGGTGGTGAAGGGTGTGGTGGCCTGGAACCACAGCGACACGGTGCGTTCGGGCACGGTAGCATTGTTGATTGCGGCACTGTCACGGATGTCGACGCCGAGCGCCATGTTGGTGCGTTCGGCCACGCGCATGAAGCACAGCTTGGGATTGAACGAATCCGGGCCCGGGCTCAGCGTCAGCTTGCCGTCATCTACCTGAACCAGCACGCTGTATTCGTCGAAGTGGTCTTCGCCGTCGGGATCTTCCACCAGCACATTCTCAACCTGGATCTGGTTGATCTGGTCGGTGTAGGTGGGGTCGCCGCACACCAGGTGCACTTCATAGCGGCCGTTTGGCAGCTCCATCTCCCAGACCCCGGGCGGCGCATTGAAATAGCCGTGTTGGAGGTGGGTCAGAGTGTCGTAACGCTGATCGGGTGCGTTGCTGCTGTTGCGCTCGCGGGCATAGTCGGTGACGTCGTTGAGCCAGCCATAGCGCCAACCGCGCGACCGCGGACCGAAAGGTTCACCGCCATCGGGCAGGTAGCCACCAGGGATCTCGGTGCCGGCCAGTCCAAAATTGATGCCAATTGCCAGCGGCACGCTGAGGCCGCCGTCTACCACCAAGGCGCCACCCAGGTGGCCGCCAGTGGGATCAAAGGCCGAGCCTGCGCGCAGGGTGCCGTTGTTGTTGTTGCCTGAATAGTCGGCCGCCACGGTGGCCGCCACGTCTTCATCAAAGGGTAGGTGCAAGACCAGGCCCTCGGGGGAAACCGCAGCGCTCAGGCTCACGACACAGGCGCTCAGCAGAAGAAAACGACGCACAGGCAAACCCCTGCAGTGGTGAAAATGCATGCGACTGCGGCCAGGTGACACCGGGCACGACCGGCGAGTGTAACACAGTTGCGCCACTTTTGAAGTGGAGAAGCAGCACGACCATACAGCCAAGCATCCGGCCCATAATCGCCCTCAGCCTGTCATCCCTCGCATAGACAGCCCGTCGAGCGATGCATCGCCATGCCTCAGTCTGCGACCAAGTCTTGGCGCATGTCTCCGCCACCCTAGGCTCCCGCCACTATGACCAGCGACCCTACCTTCAGCTATACCCCCGTGATCGACTACGGGGCTGATACCACCACCTACCGCAAGCTCACGGGCGATTACGTTGAAGTGATCGAGGCCGGGGGCGAACAGGTCCTCAAGGTGGCCCCCGAGGGCCTGCGCCTGCTGGCCAAAGAAGCCATGCGCGATGTGGCCTTCTACCTGCGCCGCTCGCACCTGGATAAGGTTGCGGCCATCCTCGACGACCCCGAAGCCACCGACAACGACCGCTTTGTGGCCGCCACCATGCTCAAGAACTCGATGGTCTCGGCCGAAGGGCAGCTGCCAACCTGCCAAGACACCGGCACCGCGATCATCATGGGGCAAAAAGGTGAGCGGGTGTGGACCGGCGGCGACGACCGCGAGCCCCTGAGCCAGGGCGTGTTCGACACCTACACCACCGAGAACCTGCGCTACTCCCAGATGGCGCCGCTCTCGATGACCGAAGAGAAGAACACCGCCTGCAACCTGCCGGCTCAGATCGACATCTACTCCAAGCCCGGCATGGAGTACAAGCTCCTATTCGTGGCCAAGGGCGGTGGCTCGGCCAACAAGAGCTTCTTGTACCAGATGACCAAGGGCCTGCTCAACGACAAGGCGCTCGACGCCTTCTGCCGCGAAAAGCTGTTCTCGCTCGGCACCGCAGCCTGCCCGCCCTACCACGTGGCGCTGGTGGTTGGCGGCACCTCGGCTGAAGACTGCCTCAAAACGGTCAAGCTCGCCAGCACCGGCTACCTCGACAATATGCCAACCTCGGGCGATAGCTCGGGCCGCGCTTTCCGCGACCTCGAGTGGGAGAAGAAAGTCGAACAGATGGCGCGCGAGTCAAAAATCGGCGCCCAGTTTGGTGGTAAATATCTGGCCCACGACGTGCGCGTGATTCGCATGCCGCGTCACGCCGCCAGCTGCCCGGTGGGCATTGGTGTCAGCTGCTCGGCCGACCGCAACATCAAGGCCAAGATCACCGCTGAAGGTATTTTCCTCGAAGAGATGGAAAAGAACCCAGCGCGTTACGCCGACAAGGTCGACATCTCGCTGCAGCCGCCGGTGGTCATCGACCTCGACCAAGGCATGGACGCGGTCCGCGCCGAGCTGACCAAGCACCCAGTCGGAACCCGCCTGTCGCTCAAGGGCACCCTAGTGGTGGCGCGCGATATCGCCCACGCCAAGATCCGCGAGCTGGTCGAGTCCGGCAAGCCGATGCCGCAATACTTCAAAGACCACCCGGTCTAC
>JAQIBG010000355.1 GCA_027859175.1 Planctomycetota bacterium | reverse complement strand
GGCCTTGGTCAACGAACTGAAAGACCGCCTCGGCGCCTCGCCGGCTTGCGAAGTCCTCGTGTGCCCGGTGTTCCTTGGCGTTCACCCGATCGCTGCCGCTCTGGCTGGCAGCCCGATCCAGGTTGGCGCTCAGAACGTCTACTGGGAGAAGAGCGGTGCCTTCACCGCTGAAGTCTCCGCTCCGCTGCTCAAGGAAGCCGGCGCCAGCCACGTGATCATCGGTCACAGCGAACGTCGCCAGTACTTCGGCGAAACCGACGAAACCTGCCAGAAGCGCGTTGTGGCTGCTCTCGATGAGGGCCTGGTCCCCGTGCTGTGCATCGGCGAGACCCTCGAAGAGCGCGAAGGCGGCAAGCTGGAGCAGGTTCTCGAGCAGCAGTTGACTGGCAGCTTGGCTGGTATCCCGGTTGACCGCCTCGACACCCTCGTGGTTGCCTACGAGCCGGTATGGGCCATCGGTACTGGCGTGGTTGCCAGCACCGAACAGGCGCAGGAAGCGCATGCCTTTGTCCGTAGCGTGCTGCGCAAGCTGCATGGCGACTGGGCCGACGGCGTGCGTCTGCTCTACGGTGGCTCGGTTAAGCCTGACAACGCCGGCGCGCTGCTGTCGCAGCCCGATATCGACGGCGCTCTGGTTGGCGGCGCGGCCCTGAAGGCCGATTCGTTTGCCGGCATCATTGAGGGAGCCACCGCCGCCAGCTGAGCTGGTGAGTGGGAAAGGAATTCTAAGAGTGGATACGGTTCAAACGCTATTTGGTGTCATGATCTGGTTTCTGTGCCCGATCCTGATTCTGTTGATTCTGATTCAGGGTGGCGCTGGCGACCTGTCGAGCACCTTTGGTGGCGGCGGTCAGCTGGATAGCACCCTGGGTGTTGGTGCCAGTCGTAAGATGGGCAAGATTACCGGCTGGCTGTCGGTTTCGTTCTTGCTGATTGTGGTGTTCATGGCGATTCCGCCCGGTGGCGACTACGGCAGCAAGCTGAGTGAAGCCGGTGCTAGCGAGGGCCCCAGCGCCGTATCCAGTGAAGATCCTGCCGCTCCGGTTGATGTGGCCCCGGCCACTATCACCGAGCCTGTCGCTCCGTTGGAGCCAGCAGAAAGTCCCGCACAAGCTCCGGCCGAACCGGCCGCAGACGCCCCGGCTGAGCCGGCGGCTGATGCGCCGACCGAGGCCGACCAGCAGAATGCGGGTCTTGAGATTGGGGTCGAGGCCCCGGTCGAAGAGGAATGACCGACAACGGGCGGTGCTTCGGCGCCGCCCGTTGACTTTTTTGGAGGAGAGACGAGCGCATGACTGTAGTACCGCTCGCGGGGCCGTCGTCTGATGTGACCCCTGCGCAAATTCGCGACGAAATTGGCAAAGATCGCTTAGTGGCGATGTACGAGCAGATGCTGCTGATTCGTCGTTTTGAAGAACGCTGCATTCAAGGCGCGCGTCAAAAGAAGATTGCCGGCTTCCTCCATCTGTACATCGGTCAGGAATCCATCGCGACCGGCATCTTCAACCACCTCGATTCAGCTACCGACTACTCGGTGACCAGCTATCGCGACCATGCCCAGCCGCTGCTGTTGGGCGTTCCGGCGCGTGAATTGATGGCCGAGTTGTTCGGCAAGGTAACCGGCATTGTGCGCGGCAAGGGTGGCTCGATGCACTTCTTCTCCAAGGACAAGAAGTTCCTTGGTGGCCACGGTATTGTTGGCGGTCAAACCCCGATTGGCACCGGCGGCGCCTTTGCCTGCAAATATCAAAATACCGGCGGCGTATCGGTGACCTTCATGGGTGACGGCGCCTGTGGTCAGGGCACCTTCCACGAGAGCTTAAACTTGGCTTCGCTGTGGGATTTGCCTGCGATTTACGTTATCGAGAACAACGAATATGGCATGGGCACCGCTACCGCGCGCGCCATCTCGGTGGAGATGATCGCCGAGAGCAAGGCGCCAGGCTATAACATGGATGGCTACACCATGGACGGCACCTGCCTGTATTCGTGCTGGAAAACCGCGCAGACTTTCGTTGGCAAAACGCGTAGTGAAAGCCGGCCGTCTTTGGTTGAGGCCAAGTCGGTGCGCTTTGTCGGTCACTCGATTTCCGACTCGCAGCCCTACCGAAGCCGCGAAGCCATCGCGAGTTTGCGCGAATCGCGCGACTGCATCGCCAAGGTCCAGGCCGACCTGATCGAAACCGATTGGGCTAGCGCCGACGATCTCGATGCAATCGATGCAGCGGTGAAGCAAATTGTGCAAGACGCGTGGAACTACGCCGAAGAGTCACCAATCCCACCCGTGAGCGATCTGATGCGCCATGTCTTCGCTGAGGAGGACCAGCTGTGAGCGGTGCTGATGCAAAGGCCACGGCGGAGAAAACGACCCTGGCCGAAACCCAAGTTGTTGACCTGCGTACGGCGATCCGCCAAGCCCTGACCGAAGAGATGCTGCGCGATGAGCGCGTCTACGTGATGGGCGAAGAGGTGGCCGAGTACAATGGCGCCTACAAAGTCACCAAGGGCATGCTCGATCAGTTTGGCCCCAAGCGGATCATCGACACGCCGATCACCGAGTCGGGCTTCGCTGGCCTGGCGATTGGTTCGGCCATGGCCGGTCTGCGCCCGGTGGTTGAGTTCATGAGCTGGAACTTCAGCTTTGTGGCCTTCGACCAGATCATTTCGAATGCGTCGAAGATGCATTATATGACCGGCGGCATGTTCCAGGTGCCGATCGTGTTCCGTGGCCCCAATGGCGCCGGCCCACGTGTGTCGAGCCAGCACTCGCACTCGGTTGAAGCCTTGTACGCGCATTTCCCCGGTCTGATTGTGACCTCGGTGTGCACGCCCTACGATGCCAAGGGCATCCTCAAGACGGCGATCCGTTCGAATAATCCCGTGTGCTTCCTCGAAAACGAGATGCTGTACGGCTTTGAGCAAGAGATTCCGACCGCTGAATACCTGATCCCGTTTGGCCAGGCCGACATCAAACGTCCCGGTGATGATTGTACCATCGTGGCGATTGGCCGCTGCGTGCATCGTGCCTTGGAAGCGGCCGAGCAATTGGCGAGCGAAGGCATCCAGTGTGAGATTATTGATCCGCGCACCATCAAGCCCTTGGATATCGACACCATCGTAACCTCGGTGCGTAAGACCAACCGCCTCGTGGTGGTTGAAGAGTGCCATACCTTTGGTGGCGTCTCGGCCGAGATCACGCACCTCGTGCAAGAACGGGCCTTTGATGATCTGGACGCGCCGATTGGCCGCGTGACCCAGATGGAATGCCCGCTGCCTTACGCCGAGAATCTTGAGTCTGAGAGCATCCCCAATCCGCGTCGTATTTGCGAAGCGGTGCGGCAGGCCTGCTACCGCTGAATCCGAATTTCATTGAGACCACCTAACGCGAGACCAGTGCAGAAACCATGATCATCGAACAGCTGATGCCCGCCCTGTCGCCCACTATGGAAGAGGGCACTATTGCGTCCTGGACCGTTAAGCCCGGAGATAAAGTCTCTGCCGGTCAGGTTATCGCCGAGATCCAGACCGACAAAACGGTCGTTGAGTGGGAAACCCTCGATGACGGTTACTTTGCTGAGGTTGTGATCCCGGCTGGTCAATCGGGTAAGGTCAACATGGTGGCCGCGCTGATTACCACCGATAAGGGTGAGGCCGTTGACGAGGCCTTGGCCAAGGCCAAGCAAACCAACGAATCCCTCAGCGGCGCTGCCCCGGCCGCGACCGAAGAGAAGCCGGCTGCTGCTGCCCCCGCCGCAGCGCCGAGCGCCCCGGCTGCACCAGCGCCAGTAGCGGCACCCGCGCCAGCTCCGGCCCGGGCCCAGCCAGGCAATATGCGCGTCAGCCCGGTGGCCGCGCGCATCGCTCAGGAACATGGCGTTGACTTGGGCAGCCTGAACGGCTCCGGTAGCGATGGCCGCATCGTGCGCCGTGATGTGGAAGCGGCGATCAGCAAGGGCGCGCCGCGCGCGGCTGGCAATCCGTTCCAGACCGGGCAAGGCCCCGCGTTTACCGACGTGGCGGTGTCGCCGATGCGTCAGGTCATCGGG
>JAQIBG010000302.1 GCA_027859175.1 Planctomycetota bacterium | reverse complement strand
GCCTGCAAGCAGGCTTAGACGCGGGGCTGCCGCCCCGATACCCGGCCCAATACGCCGAGCGTGCGATCTCAGGCCGTCCCCACGACCAAAGCGCCATAGGCGCGTACCAGGACCCAGGACTGAGCGTCGCCCGAGGATCAGCGCAGCCCGGTCCCGGGTCCTGGGACGCCTGCAAGCAGGCTTAGACGCGGGGCTGCCGCCCCGCTACCCGGCCCAATACGCCGAGCGTACGATCTCAGGCCGTCCCCACGACCCAAGCGCCATAGGCGCGTACCAGGACCCAGGACCTACACTAGCCCAGGCCTCCAAGCACCAGCCAGCACCCTATTTGCGCAACGGAACAACCGGTTGTGCGCAACAGTTGTTCGCACAGCGGACATCCAAGGCTTTGTCATGAATGACTTTCGGATACCGTTGCGATTCACTGTTTTCCGCACAACACAACCGGTTGTGCACTGGTAGGAGCTGCCGATGCCCACGCTTGCCGATGTCGCCGAACGATCTGGTGTGTCCAAGTCTACCGCGAGCCGCGTGCTCAACGGCTTGGCCCAGCAGTTTCGCATCTCCAAGCCAACCGTCAGTTTGGTTGAGGCAGCCGCCAGGGAGCTCGGGTATCGCCCCAATTACGCCGCCCAGGCGCTGACCTCAGGCCGCACCAAAACCATCGGCTTGATTGGGCCGATCCCTGATGACGACCCCTGGGGCCGCGATTTCTTCGCCCCGATTATGGCCGGGATTTCCGAGCAGACCCGCCTAAGCGGGTTCAGCCTGATGCTCACCCCCCACAACCGCGACAACATGGGCCTCGACCCCGCCACCACGCGCCAGGTCGAAGCGCTGGTCGCACCTGGCTTCGTCATGTCGCCCTCGTTCAGCGGCCTCGACCTCGAAGCCCTCGCCATCCCCATGGCCCTGGTCACCGACCCGCCCGTGCCAAGTCGGCATCCCATCGTCACCTTCGACGCCACCCCCGGGGTCGAAGCGGCCTGCCACCACCTGCTTGAACTGGGCCACCGCCGCATCGCCTGGATTGGCCTGCGCTACAGCCGCAACATTGGCGATCAGAAACACGTCCGCAAAGATGACGACCAAGACGGCCGCCGCGCCACTCTCAGCCGCTGCCTGAAAAGCGCCGGGCTCGAACTGGTTGACGACATCACGATCCAACTACCCGAGCAACTCGATCGTGACCGGGCCCGACAACTCGATCGTCTCGCCAAAGACCTGTTGTGGGAACGCAAGCGCCTCGGCGCCGCCACCGCGTTTGTGTGCTTCAACGACATCATGGCCTGCGCCGCCATCCGCGCGCTCGGCGCGATGGGCCTGAGCACACCAGGCGACACCTCGGTGGTGGGTGTAGATAACCTCTGGGGCGACTTGCTCGACCCCGCGCTCACCACCATCGACATGCACCTGAGCGCGATCGGGCGCCGCGCCGCCGAAATCGCCATCCACATGGCCGACCATCCGCGCAAACGCGACCGCTGGACCCACCAGCGCGAGATCATTCCCAGCACTTTGGTTACCCGCAATTCGACCGGCCCTGCGCCTCACAAGGAATCATAATGAAGCGATACTACCTCACCCTCGCCGTGCTCATGCTGTTTGGCGCCACGCTGTGTGCCGCCCAAGCACCAGCTGTCACCACACCCACCATTACCCATATCGGCGCCGTTGACACCAACACCATTGCGGTGGTGATCAGCACCGATGGTTGGGTTCGCGCCAGCCTGCAAGCCTACCAGGCCCAAGCCGGCGATGAAATCAAGAGCGACAAAAAATCTTTCGACGGCCGCGACAAGAAAACCCTACTGATCCGCGGCGGCAAATAAATCGGTTGCATAAGTGGAGATAAAAACCAGTGGCTGTGCCTATTTGAAGACAACGTCTGCCCCCCCACTCGACACCGCCGCCGCTGATAAAACCGGTACCTTCAACCTTAGCTCCGCCGATGACGCCGCCTTCGTCCAAGGCCTAGCGCCAAGCGCCATCGCCCGCAAGAGCAAGCAAGTCAACTGGCTCGAACCCGATCGCATGCGCGGCCCGATTCGTCACCACCTGTATCTCACCCTGCCCAAGCCGCTCAAGCCAGGCGCCAGCTATCAACTCGATTGCAGCACGCTGAACCTAGCCGAAACCAGCGTTAGCTTCACCTTCACGCCGGCCACGCTGCGCTCTGAGGCGATTCACGTCAATCAGGTTGGCTTCCGTGCCGATGACCCCGGCAAGCGGGCCTACCTGTCGCTGTGGAAGGGTAACGGCGGCGGTCACAGCTACGCCAACGGACTGCCCTTTCAGATCGTCAGCAGCGCCGGCGACAGCGTGTTCACCGGCACCACCGGCCCAGTGTGGCCGAAGGATCGCCAAGAATTCAGCGCCTACGGCACCAACGCAGCCAAGAGCGATGTCCACCCGATTGACTTCGCTGAGCTCACCACGCCCGGCACTTTCCGAGTGGTGATATATGGCATCGGCTGCAGCTACCCCTTCGTGATCGGCGACGAGGCCTGGCACCAAGCCTTTGTCACCTCGCTGCGCGGCTTCTTCCTTAACCGCTCTGGCATCGCCAAGAAGCCGCCCCACAGCGACATCATCCTCGAACGCGACATGCACCCCGAAGACGGCGTCACCATCTACCAAAGCACCTTCGACATCACCACCAACGCCGGTGGTCAAAACGAGGTATTCAAAGACTTGGTTGCCGGCAAGACCGAGCAAACCGTCAGCAATGCCCGGGGCGGCTACCACGACGCCGGCGACTGGGACCGCCGCATGCAAACCGCCAAGGGCGGCATTCCGCACGGCATCGAAAGCGCCGACCACCCGCGCGACGGCGAAGTCAGCTGGCATGAATCGCTGAGCATTTTTGTGTACGCACCCGATGTCTGGAGCACCTTCCGCTACTGCGCGAGCGCCGCTCAGGCCGCCATGGTGCTGCGCAGCTACGACCGCAGCCTGGCCAAGGCCTATCAGGAGAGTGCGCTGAAAGCCTGGGACTTCGCCGAGACGCGCTACGACGACTGGAAGGCGATGGACAGCACTCAAAAATACCACAGCCAAGCCCGCGATTTGCGTAATCTCAGCGCCCTGATGCTGTACCGCCTCACCGAAGACGACCGCTGGCACCAGATGTTCCTGCAAGACAGCGCACTGCCAACCATGAGCCAGACCAGCGAGTACCAGAAGCACAACCAACGAGACGCGCCGTTCTTCTACGCCCTGCTGCCCGACTCGCTCGGCGACCCCGCGCTCAAAGCCAAGGCCAAGCAGGCGATCATCAACACCGCCAATGCCGCGATTGAGTACGGCACCAACAACGCCTTTAATCTGCACTTCCCCAATAAATACATGCCCCGCATTAACGGCTTCTGGTCGGCGCCGCTGTTCCCCGATTTGGCACGCGCGCATTACCTCAGTAAAGACGAGCGCTATCTGCGCGCGCTGAATCTGGCGGTGGGCTTTGGCCTCGGCGCCAACCCGATGGACATGGCCCTCACCACTGGCATTGGCCACAACCCAGCCGTCAACCCGCTGCACATCGACACTCGGCGCACCGGCCAAGCGGCGCCCGAGGGCTTGACCCTGTACGGCATCTGCGACCTCGACTGGGCGCTGAAGGTCAACCACCAGGGCATGACTTGGCCGTTCAAATGGTTCCTGTCGAAAACCTGTGAGCCAAGCGGCTACGACTGGCCGGTCGCCGAAGCCTACTTCGATGTCTGGCTCGCACCGATGATGACCGAGTTCACCATCATGGGGCCGATGGAGTACGCCTGCTACAACTGGGGCTACCTGGCCCTGCGCGACTAGGCCAGCGAGCAAGCACCAGCGGCCGTGGGCGGCCGCTGGTGCTTACAAGTCCGGTGACCGACAGCAGCGAAGCCCTAGGAGATTTCCCTGTCACACCGGTGGCTAAGCCACGTTATGAAGTAGAACAACCGGTTGCGCGGCTAGCTTTCGCTAGCCGTCACCATCCCCAGCCCCCTCTATGGAGACTCCCATGCGTACCCTTCTCGTCATCCTGCTCGCCACCCTCGGCCTCGGCGCCGCCGAAAACCTGCTGACCAACGGCGACTTCGAAGCCGGCACCAGCGGCTGGAGCAACAACGGCGGCGAACTGAGCGTGGTCAAAGACCGCGCCGTATCGGGCCAAGCCCTCAAGATCAGCATGAAGGCTCCCGGCGAACGCAACATCAGCCAAAAGCTGAGCACGCCAATTGCCGGCCAAACCCTGACCATCAGCGGCAAGGCCTTCCTCGATGAAGCCAACGACTGGAAGCCAACCCTGATCTACATGTTCACCCAGAACGCTGAATTCCAGAAGATCGACTGGAAGGTGCTCAAGATGGTTCAACAGGCCGACGACTGGAACAGCTTCAGCGTTGACGCCGCGATCCCCAACGAAGCGGTTCACGTAACCATCGGCGTGTTCGCCAAAGACAGCGCCGGCACCATCTGGCTCGACGACCTGTCAGTAACGGCCAAATAGACCGCTGTGTATGCATGCGCGCTGGCGCCCAATGGGGCCCAGCGCGCCATCAGCGGCCAGAAAGCAGCCTAGAACAGACTCTCCGGGTCCCCCTGCGGGATTCCCAGCTGGAAGCGCCCGGTGGCGGCATCGAACACAAGCTTGTCGCCACCCGCATCCAGCCATTTGGTTGCTTCTTCCGGCGTCATTGGCTTGGGCAGCAGGCGAATCAAGGCAGTCTGATATTCCCGCCGCTGCCACTGGTTATCACTGGTTTGAGCTGCCACCACCACCACCCGCAAGGCTTCAAGAATACCTTGCCCAGCAGCTTGCACCGCAAAGCGATCACGCTCCCATTCATGACCATTGCGCGCAATCAGCCACGCTTCTTTGGTCGCCTCTTCGAGTGGGAAATCGGGATCTAATTCGAGAAGATCATAGGTTTGGCTGCGATTGTTGCCCGACACCAAATGCTGACGCAAGGCCGGATAGAGCGTTGGATCGCGCATGCTCGACAGGGCCTCCACCACCTCACTCGGAACGTAATTGTGTCGGCCACCTTGCATCAATAGCCCCTTCAAGACCGCCACCACTGCGGGCTCGCGATGCCAGTTGTTGCGATACACCACGCCAGCCAAGTTGGGAACCTGCGGCAAATACTGGAGCACCAGATCCTTCTGCTCCTCACCAATCGGCATCTCGTCAATCATATAGCCGATATGGAAACTCAGGCCGCCGTGACGCTTGGTGCTCCAATACGCCAACAACACGTCCAAATTGTCAACACCAAGCCGACGCAGCAGCTTCACCTGTGGGTCTTGTGAACTAAAGCTGTTCTGGTCTTCAGACGCCGCAGCCAGGGCGTGCAGGTACTCCCGCACCGCCGCCTTGTCGCTGAGATCGCTTGGGAACGGAATCGCCGCCAGCGCAGCCGGATCGGCCTCCTTGCCCTCAAAGAAATCAAGGCCCGCAGCCACTGGCGTTGCCACCGGCTTGGCCGCCACCAAGTCCGCCACCTGCTGCTTCAACTCCGCCTGCGCGGTCAGCAAGGCCGCCACCTGCCGTTCGAGCTCGTCAACCCGGGTCGCCAGATCGGCACTGGGGGCGGGCTCGGCGCCAGCTAAGGCTCCAGCAGCCAGTATCAGAAGGCAGCAGGTGATGGTGATCACACGCATGGCAAGCTCCAAGGCCCTGGTCTAGGTTGCGACTGCGTCGCCGGGCCACTAAGCCCATGCTCCACTCTTGTCATACGGCGCGCAAGCCCACGGTATTCAACCCGTCGTCTCAGTACCTAATCGATCCGATACGAACCAAATGAGCAGTACTGCGATTATCTAACGGTCATCTACGCAGATCTGCGTACATCCAGCCTGATCATACCGCGCGCACCCCGGAGCCCCCGATGAGCGATACCGCCCTCCTGACCGAACTCGCCGAGACCCGTAGCCGCCTCGGCACCGCCATAGGCGGCCGCATTATCGGTCAGCAAGCCACCATAGATGCCGTGCTCACCGCGGTGTTCGCCGGCGGCCACGCGCTGCTGATCGGTGCCCCGGGCTTGGCCAAAACCCTGCTGGTCAGCACCCTGTCCGAAGCGCTCGGCTGGGGCTTCAAGCGTATCCAGTTCACGCCTGACCTGATGCCCGGTGACATCACCGGCACCGAGATCCTGCGTGAAGACAAGCAAAGCGGCCAACGCGAGCTGTCCTTCGTGCCCGGCCCGGTGTTCACCAACCTGGTGTTGGCCGACGAGATCAACCGTACCCCGCCCAAACCCCAGGCTGCCCTGCTCGAGGCGATGCAAGAGCGCTCGGTCACCGCCGGTGGCGCCACCCGCCCCCTGCCCGACCCCTACTTCGTG
>JAQIBG010000377.1 GCA_027859175.1 Planctomycetota bacterium | reverse complement strand
CGTCATGGCCACGATCACGCCATTGCTGACACCGGCCTGGCCGAGTTGCCAGGCTGTGCCCTGTTCTTGTGAGGCCGTGAACAGATCGCGGCCGTCCATGTCACCCCAGGTCGCAACCTTGAGCTCGGCACCAGTCTTCTCTTTGAGCGTTTTGATCCAGCCGGTGATGCGTTTCTCGCTGGCGGTGCTGAGCACGCCTGCGCCATCGTGCACCACGTGATTATCGCGTGGGTACAGCTCGAACGCGGCGAGGGGCAGCCCGAGGCTCAGCACTGCGATGAGGAGGAGGGAGGCGAGGCGCTCAGGCATCAGAATCCACCGCTTGAGCAGCTGCTGTTACCGCTTGGTACAAGGCGCGGTAGCCGGCCCAGCCGGGCGCTGGGGCGGTGGCGAGGTCGCGGGCCAAAGGCTGGACCTCGGGATCACAGGCCTCGGGCCAAGCGTTGGGGTCGCCCGCTGCGTCAGGTTTATTGAGGTAGACCAGGCCGCGCATGACGCGGGCCAAGCCGACGCGGGCCTCGGCCACGATGGCGTTGCAGCTGCGCTCGGCATCGCCGGCCTGCAGCAGGTTCTGGCGTAGCGTGATGGCAGCAGCGCGCAGTTCGCGCTCGATTTGCAGGCGCAGGTGCTCGGCTAGTGGCTCGGCGAGATCGTCGCTGAGGCCGCTGCCGTGGACGACATGGCCGGCGATGCGGAGTTCGAGGAGTTCGAGCGGGAAGGTGTCGAGGCTACCGGCGATGACGGCGTGGGTCAGTAGCCACGGCGCCGCCAAGCCCTTTTTGGCCAGCTTGGCGCCCATTTGGGCCAGCTTGCGCACGGCTTCGATGTCGATCTCGTCGAGCAGGATCGCGGTGCGTTGCGGGCTGCCAGTGCCGATACTGATAACCCCGCTGACAACGAGGCCAGCATCTTTGGCGGCGGTGACGAGGGCAGTGATGGCTTCGGGCTCTGACATGAACGCTCCTGCTGCCCCAGCATGGGGGCGGTAACCGGCAGGAGTGCGTCAGGTGCAGGCACGCCACCGCAGCCCTGCTGGGGTGGGATCGTGAGTCACGATTGGGGTCGAGTAAAGCCTTGGTTTGCGCCGCGGCGCTCAGGCTCAGGGGGGTGGCAGGCCCAGGTCGGTGCGGCGGGATTCCGCGGCAGTGCCATTCCACTGCCAGTAGGGGCCGAAGCTGCGGTGAGTCTTGCGGGCCGTGGTCACCGCCTGGCCCATGTGCTCGGTCCACGACTCGATGGCATAGGGGAAGGCGGCTTGATGCGAAATGTGGAGTTCGCGCGGGATGTCAGCGTAGCGAATGCTGAGGGTGGCTTGGTCGCCCGTGACCGTGCGTTTAACGGTGGCCGTGTGGGCTGCTGCTGGCAAATGCTTGAAGCGGCGCGTGAGCGCGCCCGGTACCAGTTGGATCTCGCCACTGGGGAGACTGGCCGGATCGATGCGCAGGCGGGTCCAGAGCTCATCTTCAAGCCACACGCGCGGTATTGGTCGGTCTTGTTCGCCTTCGCTTTGAAAGTAGCTGTGTAGCTGATAGCGCCAGTTCTCGCCCTGCGGGGTGAACTGCTCGAACACATGGCCGCACCACTCCTGTACGCTGGTGCTGACCTTGAGGGCGTGCGGCCCACCGGCGGCAATTGGCTGAAGCACGGTGACCAGGCAGTGGTAGGGGTACACACCGGTCACGAATGAGCGGGTGTGGTTGAGCTTGAGCCCGGGTACGGCGTCGGCGGCGCGCGGGTTGTCGCTCTTCACCGCCGTGGTGGTGGCGAGTGGTTCGGTCACGAAGATCAGCACCGCGTCGCCCTGGCGTTGTTCGCCATAGCGGGCTTGGTCGAGCTGGTAGCGGGTGATTTCCGCGCCCTGGTCATACCAGTAGGCTCGGAAGGTTTCGTCCATCGCGGGCGCGAGAGACACCAGGGCGAGCAAAACCGTCAGACGCAGCATGGCACAACCTCCAGCTGTGCTACGCAGCCGAACCGGGTTTGTGGGCCAGAAATGTCAGGCGCTGGTCAGACGGCCTTGAGCGCGCTGATGATAAAGCCGCCATCAAGACAATCATCTGAGCCGGTTTGGGCGTGGACGTCACGGATCACCGACGACTTGAAGTACTTGGCCTTGATTGGTTCGGCGAAGCGGGCCTTGCGGCGATCGGCGCCTGTGAGCTTGTCGGGCAGCCAGCTGCCGAGGGACCAGTCGTGACGCCCGACGTAGGCATCGATCCACTCTTTGCGTTTGCCGAGGGCGTAATCCACGCGCACCAGCAGGCCGCCTTTGCGGACGAGCTTGCGCATGTTGCGGGTGGCGAGGCGTTCGTAGAACAGGCGGTCGGCATCAAACACATCGTCGCTGTCGTCACAGTCCGGATCTTGCACCGCTTGCTTGCGAATCTGGCGCGAGGCCAGTTTGGACCAGGCCCATTCTTCAGGGTGGATCTTACTGAGCGCTTTGATGACTTTGCCGTCGAGATCACAGCGGAAATCTGGGAACGAAAAAACCACCGCATCGGCTTTGGGGAGCTTGAGGTCGAAGTCGGGCAGCGCTGTACGCAGTAGGCGCACCTGGAGTGCCTTTTCGGCACCGACTTCTTGTCCCAACCAAGCGCGTGCGGCGTCGAGCATGCCGACCGATTCATCAAGCCCGATGAGCTGTGTTTTGGGCAGGCTTTGTGCCAAGCGTGCCAGCAAGAGGCCCGAGCCGCAGGCGTAATCGATCACCACCTTGGCTTTTGTGGTATGCTCGGCCACGGCGTCGGCAATTGCTTGGTAGGCCCGTTGATGGGCCTTGTCGCGGGCACGTGCGAGCCACCAGTCGTTACCGAACTCGTCGGCGTCGTAGCTGGCGGCACCGATGGCGGTTTCACTGCTCATGCTGGGCATGGTGTCGAATTGTGGTCACGGCTCCAGGCCTGATCTTGGTCAGGGGCTGGGCGGCGGATTCCACACCACGAAGAAAGGAAGTCGTTCAGAGTCTTCGAGCACCTCGCGGGCGTAGTTGCGGAACAGGGCCAGCTGCAGGGTGCGCTTGTTGTCGTGGAGTTTGATGAAATCATGCGGGCTGCCGTCGCTCCAGGTGGCGCTTTCACCGGCAGGTCGATAGAGCCCAACCCACGGCGACTCAGCCCAATTGCGCAGCATCGCTTGCAACTCGCGCAGGGTGGTGGCGTCGTGAATCGATGCGAGCTCGCCGCCCCAGGCGTGTGCTTGGTCACGGGCTTGATCCCATCTGAGCGCAAGTGGAACGATAAGCGCCTGCTGACCGGTGCTCAAGTTGGTGGCCAGGCTGCGCAGGGTGGCGACATCATTGTTTTAGGCTGCCAGCACCGCGTTTGCCATGCGCGCCAGTTGGGGGCGTTCAGCCTGCCATTGGTCACGCGCGGCGGACAGTGCATCCGGTGAAATTCGCGCATCGCCAAAACAAAAGCTGGTTGGCGGCGTGGCGCTGGTGGCGCCGAAGTCCTGAATCGGGCAGCCGGTGGCGAACAGGTTTTTAAGTGTGTCGGTCGGCAATGGCGACAGGTCGCTCACCTCGGTGTTATTGATCGCGAGATGCACCAGTGGTGTGGCTTGCAGGGGGCTGAGGTCGTGTATCTGGTTGTGGCTCGCATACAGCTTCCTGAGAGCTAGGCCGCTGAGCGGGCTGAGATCCTTGACCTGTGTGCGCGGGATCTGCAGCAGACGGAGTTGGCTGCCCTGGAGGGGGCTGAGGTCTTCGATTGGGTTATTGCCGAGATCGAGGATGTCGAGTTGGCTGTCGCTTAAGGCGGCGATGTTTGAAATGCGGTTTCTGGCAAGAAGGGCCATGTGCAGTGGCATGCCACGCAGCGGGCTCAGGTCTTCAATGTCGCAATCAGTGGCATCGATGCGATGCAGGCGCATCGTCGCCAGGCGCGACAGATCGCTGATCGGATTGACGGAGCAGTCCAAATAAACCAGGTCCATGCCGCGTAGCGCTTCAAACGATGTGATCTTGTTACCACGACAACTGAGGTAGCGCAGGTCGAGGTGCTTGAGGGGCGTGAGGTCGTCGATGCCGAGATGATTGATGTTTCAGGACTTTGATCGCGCGACTGCGGGCTAGGAGGGCGAGTGATCGGTCGCGGTAATCAAAGGCCTTGCCGCCGGTTTCACCAAAATAGTGCGCAATGATCCGCGAGTCGGGGTTGAGGTCCAAGATCCGCTCGGCCAGGTCGAGGCTGCTTGCATAGTCGCCATTGGTCCACGCGTGGCGCGCGCGTGCACCCAGGGCAACCAGGTAGTGTTCGCGATCGCTGGGGTTGGCGTCGAGCCTGGCAACCAACTCCGGCACGAGGTGGGTGGCGGCGAGGGTTTCCTGGGCCAGCATCAGGGCGCGTGTCAGCGCTTGGGTTTCGGTGGTGGTTCCGCTATGGGCGTCAGCCACGGCGATGTATTCATCGATTGCTTCGGTTCGATGTCCGAAACGAGCCATCGCATCGCCACCAAGCATCGGGCTGGCGGCCGGCCCGGGTGCAAGTCGGAACACACGAATATCTCGGATTTCCACGTCATTGCCCCAGGTCCGCATGCCGATGCGGTTGAGGTCGGTGCCAGGCAGGGGCAGCGGAATGGTTTCGCTGACGCTGAGTTGCCCATCAACGTATTGACGAAACACCGACCCATCGCGTTCAAAGACCAAGTGGTGCTCGGCATTTTTCCGAATCAAAGATGTCCTGCCGTTGGTTTGTGAGGCGTAGCCGGGTGTGGTGAGCGCGTCGATAAAATCGAGGGTTCCGTGATAGCCGCCAAACTGGCACAGATAGCTGATCGGCACCTTGGGGCCGCCGAACAGTGTTCCGGGATCTGGTGGGCGCGCATTCAAAGCCAGGGCGATGCCGTCGATCACCGGGCCAGTGGCGACAGTTATCTCTACGCGGACGTCGCCGCTGTGGCGCAGGTGCCGCAGCCAGAGCCAAGCCTGTTCCGGCATCACGAGACCCGTGCCGCTATGCCGCCAGGTTTCGCCCTCATCCATCACCGGCGTTTTGAATTCGAGGCTTGAGAGATCGCTGTCTGCTTGTCTGAGATCGAGATGGTAGATCTCAACCCAGCGCCCCCAGCGTTCGTGGTAGCGGCGGTATTGCCACATGCCCAGGGTGGTGGCGAGTGCAACGATCACGGCGAGCGCGAGGGCCGGCACGGCGACGCGGCGGACGGTGCCGCGATGCCGTTGCCACCAGCCAAAACTACGCGCGCGCACGCTGTTGCCGGCGATGATCTGGCGCAGGTCGGAAGCCAGGTCAGCGGCCGAGGCATAGCGCCGATCCATGTCTTTGGCCAAGCACTGCATGATCACCGCTTCGAGACCGCGCGGGAGCAGGGGCTTGATGTCACGCGGCGGGATCGGGTCGTGGTTGACCACCGAGGCCATCACGTCGAGCACGGCTTCACCATGGAACGGTTGGACGCCAACCACGGCCTCGTACAGCAGCACGCCCAACGACCAGACGTCGCTGCGGGCATCGCACAGGCGGTGTTCGCCGCGGGCCTGCTCGGGCGCCATGTAGGCCGGCGTGCCGATCGCCTCTTCCGACTTGGTCAGCGAACTGTCAGACCCGATGGCGCGGGCGAGGCCGAAGTCAGCAACCATGGGGACGTCGCCGTTGGCGGTTACCATGATGTTGCCGGGTTTCAGGTCGCGGTGAATGATCTCGTGCTGATGGGCATGGTGGACGGCATCGCAGACTGTGGCGAGCATCGCGAGGCGGTCATTCAGGCTGCGCTCGCGTTCGTGTAGCCACACGCCGAGGGTGCGGCCTTCAATCAACTCCATGGCAAAAAAGTTGGTGTCGCCGTCACGACCGCTGTCGAATACCGACACGATGTTCGGGTGATCGAGTTCGCTGGCGGCCGCCACTTATTTTTCAAAGCGGCGCTGACGCTGGCCTTCATCGTCGCTGGCCACGCGCATCGCTTTGAGCGCCACCACCCGCGCGCTGCGCCGATCGATTGCGCGATACACGACACCCATGCCGCCTGATCCGATGGCACCTTCAATATCGTAATGGCCAACGCGAATCAGGCTCCCATCGGGCGCGAGAGTGCTACTCGGCTCGGTTGTGGGCGTGTGTTTCGGCTTTGCGGTGTTGTCTGGCATCACGGTTGGGCTGAGGGCAGCTTGTCTCTCCGAGAACATAGCGCTTTGGGGGCCCAGTCTCATGGACGGCTCTGCCTTGTGGTGGGCTGGGCTGTGCTAGCGTTCCGCCCATGGACTACCTGGTGCGGCATTTGATTGTGAACGCGGGCGACGAGGCGGCCTTGAGCACGGTCTTCCTCAGTGCGGGATTTACCGGCTTCGTGTTTGCCAGTCGCCAAGATGGGCGCTTAGACTGTAGTTGCTACGGTGGCGACGGCATGCTGCCGCCAGTGGTGGATGCCGTGATGGGCCAATTCGCAGTGGTGTTGGTTGGTGAAGAACGGCGCAGCGAGGCCGAGTTGTTGGCCGGCGCGCTTGATGAGGACCCGTGCGAGTTACGTTCGGGGGTGTGGATTGATCCTAAGGGCACGCTCGACGAGCAGGCAGACCGGATGGTGTTGCGAATTCCGCCCTCGGCGGCATTCGGTGATGGGCGCCATCCCACCACGCGCATGGCGGCCAGCCTGTTTGCGCCTCAGGATGTGCGCGGTAAATCGGTGTGCGACTTGGGCTGCGGCACCGGCGTATTGGGCATTCTAGCGCAACGTTGGGGGGCGCGCCGGGTGGTGATGAGCGACCTCGATGCCGATGCGGTGCGGACCGCAGCCCAGGTGGCAGCCGCGAACGGTGCTGAAGCCATTACGGTGCTCGCAAGCGACCTGCTGGATCAGATCCCGGCCGAGCCGGTTGACCTGCTCCTCGCCAATATTTATGGCGACCTCTGCCAACGGTTGATGACCGACCCCAAGCTCGATGCGGTGCTGCCACACGGCGTGCTGGTGCTCTCTGGTATCAGTTACCAGCGCAAGGCTGCTGTGGTGGCCGCAGTTGAGGCGGCCGGTTTTGAGATCCTTGCTGAACGCGAAGAAGCCTGGTGGTGTGCCCTGCGCTGCTGGCGCTGATTTGCGGTTCCTGGTTCCTGGTTCCTGGTTCCTAGTGCGCGCCTGAGGCGCGTCGTGGGCGTGGCCTCTGGTCCCGTCCGGCGGCAATCGTCTGCCAAGGGGTGACGCGCGCGAGCACCTGCCGGCATCCAACGCGCGCAGCGCGCACCAGGAACCAGGAACCAGGAACAGCCCCTAGTATCACATATGGTACCCCGGGCTAGGCGCCGCTAGTCTTGCCTCGCACGCCCCCGCGACTATTCCTGGGTTACCGATATGGTGTTTCCCCGCAGCTTCACACAGAGCTTCCAACGCTGGCGCCAGAAACGTTCTGAGCGTCAGGGTGGTGATGACCCTTTTGAGGGCATGGAACAGGCTGGTGAAACCAAGCCTGACAAAGACGCTACCGATCGCTTTCGGCGTCGGCGTGGGGTCGACTACGACGCCGTGTTTGAGGAGCCAGCCAAGCGCTCGCGTAGTAAGCACCGCTCAAGCGGACAGTTCTGTGATCCGCTGGTTGCGGACATGCTGCAGGATTTCTGGGCCACCTTCTTTGCCTGCTTCCGCGACGACGAGCAGGGCTTTGAGCTCGAGCATTTCAAGCGCGAGGCGGCCGAGGTGCAGGAGCAGCTCGACGAGTTTGGCCCTGATGGTGCGCCCGACCTAGTGACCTGCCGGCAGATGCTGTTCTTAATGAGCCGCTTTGCCCGTGAACGGTTCGATAGCTGGAGTGCCCGCATCGATGAGATGCTGATGGCGCACAGTCAGCAGCACCAAGAGCTTGAGGCGATCAAGCTGACCAGCTGCTGGCAAACCGATGAGCTCAATCATTGCAAAGAGTTGGTGACCAACGCGATCAAGCAGCGCGACATGCGTGTGCCAGCCAAGGGTGACGGTGTGCCGCCAACCCTGAACGAGCTGATCTGTGCCTTGCTCGGCATCCAGGCCCAGCCACCTCGGCCACAGGCCCATACCAGCCGCATGCGGCGTAAGACGCCGCCTGAGGGCACCGCGCTTGAAGCCAAGGGCAGCGAAGAGGTGTCACCCGAGAGCGAAGCCCTTGAGCGCAAGAGTACGCAAGAGGCAGAAGCCGAAGGCAAGCTGCTGCTCAAGGTCATGCGCGATATGATCAACGGCAAAACCACCTTGGCCAAGCTGACCAAGGCGGTTGAAGATCGCGATCTCGCGCGTGAACTGCTGGAGATGTCGGGCGAGTTTCATCGCAACCGGGGGATCTTGGCTCGGGTTGGCTTGTTGCCCGACTCGGTGGTCAAGAACAGCACCGAGTGAGCGTAACGCAGCGTGGGCGGGCGCGGTAAGAGCTAGGCCGGATGTCGTCAACCGATCCCACCATACCCGATCCCCGTAGTGACCAAGCCCTCCTCAAGATGGCGGTTCGCAAGGGATTACTCGAGGCCGATGCCGCCAAGGCCTACTGGCGGCGGATTCGAGCTGGCGAAGGCCGCGCGGCAGACTTGTTGCTGGCCGATGGTTTGATGACCCAGCACGTGATCGACAGCTTGCACGCCTCGGGCCTGCGAGAAGGGGCGCGCCTTGGCCCGTACACGCTCGGCGTGGTGCTTGGGCGCGGCGGCATGGGCGTGGTGTATCGTGCGCGGCACAGCGGGCTCGATCGTGACGTGGCTCTCAAGCTGATGCAAACTGCCGGCGATGATCCCGACCAGGTAAAGCGCTTCCTGCGCGAGGCCCGCGTGGCGGCGCGCATCAATCATCCCAATGTGGTGACCATTCACGATGCCGGTCAGGAACGCGGCCGCTTGTTCATGGCCTTGGAGTTTGTGACTGGCGGCGATGCCTCGGCCTTGGCCAAGGAGCGTGGCGGGCGCTTGAGCGAGGCCGAAGCACTCCGGATTGTGGCCGATGCTTGCCGCGGCTTGGCTGCGGTGCACGCCGAGGGCTTGGTGCATCGTGACATCAAACCTGCCAATATTCTGTTGGCTGAAGACGGAAGCGCGAAGCTGGCCGATCTCGGACTCGCTCGCAGCGCGCAGGGCGAAGACCGGCTCACCATGACCGGTGCGGCAGTGGGTACACCCGCTTTCATGAGCCCCGAGCAGGCCAGTGGCGACGTGGTTGATGCGCGCAGTGACCTGTACTCGCTCGGCGCAACCCTCTTTGCGCTGGTGTGTGGTCGTGAGCCGCATCTGGGTTCCAATGCTTTTGCCGTGATCAAAAATATTATTAGTCAACCGCCACCAGACCCGCGCGAGTTTGCAGGTGGCTTGAGCGCATCATGTGCGGCGATCATCGCGCGCGCCTTGGCCAAAGATCCTGCTGAACGCTATGCCGACGCACAGACGATGTTGGCCGCGGTGCAGGCCGCCGCCGATGGTACCCTTGGTGCATTTCCTGATGCCGAAACGGTGACCACGCCGCCAAGTGCGATGCCAGTGGCTGCCGCGCAGGCGAGCGGTGCCGGAGCGGTGCCTGCCCCAGGCATAGCGGCTTCTGCTGCGCGCACTGCTGGGCCTGCTCGGGGGCCAGCCGGGGGCTTGCGACCGTGGTTGATCGCAGGCGGCGTTCTATTGGGCTTGTTACTGGTGTTGAGCCTGTTCGGGGGTGGTGGCGATGAGACCACTGCTGCGCGTTCTGAGGCTCAGTCACAGACGGCGAGCGCGCACACGCCTGAACACGTAAGCGCGTCCCAGTCAGACGAGCCAGCGGCGCTTGAGCAAGCCGCGGCCGCCGCTTCGCCGACGCTGTCGTCGGCAGCGCTGACCTTTGCCTTGCCGCATGGCGACCGTGCGCGCACGCGTTTCCAGGCCAGCGTCTATCAACAGGTGTGGCGCGACCCGAAGTTTGCCGGAGTGCGGGCAGCGTGGCAGGCGGGGCTTGATCAATGGCAAGATGACTACGTTGAACTCGCGCTGTTGGTGGCGGGGCTTGGGCACGGTATTGGCGTGGTGTCGTCGCGTGGTTTGGACGGGAGTGATGGTGTCCAGGTGCGCGTCAGTTGTGTCTACCGTGCGGCTGACGAACGGCTGTGGCCACATTTGCTTAGTAGCGCCGGTGCGCCGGCGATGGCGAAGAGTTTGTGGTTTGATGAGACTTTTGTGCAACGCCGCGACCAGCGGGTTGACTTGGTGGTGCCGGCTCGCGCAGAGCAGATCGACGAAGCGCTGGCATTGCCAGAGTCTTGGAATGCCGATGCCTGTGTGGCGTGGAGCCCATCTGAGCTGATTCGGGTCAGTGCGTTGGAGTCTTCCGAGCCAATGCCCAGCAAACAGCGCCTGCAGGCGGCCGATTGCTTGGCTGGGGAGATGGCGCTGCGTTTTACTCCCGATGGGAGTCGCGAAAACCTGCGGCTGCCGGATCTGCCGCCAGTTTTTGTGCCTTTGCGCAGCGCCGACCTGAAGTTTCCCGAGCGGCCACTGGCCCTATTTGCGGCGGGTCTTGATGGCGACGGCGTCTTGAGTTTATGTGATCAGTTGGGGCACATGCAGCCCGAGTTCGCAGCTTGGCGTGATCAAGTCGATACCGACTTGCGTGCAGCTGGGCAGCCCGATTTGGCAAGTGGCCTGCGCGGCACGCACGTGCCCGTGATGGCTTACGCTACTGGGCCCTTGTCGTTTGCGCTTGCGCTTGGTCGCAGTGAGGCAGTAGACGCGTGGGTACAACTCGCCGTTGGGCACATGCCGGAACGCGCCCCGGCGCGCTTGGGCGATGCTTGGCTGGTCCGTGGTTTTGATCAGCACTGGCTGTTTGTGACGCCCTTGGCGGCAACTGAGTTTCAAGCCTGGTCGCAGCGGCCAGCCATCGCGATGCCGGCGGCCTGGCACGGAGCCAGCGCTGTTCTGCGTCTTGATTGCAAGCAATTGGGTGCGGGTGTGGTGTCATGGTTGCAGCCGAAAAACCGCGCACAGCGCGATATCCGCGCGGCCTTGGGACTTGTGTGCGAGCGCTTTGATGAGGCGGGCCTAGTGCTAAGGAGCCAGCCCGGTGGCGGCTATCAGCTCACCGGTAGCAACCTATTGGCGGCGGCTCTGCTGGGCGTTTTGGCCGACGGCTTCAAACAAGCCGGGGCCGAATAAAACTCAGATGTCGAGGGTTAGGCCGATAACACCGTATGACTCTTCGGTGTCGAGGTTGTAGCCGGCCGAGAAGTAGGGGACCCCGAGCACACGCACGCCGAAGGTTGCCCACGTGCCGTCTTCGTAATCGCGGACCACGTCTTTGGTGGCGGTGCTGGCATCGCCGGCGCGTGATTCGTGTCGCAGGCCAATCCATAAGTCGGATTTGTTGTGCTGCAGGAAGCCGTGAATCGCAGGCGAGATCTTGCCGGCACCTTCGCTGGTTACGAGGCCTTGCAGGGTCGCGCTGCCACCGAGTCGCCAGGTGCCGAGGTCAAGCGGTGCGAAAATCGTGTACTCGGTGCTGAACCAGGCGAGGAGTTCGTCGTCGGCCTCTTCATACGGAAGCACGGTGGGTTCTTGTCCAACCAGATCGTGCCAATCGTTCTGAAGGTCTTGGCCGCTGTAATCACCAATGAGCCGCAGGCCAACACCTACCGAAAGGTCAAAGCGGTCGGCGTCTTCGGTCAGCAGGGGCTCTTCTTCAAACAGAATGCCGCCAAGGCTGAAGCTGACTTCGTCGGTTCGGGTCCCGGTTTCGTCTTTGGAGGTGAGGGCGGCGTAGTCGATGAACATCAGGACCCGGCGGTAACGCGCTCCGGCATTGAGGGTCATGGTGCGGCGGTCGTCGTGCATGTCGTGGCCGAAGTCATCATTGGCGTGGGCCAGCC
>JAQIBG010000219.1 GCA_027859175.1 Planctomycetota bacterium | reverse complement strand
AAGTTACCCTCGGCCAGCTCCACCGTCACGCCAGATGCGCGCAGCCACTCGGTCCAGGCTGCGGAGGCGATAGCGCGGGTACTGGCGGCGCTGTCGGCGCCTTCGGCGTTCTTAACCGGTGCGAACTCGTACTCGCGCTCGATCTGCATGCCGAGGCTGACGCCAGCCATGGGCACGAGATCAAAAATGAAACGCTCGTTCTTGTGGCCCTTCACTTCGCCGGTTTCGCCCTGGCACCAGGCCTTGAGCGGCTTGACCGAACGGTGCAGCGGGAGCTTGAAGTTGCGGTCTTCGAGGCCGGCCAAGAAGTTGATACCCCAGCAATGCATGGCCGGTGAACCCCAGCGATACACCAATTCGCCATCAGGCCCCTTGGTCCGCGTCTGCTCGGGCGTGACCTCGGTGTATTCGATGATCACGTCGTGATCGTCCATGCGCACCAGGTGGCCAACCTTTTCGTCGGGATGGGCCTTCTCCAGCACCTTGGTGATCACGTCCGAGTTTTCGATCTCGGCCAGACCCACCAACTCGGCGTCATCAAAGGGCGCGAGAATATTGTCGACTTGGATGTACACGATCTGGCGCACGCCCTCGTCACGCAGGCGGCGCAATTCGCCCGAGCTCAGCAGGGCCTGGAAGCAGCCGCCGTGGCCATCAGGGTTTTCAAGCAGCTTGCCCGGGCCGGCCATCAAGGCCCGACCATCCATAGCAATTGAGGGCACGGTGCCCTGCGAGAAGAAACGCAGCTGTGACTCCGACAGGCCGAAGCGATCGTGGGCGGCAAAGAAGGCCCGGGTTTCGACGTCGGTAGCCGGGCTGGTCATAACCAGGAACGGCACTTCGCGGCCAACCCGCTTGCACAGCGCCAGCACCTTCTCGGCCTGGACCTGGTAGATGCTCTTGCCGGAGTGGGCGCCGATTTCATAGCAGCCCTTGGGGCCATTGAAGCCGAGGCGCGTGCCCTGGCCGCCAGCCACCATCAGCAGCGCTACCGCGCCCTCTTGGTAGGCCTTGTCACCAGCAGCAACAAACTCGGCGCGGCGCTCGGCGCGTTCGGCCAGGGTCACCACCCGGCTCGGGCCCACGTCTTGGATCGACACCGGCTCAGCCGGATGCGCCAGTTCATTCCAGTCAACCCCCGCCAAACGTTCGAGATACGCCGCGCGCGCAGCGGCATCGAGTGCGTCGACCCCCTCGAGCAAGTGGCTCTGGCCATGTGTGGCCAGGTGGTCGGCGAGATCGAAGGCGTCGGTCATGGAATACTCCGCAGCGGGTGAGGCACGATCAGACAAACTCAGGCGCCCAGGTCAATCCTAGGCGCTTGTGAAGACCAAGTCGGATGCATCCCGGGCATTCAGGCACGAATGAGCCCCGCCAGCACAGCTGACGGGGCTCATTGGGTTCGTCACCACGGCCATACTACTCGTCAGCAGCGGCGTCGTCTTCCTTGGGCGGATCGGTGAATAGCTTGCCGGCCTCTGGGCGCAGGGCCTGGAAGTCGGCATCGCGAATCACGTAGAAGTAGTCGGCATACTTCACATTGAGCTGCTCCACCGTTTTCTGACGGCTGGCAACATGCTCGGCCCGCTGCTTGAGTTGCTGGGCGCGCTTGGCAGCCGCCTGCTTGGCGGCCTCGGCGTTGACCTCCTCACCCTCGGCCGGCGGCGCCGATTCGGGGGCAACGACGGGCAACGAGGTGTCGTCTTGCTCGGCGTACGACACCCACACCGCCATGATACGGTCGGCATCAGCCGAAGCCGAGTCATCACCGGTGCTGGTAGCCGAACCGGTGACCTCGCCAAAGAACAGATGATAGGTGTAGCCCAAGTTGGAACTCAAACGCAACACGCCTTCGTTACCAAACACGCCCTGCTCGGTGACAAAGATGCCCAGTTGCGACAACTGCGCGGCACCCAGGCCACGCCGCATCGCCACGTTAGCGAGGCGTAAATCGGCAACCTTGCCCACGATTGAATCGATCGCGCCATCGTCGACCACCTTGTCGCCCGGGGTTTGGTCGCTGGTCCAGTTGGCGTCTTTGTCGTTGCGCTTCAACACCGCCTGGAACCGCATCTCCTGCGTGCCAGCAGTTTCGTCGATCGAGTAGTTCTCAACCATCGCCCGCAGCACGTGATCGGCTTCAAGGTCGAAGGGGTTGGGTTCCACCCAGTCGATAAACTTGGCCGACAGACTGCCGCTCACCTGGGCCGTATACACCGCGGCGCTATCGGCCTCGCGCACGTAGCGCTGACCGGGCGAATCATCAACCATGCCACCAATGATCACGTCGACCAACACCTTGTCGCCGCCATCCCACAAGGTGGCACGCTGACCGCGCCCCTCGTCGTCGGCGTTGCTGTCGAGCGGATCTACTACGCCCAGCTTGACGTGGGCCGCGGTATCGTCGGTCACCAAACGCAACTTGCGCAAGCCGAGCACCTGGCCAGCGGTTTCGCCCACCTTGTTGGCGCCATCAGCCGGGTAATCAAGGCGCGACGCAATCTGCCACGCACCGTCTTTCTGCACCACTTCGATCATCGTGGTCTCGGCCTTATCCCAGGTCACCACGCGGATCTTGCCCACGTCATCACCCAGACTCCGGACCTCGGCCGCATCGGCGAACTCCAGTTCGATACCGATGTATTTATCTTCGAGTTCGGGCACCACGTTCGGCGCCTTGTCAACAAACCAGGCTGGAATCGCGGTGGCTACTGCCAATACCGCCAAAACGATAGGGAGAATCTTCATGCCTTCCTCCGATCACGAGACGCAGGGATGTCGGTGCTCTCCTTAGCCAAGCGCACCGCGGTAACGACGGCCACCAGCAGCAACAACACCGCTGCCGGAATGCCAACCATCAGCCAACGCATGTACTGACGATCACGCGAAACCGATTCGCGGAACTCAGACGCGAGCTTGCGCCGTTCTACCTCAAGCTGGTGATCAACGCGCCGGATCCGCTCGTTAACCTGAATCTGGCCCTGAATCTCGGCATAGCGGCGCATGTTCTCGCGCTGCATGCGGTCGATGTCTTGGCGCGCCATAATTTCATCGAGCTGTTTTTTCAGGGTCGCGCGCGCAGCGTCACGCTCGGCATCAGCGGCCTCGGTGGCTTCGATTTCACGCTTTACGTTGCGCTTGCGGTGGTCGCTGCGTTTCTCGTCCATCTTGGTCAGCGAACGCAAACCCGGGCGATGCGCGCGCAGCGTCAGCAAGCTGTCGCGACCCATCAGCACGTCGACCACGTTCTCCATCCACTGCACATTGCGCAGGCGCGTCAACTCGGCGGGAGCCGCCGAATCCTGACCCGTCGGCACGCTGCGGTAGATGTTGAACACGCCGTCGTGAATGAAGTCGGTATCGGCCACCACCACCACGTTAACCGGAGCGGGGCTCGGCTTACCAGGCGCAATCTCAGTATCGCCATCCACATCGGGGAAGGCCATGGTGCCGCCCACATGCGCGGCCAGCATCGGCCGCACATCTTCCAGCGGATATTGCGAGTAATGGCGCGGAATCTCCAGGCCAACGCGACCAAAAGGATCATTGCTGATGTAGCTCTGATAATCGGTGATGCCCCAGGCTTCGCGCTTGTCAGCGCGCGGCGCACCCAACATCACCAAGGGCGTGATCTCGGTGCTGCGGTTTTCCTCAAGCTCGAGCATGCCCGGTGCCGGGAAGATCAAGGTGTGCACGCCCTGCATCATCGGATCGTCACCGTACTGCCCGCCGGTGGGGTCTACCCACACGAACTCCTTGGGCAGATGCGTGAACTCAAAGCTCGGCGTGTAATTCGACCACATCACGCTGGCCAGATCGCTCTTCAGGCCTAAAGCCTTAAGCAAGGGCTGCACGCCTTCGATACCAGCCTTGGGCGGGCCAGGTTGTTGCTGCATGCCCATCATGCCGCCACCCTGCGGTTGCGGCGGCATGCCAGGCGCAATACCACGCCCCTGCTGAACAGCAAACATCGGCAAGGGGTCAACCATCAACAGGGTTGGGTTGCCACTCCAAATCCATTCGCTCAGCGGCGCAATCGCCTCAGGCGGCAGGCTCGAGGGCAAGGCCACCACCAGGGCATCAACATCGTCGAGATCGGCGCCGAGACTATCCGGATCAAGCTGACGGATGTCGTACACTTTGCCCCATTCGCTCACCATACCCCAGACCGGGTTCTGCCCCATGTTGGCCATGTTGAAGCCACCGTTGAGCTCCAGCCCCGTATCAAGCACGCCGAGCACCGGCAACTTGCGACGGGCCTTCCGGATCGCAGCGAGCATGTCGGAGTCAACACTGTCGGCCTCGCCGATCGCTTCCACGCGGGCATGGAACTCAGGCCCGGCAATCACCGCACCGAGAACCACGTCTACTGGCTCGGGGGCCGGCTTGGCTTCAGGTTTCTCTGCAGCGGCCTGGTCTGGATTATCCGCCGCAGCGGCCTCGCCCTCGGGCTTGGCTTCTTCTTCAGCCGGCTCTTCCAGCGGCATCGGCGGGGTGATGGTCAACACCCGCAAACCGTGCTGGTCGGCGGCGGCGGCAGCATCGGCCACGCGCTCCACCTTCACAGTCACATTAGGTCGCTCGGTGCTGGCCCAGGCGAGCAGCGCCTCGAGGCGATCGGTTTCGCTCTCGGGTACGTTTTCACTCGCAACGATGGTGACGGTCACGGGCGGCTTGGCGCCGGCCTCGGTGGTCACCTTACGCAAAGCGCGTACGATCTCGTATTCAACCGACAGGCCCGGATCAAAATACTCGACGGTTTCGGTTTCCGAGCCACACATGACCTGCGCACCAAGGAACACATCCACGCTCTCATTGCCAACCACGGTCTGCTTGAAGGCACTGCGCGTTTCCAGGCCATACACTTCGCGGGCCTGGGTGCCGGCTTCGTCATAAGGATCGGTTGGGCGCAGAATGGTCACATTCACCGAGCCACCCGATTCACGATTCAAGGCGCGCGCCTTATACAGGAGCTCCTGCGCCTTGCTCTCGAGGTTCTCGGGCAACACCGAGTCATCACTCACCACCACCACCACTTCGGTGGGATAGGCGAGCTGACCAAGAATGGCCGACGACTCCTTGGTCAGCGAACTAATGCCAGCGGCACTGAGATCGGTCTGCAAATGCCATTTCTGGCTGATGCGACCGATGTTGATCGCCACCACCACGGTCAGAATCAGGCAAACAATTTGCATCGCCACGTTACCCATGCGATCGGCCTGCCAGCGGCGGCTCGACAACATAAAGATCGCGGTGCCCAAGCCGGCCACGGTTACGGCCACCGTTAGCACCAATAGATCGAGTGAGAACAGCCCGCGGTCAAAGGGCGCCAACAGATCAAACTGCCAGGTCACCAAGGCATACAACGCGCACAACAAGCCACCGAACACGAAGGCAATCGCGTTTGACGCCACCATTACGCTGCCAAGCAACGCTAAGGCTGCGTAACCCAGGCCAAGCAACCACCAACCGATGTAGTTGGCCAAAATCTGCCCAACATCCGGCTCACCCAACCACGATAACATCGCCAGATTCGACAGGTTGCAGGTCATCGCGATGGTGAAGAAGCCGGCAATCGCCAGGTACTTGCCAATCACGGCATCAGCCACGCTCACTGGCATGGTCAGCAGCAACTCTTCGGTGCCGTGCTCGCGCTCAGACGACCACGCACCCATCGCCAGGGCCGGCAACAGCACCATCAAAATCCAAATCATCTCGCCGTAGATCACGCCAAAGTCAGCGATGTTGCGGCGGAAGAACTCGTCTTGAACAAAGGTGGCGGCCGCGGTGATCACCACGAATGCCAGAATGAAAATGTAGCCGAGCGGGTTGGCCAGGAAGCTGCCCAACTGACGCCGCGCCACGGCCATGATCGCGGACGGATTGAGCGCGCTCATGAGGCCACCCCCTTGGTCAGTTCGCGGAAACGGTCATCAAGCGTGCTATCGCCACGCAGCTCGTCGGCCGTGCCGGTGAAGCGAACGCGCCCGTCGGAAATCAGAATCACGTGGTCGGCCATGGCCTCCACCTCTTGCAAGATGTGCGTCGACAACAACACGGTCTTGTTCTCGCCCAGCGAGCGAATCAAGTCGCGCACCAGGTGGATCTGATTGGGATCGAGGCCGGAGGTCGGCTCATCGAGAATCAGCACGGCGGGGTCATGCAGAATCGCCTGGGCCAAGCCCACGCGCTGGCGGAAGCCCTTCGACAGCTTGCGGATCGGCTTGTGCCAGACCTCGGCCAAGCGGCACGAATCGAGGACCTTATCAAGCGCGAGATCGAGGGCATCTTCGCCCATGCCGCGAACGCGGCCGCAGAAGCGCAGGAACCCAGATGGCGACATGTCTTGATACAGCGGGCCGTTCTCAGGCAGGTAGCCGAGAATCCGGCTCGCGGCCATCCGGTCGCGGGTCATATCGTGGCCGGCCAAGTAGGCCTTACCGGCCGTGGGCGCGAGAAAACCGGTCAGGATCTTCATCGTGGTCGACTTGCCAGCGCCGTTGGGGCCCAAGAAGGCCGTGATCGAGCCCTTGGGCACGGTGAAGCTCACGTCCTCAACCGCGGTAAATTGTCCGTAATACTTGCACAGGCCTTCGGCCTCAATTGCGGTCGCCGGGTCGGCGCTCGGTGGTGGCGGCTCAGTCTGAGCCGCAGGGGTCGTGGTGCCGTCTGCCATGGGCCTCCTCACTAATCAACTAGGGTCGTTACGACCGGGTCCGGTC
>JAQIBG010000208.1 GCA_027859175.1 Planctomycetota bacterium | reverse complement strand
CACGGGGGCGCGGATAGAAACGTTTCCGTGAGCGGGGTCATGGATTATTGGCGCGGTCGCCCCTTCACGGGGGCGCGGATAGAAACGGTCAAATCGTAGGTCTCGCCGGCCTCAAACGTGTGTCGCCCCTTCACGGGGGCGCGGATAGAAACATCAGCGCTTGGTCCAGCGCACCGGCGTAACGCGTCGCCCCTTCACGGGGGCGCGGATAGAAACGTCGTTAATATCGGTTACGGGGCCGGTGGTGGATGTCGCCCCTTCACGGGGGCGCGGATAGAAACCTTAGCGATAAGGATTGGATCGTTTACGCCCACAGTCGCCCCTTCACGGGGGCGCGGATAGAAACGCGTCCTCGGTGCTGGCGACCACCAAGCACAGCAAGTCGCCCCTTCACGGGGGCGCGGATAGAAACATGTTCTGCTCCTCATGCGCGTGGGTTGCAGGTGTCGCCCCTTCACGGGGGCGCGGATAGAAACGTGCGCGTGAGGTTGCTACGATTGGGCTGGCCGGTCGCCCCTTCACGGGGGCGCGGATAGAAACTTGATGGCTTCCATGGTGGCAGCAGTCACATGGACGTCGCCCCTTCACGGGGGCGCGGATAGAAACACCGCCCGGTCACCCTTACGCGCAAGGAATTGGGTCGCCCCTTCACGGGGGCGCGGATAGAAACACCAGCGTTGACCCCGACACGCGCCGGGCATATGTCGCCCCTTCACGGGGGCGCGGATAGAAACAAGAAGGGCGTCATTGCCGCATCGCGTGACGTCTTGTCGCCCCTTCACGGGGGCGCGGATAGAAACATCATGCCGATGGAAGCGCGGTACAGATTCGCGCGTCGCCCCTTCACGGGGGCGCGGATAGAAACTGGTGGGAGTCCAGGGCCCGCTCGACACTGCGAGGCAGTCGCCCCTTCACGGGGGCGCGGATAGAAACCGTGGCGCGCAGGCCGGGGTGGGTAGACGCCAGGTCGCCCCTTCACGGGGGCGCGGATAGAAACGTTTATCCCATCGTTGCGCTTGTCATTTTGGCGCGTCGCCCCTTCACGGGGGCGCGGATAGAAACCCACTAGGAGATGGACCCCATCGACGCACACGAAGTCGCCCCTTCACGGGGGCGCGGATAGAAACACCATCCCCGCCGCCAACCTGGCCCCGCTGGGCATGTCGCCCCTCACGGGGGCGCGGATAGAAACATTTGGTCCTGATACACGCCGACCTGCTGTTCAGTCGCCCCTTCACGGGGGCGCGGATAGAAACCAGTCCCAGGCGGGGAAAACGGTGCTGTTGAGGGGTCGCCCCTTCACGGGGGCGCGGATAGAAACGCTCCATGACGTTGTCCAGCAGTAAAAGCGCCCTCACTCGATAGAGTGAGGGCGCCAATGCAAGCAGCCAAGGCTACATTGCGTTATCCCATCGACGGTCGAATAGCGTGGACGGCCTCTTGAGCGCGCTGGGTCTGCGCCCGTTCCTCTTTCCGCATTTCTACGGACTCAGGAGTACGGTCGTAGGCTTTCTCCAGCGCACCACCCTTGAACTTTTCAACGTGTTGGGCAAAGCCCTTCTCGTTGAAGTTCGAGTAAAAGGTCCCCGCTTTTTCACCCTCACGGTAGAAACCCTTTTCTGCGACGCGGCCGTTGGCCGGATCGTAGGTGAGGGATTCACCGTTTGCCTTCCCGTCCTTGAAGGTCGACAGTTCGAGCCGTTGGCCCTCACTGTTGAGCTTCACCCATTGACCTTCGCGAGCCGGCTTTTTGGAACCATCGAGCGAGACAATGCCGCGCTCAACGGTGCCATCTTCGTTGGCAAATTCTTGGAGGAGCCCTTTCGAGATCGCTTCCTTCGAACGTGCCGCCTGCTCGTAGCCACGAGACTGCGACATGAGTCGGGCGTAGGGCGAAACCTGCGCTTCCTTCGTCATGTCGGGTGCAACCCCAGCGATCGCCTTTTCTTCAGCCATCGCCCAACGGGGAAACTTGCGGTAGTCGCGCTTGCCATCGCTTGCAGCGGTGGCGAGATCGCGCGCCTTTTTGTCCAATGCATCCGACGTCATCGCCTCGTGTTGATCGGCAGAAAGCTCGAAATAACGCGAGGTGATCTTATCGATGGGCTTGCCGTTGCCTTCGAGGGCATTCTCGGTCATACGGGCCATGGTGGCCTCCTTCTGCGGGTTCTATCCCCGCGCATGCGCTTAAGCGCGATTAACGGCATCCAATGTGCCGGAAGTCCAACCACGAAATGGCAGTTGGACGGTTATGATCCGTTATGGATCAGATTATTCCTGGGAGCACAGCGCCCAGGAACGAGGTTCACAAGCACATGCTTGCGAACCATGAGTATGATAATAGCTTCACCGTTTCTGCAACAAAAGAGTTGCATCACGGTCCCTCTAGCGGGGCTGGCTTCGTTTCAATAGTTGCACCCGTTTCATCGAGCACCTCCCAGACGCCCTTTGGCCGTCCGTCCATCCCGTAGCGATGGCGCTCTCGCGTGCGATCCTCTTCATCAAGCACCAGCCAACTGAAGATCCGCTTGCCCGCCATGCGCAGCCCGCAGTACACCCACCCGTCGTGTTCCGGGTAGGCTTCGCGGCATTTTTCCTGCTCGCTGACACTCGGTCCTGCTGGCCGCTCTGCAACTGGCGCATCCTCTCGATAGAGCACCTCGGCGACCGCGTCCCCGTTGGGTTCATGTACGGTCCATGAGCCCGTTTTACGCCCCTTGCGGTCACGATGGCCCTTCTGATAGCCCCCCCGGTCATCGGTCAGTTCAACGGCGACCGGTTCGGTCGGCTCCTGATCCACGGGAAGCGGCCCGTCCTGGTCCCACCAGTCATCCTCGGGCGCCTCTTCAGCCCCCGATTCAACCGCAGCCCAGGGGTCATCATCGTCATCACTCGGGTCGTCATCGTCACCCGGCGGCAGGTCGTCCCCGTCTTCGTCATCGATAACCTCGGGTTCATCGATCGCATCTGCGGCTTCCTGTGCTTGTGCGCGCCGCTCCATCTCGGCCACAAAGGCTTGTTCGTCGTCGTCTTCGTCGTCGCCCATGCCTTCGGCACTGAGTGCCGCCTGGAAGGCATCTGCCTGCGCCTGCTCGGCCGCGAGCTTCGCCGCTTCCTCATCACTGATGGGGCCGTCATCACCCGTCGCTAGACTGATCTCCTGGAGGATCGTTTGCGGCAGGCTGGCAGCGGCAGGCACGGGAGTAGCCGACACGGGCGCGACCACGTCGAGGTGCGACGTGTTGTTGGCATCGGCGGACGTGAACAGGCGCTCGGCACTGCCCCACCCCTGCAGGCGTCTCAGGTGATCGCCACCGGCCACACCGTAATCGATCCCCTCAAGCAAGCAGCGATTGTTCTTCGCATCCATCCCTACCTGCGCGAGGTAGCTCACCGGGGCTCGTTCAACCAGTGGCGCCTGGTAGACGTGGAGCAGATCTTGCACGCGACGGAAGAACATGCCGATGGGCATCTTGCCAATATACTCGGGCTCCAGCTTCGGCAGTTTTTCCGAGGTCCAGTTCCAGGACTCAGAGCCCGAGAATTGACTGACCTGCTGGTTGCCCGCCGAACCGAGTGCTGGCGTCTCTGTGACCGTTCTGACCGGCACAAATCCAATCACCGTTCCAAGGCCGTTCGTAAACGCCTCCTGGTCCGCACGGTTGGGGCTCGCGCACGTGTAACGATTCGTCACATTGGTGACGATATGCGTAAACAGATCAGGGTTCTTCGTCGCGTACCGCATGCCGGCCTCTGACTGACAAAGGCCTACGGTCCGAACGCCCGTTCCACGGAGTTTATCGACAATCGATGCCCAGTCGGCCGTAATCCAACTGAACATTTCGTCGCCCACGTAGAGCAAATCGAGATCAGCACCGCCACGGTCCTGAATATGCCCGCCATATCCGAGCAAGCTCTGCACGAACGCCTTACTGACTGCGTCCGACGCCTTCTGGTCCGTCATCGAGCCCAAGGCTAAGATGACGATCAGCTTCTCTTCGTGAATCCGCTTCCAGGTAATGTCCGGGTCCGCCGAGCACAGCAGTTCAAACTTTTCGCCAGCGACGATCTCATTGATGGGCGCACGCAAGTTCGCCACGGCTTGGCCGTACTCTTCCGGCGGTCGCTTGATGGAACCAAGCAGTTCCCCAATGCTGCGTTGCATGCGCTCTAGAATATGATGCACCTGCGGTAGCTGTGTCGCATCAAGAGCCACTTCATACAGATAGGCCCAGCTATTGCGCTTGGTGTCCGCGCGCAACATGCCGTTCGGTTCCAGGATGTGCGTGCTCGCTCGTTCGTACACCTCCACCAATGGGGTGGCCTTCTCTTTGTTGGCAGGCTGCATCGGGGGCGTATAGCCCGTCACCACTTCAAGGTTGTCTGAGACCGGGAACAGCGGGTCGCGGAAACGATCCTCTTCGATACAGAGATAGGGAAAGACCAGGCGCATCGTCCAGCTGAACAGTCGTTGCCGATTATTCAGCGCAAAATCATTGAGGTGCCCGAAGTGCAGTTTCCACCACCGCGCACAATACTGCGGTTGGTTCCAAAGCGTGAAGAGGCACTCTTCGCCCGGTGACCGCGGCCGGTAATCACGGTCCTCGGCACGCAAGCGCTTCTCGGATTCCAGAAACTCCGCCCAACTCGCATCGATGCGTGTCTTGCGCTCCGATCCCTTTTCGCTGTCGGACGCCACGTGGAGCTTGTTCACGCGCGCCCATTCAAGCCACAATACCAGGCGCGGCGGATGCCACGCGAGATCGTCGCCGTCGCTGAGCAGCGACATCCATTTGTTCACCCAGTCAACTTGAGTGCCTACGATGCGCCCCGTGTTCTTGGCCTCTTCAAGGAAGAATTGATTTTGCCCCGCATCCGCCGGCATCATGCCGGCTAGGATGTTGCCAATCTGGCTTGGGTCGTGAAAACCGCTAATCGGGTTAAAGCTGCAATTGTATGGCAATTCGGGTCGCGAAACGGATAGAAAGACGATTTGCTGCTCGCGGCCGGCCAGTTTCGCGTGATGGGCGATGAGCGCAACGGCCTCATTGTCTACCTTGGGATCTTTCCAGACCACCGCTGACCCATTGTAGATTGATTGAATCAAAAGGGGCTCAACGCCACGGGTTTTACCGTAGCCACTCGCACCCATAAACAGCGTGTGCTGTTTCAGGTCTTTCTCGTAGTCTGTCCATACCGGCGCGATCTTGCGCCAATCTAGCCCCAGGAAGCGGGGATCTGCTCGCAGGTCTTCGCCCTCTTTGGCTGCCTTTTTATGGCGACCCTTGCGGACTTGTCCCTTCGCAAAGTAGCGCGAGTAATGCATGGCGAGGCAGTGGTCGTTCCCCCACTGATAGCCCTTCCCAACATACAGCTTTTTGCGGATCGGTCGCCACACCCACGGCGCAGCATCGATAATCGCGGTAGCAGGTGCCCCCCCTGGCAGCACGGCTGCCAGGCGTTGCCGTAAAAGGCTATACGTCCGATGACTCGGCCGTTTATCTTCACGCACCAGCCACGTATCTGGTTCGAGCGCAATGTGACAGCCGGTCAAAAACTCGACCTCGGTGCGTGTGCGCACCAAGGCCTGACCGTCAAAGTCCAGCCCCTCGAAGGTCTGCCCAGCCCAAAGCTGACTGGCCACTTCATCGGCGTGGAACTCTTTCCACCACTCGGCAATGATCCGATACAGTTCCGGGCACTTTTCGCGCACATACACCGCGAACGCCCGATGTTGGGTGGCCGTCTCCGGAACCAGGACGCGGCGCCAGTAGCACTGTGTGCGCTCATCCCCGTTCGCCTGGTAGATGGTCTCTTCGATCTGCTCGTGAGTGAAACTCGGGCCGCGCTGTCGCCACCACTGGCCCTCCCGTTCTGCGAGCGGGAGTTTGATGTCCTTCTTTTCCTGCTGCGCTTCGTCAGGGTGTGCCGGCAAGGCTTTGATGCTGTAGAGGCGACTCTTATACAGCTCGATCTCATCGCGCCGCGCGCGTTGGATGAGCACCATGCTCCAGACCACTGCCGTGGTCCCCGAGAGCATCAACAGCGCCGCAACCACCCAATAATCCAGCAGGAACGGCGTTAAGGCTGCGACCATTGCGACCGCAATGGTCCCCCAAATCCGCAACAGACGCGCGGAGCGGATGGGGTTCGGCAGCATGTTTTCAAAAGCTGCCTGCGTATTGACGGGTACTTCAACGGCCATCACACGATCTCCGGGAAGTACCGTCGCACCTGTACCGCGCAGAGACCCAGCACCGCAATCCCTGGCACAATCCACCAGGCAACAGGCGGTGCGACCACCAAGCCTGCCGCAATCGCCATCGCTTGGACCACGCTACGGAACCCCCATTTCCACGCATTCACGGTACTCTCCCGTTTGAGCTCGCCGGCTGCCATCGCTTTGCGCCCGAGAAACTCACCAACGAAATAGCAACTGATCAATAGGGGACAGGCCAAGGCCATCGACACGAAAAATGCTTCAAGGCGCATGACCAGCGTGGGGAGGAACGCATTCACATGCGGGCGTTGACGTTGCCACCACGCTCGGAGCCCTGTACGACGGACGCCCTCACGAACACCGTCGCCCAAGCGGCTCCCGCCGTTGGGCAGGGCGATCGCATCGATTTGGTCGGCAATCCAGTTGCCGGCCGCAAGGCCCCGGCGCTCCGGGCCTATGCGCTTCTCTTCGCTGACGCCTGGCCCCAGCCAGCGCATGGCGCGCACTTCGCGCACATACGCCTGGTCAATACGCTCGACGCTGGTGAAACCAGCGGTCAGGACTGCAACCAAGGCTGACACCATGGTGACCCAAAGAAAAAACACCACTAAGCGCGCGAGAAGACCGAACATCTTTAGAAACGCAGAACCAGGCCAGCCGAACCAAGGATTGCATGCTCCTCAAGCTCCTTAAGCGTATCGGGGTCAACGCCCACCGCTGCGACGAATGACGCATTCGGCGACCAGGTGAACTCTTGGAACAGCTCGATGCGGAAGCGCCGGTCTCGCAGTTCCTGATTTTCACTCCCCTTAACGCCGTACAGCCAATCCATCGTCGCCTCCGCTTCGGCACCGACCCGATACCACCAGATCGGACGCCAGGTCCACCCGAAGCTCGCGTTTAACCGCAGGCGGTCCCCAACCCACTCGCCTTCCAAGATGCCGGGGCCATCATCAACGGGGCGATCCCGATCAGTGACGTAGACGATCGAATCGCCGTAGCGTCCGTTGATGTTCAGATGGAACACGTTGAAATACGCGTGTTCTGTCATGCGGAGGCCCACGACTGCATCGGGCCGCACTTCGTCAACCGAATGCCCTTCGCTCAGCGGTTTCCCGCGACCGACTGGCCACCCAAGCCCCATGACCAGGTTCGCACCGCGATACCGTTGATCGTAGAGTTGATAAATCGCCAGGGAATCGAGCGTACTGATATCTGCGCCATCGTAAGCTTTCGCTATGATGCCCCGAACCGCTACCTCCGTCGACCAGGAGCCGGTGATACGCAGGCGTAAGCGTGCTGCTAACGTGTGCTGCGTTCCTTCGTCGCGATTCGCTGCCGGCACGACCTCTTCACGATAGAGCCGTTCATTGTCATAGAGGATGCTCAGCGTACCGTTGCCGCGTACGCTTGTGCCCGGCTGGGTGCGCGTCATCGGCGAGGCGACATCGGCCGCGATGCTGCGGATGTCCAGATAGGCCTCGCGTTTTTTGGTCTGATTGCGCGGGAGTACGTAATCCACGGCTGGCAGGCCGACCGTTACCGCACAGAGTGTTCCTGTTATCAATGCCGTCACCGATTTAATAACCATCTCGTCCTTACTGCTTTCCCTTTTGCGGGCCGGCTTCGGCACCTGTTTCTTCGCGCTGATCTAATGGATCTTGAGACTGCGCCACCGGGGGGCGCGGGAGGATAAACTGCCCGTGCGCACGCATGACCCATTCAAGCGTCTTGCGAATCTTGCCACGCTCTTCTTCTGAGGCTTCCGCGCCCGCCGTAGCGACGCGCATCGACTGTGCGCGAACCCAAAGTGCGATCACGACCACTCCAATCATGCACAAGGTCAGAATTGGGTGATCTTCAAACCACGCCGGCCGGATGCGGTCCATCGCACCTGGTGGCATCTGTGAGCCGACCGTCTCCCAGGTCGCTTCAGCAACGTCCTTGTCTGCCCACAGGCCCGCGCTGCGCCGGGCTGCGACCATCACTGCCTGTATCAGCTCCTTGTGCCCTTTAACATCCGACCGCAGACTTATGCCGAGTGGTGTCGCGATCCCGAGCTCAACGGCATCCGCGTCGATCACGTGCCCGTGGTCGTCGCGCAGTAAGACTTGCGCTAGGCCCTGATGCCAGCCAAGCACAACCGCGTCAACACGTCCCTGAGACGCCATGAGGGCATCCCAGCGACGCTCGCGAACCGCGCGCTCATTCCCTGGCGGGATCACTAAACCCGACGCTTGCGCCGGAACCGTGACGCCCGTCTCGGCGATGGTAATCGCGACCAGGTCTTCCCCCTGGTAGTCGACCACAACGCCCTTCAGCACCGTGCCAACCGTAACAGGAACCGCGACCGAGTCGCTCATTGAGGGGCACCACCGGCCCCAACAGACGCTGGGACCTCAAACGATTCCGGCACTCTTCCTGCCTGCTGCAGGACGTCCCTTTCGACGGCCTGACCCTGCGCGGTCAACTCAGCCGGTCCCATCATCCCCTGTTGCACCATGCGCTGCCACACTTGATGCCGCTCCATCTCAATCTGGACCCGCACCGCATCGCCTTGCACCGTGCGCTCCCACAGATCCAGTCCGCGCCACAGCGCCGCTAAAAAACCACTAGCCAACAGAAAGGCGAAGACAATCGCCGTATGTTTTGCCCACTTCGCAAGGATCGTCATGGCTCGTCTCCGTCGATCGACAGCGTCATGAGGTGGACCACCGCTTGCTGTTTGGCGATACGCCCTTCCAGCAATAGTTGCGCCTTGGCCAAGGCCGCGTCGGCCGTCGCCCAGTCTTTCGCCATGGCTGCTTGTCGCGCTAGGTCCACATACGTGACCACCAGCTTCCCATCGATACCGGTGTGCCCATCCGGAACCGGTAGCATAGGCTCGTCATGCGCCGCGTGTAAAATGGCCAGCTTGGTCGCGACCTCTTCGGCGTGATCATGCTCTGGGTCGCTGATTAAGCGTTCGGCGCGCGGTCGTTCAACTTGACCGCACCCTGCGGCCAGCAATGCAACGACGGCAAGGGAAAACACGAGAGCTCTCACTCTGGCGCTCCCGCCTGCTGCTCCTGGACCGAGTCACGCAACTCTTTAATGGAGCGCAGCAATTCTTCTTCATGGCCGAGTTGATTGCGGGCATCCTCGGTGGCCACCGCGTGAATCGCCGTTGACCGCACATAGACCGGTTCGCTGCCACTCGTGAGAATTACCACGTTGCCGCTTAACCGTGCCCGATCGACCTCGCGTAGCGCGACGACCGCGTAGGCAGGCCCGCGCGTCTCCTCGCGCAGCACCAGGTCATCATCGGTAACCCGATCATCAGCCCCACGATGTGCTTGGCACCCCGTGCCGAGTACGACTGCCACGATCACAAAACCTAAGAGTATTGTTTTCATATCGATACGCCTTCCTTGGGCCGCAGGCCACGCGGGTGCTCTTCTGCGAGGTCCTTACATGCCATGATAATCGCCTTCGCAGGCGAATATCCCATTTCCCGTTGATAAAAGAGTGCCTTTTCGTTGCGCATCTCGCGCTCCGGTCCGTACGTCGTGCGCAACCACAACTCGAATGCGGTCGGTACACTGCGCGTGATGTCGCACACGCCGGTAGCCGGGATGTACAAGAGAAAGTCGCTGTACTTGCCTGGTCTCAGTTGGGCCTTACTGGCCACGTACAATTGCTCGTCGTTAAGATCGAGCTCCTTGCGCATAATCGCATGAGAACTCGGCAACTGACCGCCAATGAGGAAGTGTTGGAACTGATCGATCAGGTTCGCTTCTTTGAGGTGCTCAAACTTTTGCGTCCCGACCGTCGCGCCGTACCCACTCTTGCGCGCTTGCAGTGTGACCGTGTGCATGAACTTTTCGATCGTCGGCCCCAGCGTGCGGAATTGCTGGAATTCATCGACTACGATCATCTTGCGCAGGTTCATCGTAAAGTATGAGTCGCAGAACACGAGAATACGGGTCAATACCGCGCCCAACATAGCGATGACAAACGCTTTCTGCGCCTTAAAGATTGGCTTGAAATCGAAGTTGAGAATAGCGTACTCGCCAACATCCGGACCGCCACGGCGGTCAAAGAATTCGGCATAGGCGCCTTCGCCATACCAGAGACCCAAGCGCTCGATAAAGCCGAGCAACTCTGGATCCTGTGTGTTCTTCGCTTCGCGAATAAAGTCCGAAAATATCACCTCATCCTGAACGTCCACAAAACCAACCAACACGTCCCAATACTCTCGGGCATCAATTTGCCTGAGATCGTGGGCGATGAATTCTTCCAGTTGGGCATGGTTGCGCCCAAACCGTGCGGCAAGGTCAATCGTAATGCGCTCCCGGTTTTCCTCCATGTAGTCATCATCATAGATCACAGAGACGCCGGCCTTGATCAGGGCTTCATAGTCCTCCTGGCGCTCGGCTTCGACCAACTGGCAGTCGTCATCGACCTCGATGACCCAACCTTGACGCCCCAACGTATCGGCCATCGTTCGCTCTGTTGACAGCACGTAGGCTTCGCCTTCGACCTCCTCAACATACGCAAACTCAGCGCGCAAGCGCTCGAGAATCTCGCGGTCGATATCGCCCAGCGATCGCACGTCGACAACAACGTTGTGCTTGCTGGTGTATTTGCGCAGCCGCATGACGTAATAGACCTGGAATCGTGGTACCGCCACTTCATCGCCGCGCAAAAGGTCAGCCACGTAGGTCTGCTGTTCTTCATTCAAGCACGCGATCGAGAAACGCTTTCGGACATTGGTCGGGAAGGCCCCGCGCGTTTGCTCTAGAAGGTCCTCATCGCTATAGAACTCGACGTTCCGTTTCAGCTTACTTTTGTAAGCGCTCCGCAACGCGCCTTCAATTTTAGCCACCGTCGTCGGAGCCAGGTGCTCGCCCTCTGCCAAGGCGAGTCCTGGTAACCAGTCCAAAAGCATCGGAATGCACACGTCACCCGGGCCGGCAAACACATTCATGGGTTCGCGACGCTTCAGTGAGAGGCGAACATCCAATCCTTCTTGATCAAACAGCGCCATCGTCGGCACAAAACTACCGCCGAAGTCAACGATCGACGTCCACGCATTAGGTGCGCGCATGTGATCAGTAATGATATCCGTGATCCGTTGTGACTTCCCACCACCCGACTCCGCGACGACAGCCAGGTTAAAGGCGCGGGGGTGGTCGAATTGGTTAAACGCAAATGGCTCAAAGTGCTCATTAAAGCACATGTGCACAAAGCGCCGCGTTCCGCGCCCGCTTTGGTAGATGGGTGCCAGGGCACCGGCTGCGATATCCAGGCGGCGACGCGCGCGATACCCACTATCAGCGGACGCGTTTCGTTGATAGCCCCCTGGCAACTGCTCGGCCCAGATCGTCAGCGCATCATGGTCCTCAATGCGCATGCCGAATTCCAAAGCCTGGAAATAGCTCTGCGCCTTGACCATGTTGTCCGCACAGCTGGCTGCGTCTTCGCCCACGACTTTAACTGAGAGCTCCACGTCAACCATTCGCCTATTCTGGGTTTTCACCCAGTGCCGGCACGCCTCAATATCAGCGAACACTTCGCGGTTTTCCGTGCGGTCGGTATCGCCAGACGCTAAACGTTCGCGCTCATCGACCCACTCAAGCGCTTCCTGCCGATCAACCACACGACAGTTAAGGCAGATCACGGCATCCCGCATCAGATCGATCGGAGCCAACTCATTATCGAGGTTCTGGTTCGTTAGCGACAACATGCCGGCATAGAGGTTGTCGCGTGGCCAGCTCTCGGCGGTGAGCATGCCCTGGTGGACATCATCGCTCACAAGGAACTTGCCGCGACTATCCGTCTCAATGGTCGTCCGACAGATCAACTCGGGCAGATACAGGGATGCGTCCACGACGACTGGTTCACGCGGCCCTGTATTGGGATGGATCATCGTCCGCACGAAACGCACGAAGGTATCGCTCTGTGCTTGGATGCACGGCATCCGCACTGCGTGAAAGACTTCCTCCAGCATCGATACTTGATTCAGCATCGTTTGCCGGAGTCCCATGATGGCTTCTTCAGTGCGCGTGTGCGCACGCAGCATTCCAACCTGTGAGAGCCCTTCTTGGCTTTGGTATGGCCGGCTGAGCGCATCCTTAAAGTCGCGCACGACCTCCATGCTTGCCTTGTCTTGGTGCTCAAAAAGGGTGAGCACAATCATGACTTGGATGTCTTTAGCGGCCGTCGTCGTGCCGACCGCTTCTTCCATACCGCGTGCCCATTCCTGAAAGGATGCGACGCGCATGCTTTCATACTGCCGCATCAACGGCATATGGGAGCCACCTTGGCGTTGATAGTCGGCTAACGCCCAATCGATATTGCGCACCGCGGTCTGAATGAATTGGATCGTCGCGCCGGATGGCAGGCGTCCAATCGCGCGGCCGAGACGGTCTGCAATGCTATGGCGCTGCGCGCCCGTCAAATGCTCGGCGCTGATCGGATGCGCCAGCCACGCATAGCTGGCAGCACCCGACGAGTGCCAAAAGATCCCATCATCGTCAACATTGACGATCCGGAATAAGTCCGCGAAGGGTGCTGTCATTCGCCAGTCCCCCCACTCTGACTCGCGCCTGACTGCGCGCGGTTGAACTGGTCCAACATCCGCAGCGCGGCCTCCGTCGTTGGATCCTGACCGTTAACGGCCGATCCGGGTGCCGGCATCTGCACACGACCCGTCCCGACCACGTTGGCCTGCCCGGTTGGTGACACCTCCACCACCGACACGCGCGTTGTCTCCTGCGTCTGTTCACCATACGGCAAGAGTGGTTTTCCACGCTGTGTTGGCGTACGCTTCTCCAGCCGTGCGCTATCGGGGATCATCCCATACCGTTGGATACGGTCGGCATCCTCGCGGTTAAGCAAACTCTTGGTTGCGTGCCGATGCGACACCGTGAACGACTGCTCCCGTACCTTCACGGCCGCGTAGTGCCCAAAGCGTAATGCCTCACCGTCTCGGCTTTCGGTCGGAAGGAAGTAGATGAGATCAACTTCACCGTCGACCATAAGCGGTACATTCGGGGCATCCCATGCAATCACCGGCACCCGCCCAACGGTCGAGGTACTTCCGTTGCGACCACCGCCACCACCAATCGCCTGTTCAGCAATTTCGATAGATGGACCCGGCTGTAAGTGCCCTGGTACGGTCGTTACCGGGTCCCGTGAGCAACCGCTCGCAAGCAGGCTAGCGCCAATAAGTCCTGTGAGCATTGCGCGCATGGGCGCTCCTTTACCACAACGGTTCGCCTGTTTGAACGCTTCAGAAACCATCATTAATCTCCGTACTCAGCGATGCGAGACTGCTCCAGTCCACCGCCGTTAACTCCGGATACGTCACCTCAGAGGTCAACACCGCTGTCAGCGGCTGACCGTTCGGTGCCTCCAGTGTTGGCGAAATGGCGTCCAGATAGTTGCGGGTGTATTCGCTCAGGAGGTCAACACCGGCCTGGAAGCCGTCGCTCACACCTTGGCTAACCGCTGAGCCCGACTGAGTCGTCGCAATCGTGGATCCCTGGCCGGTTACCTCGACCGTGCTTTCTTGGGCCGCTAGGCCTGAACTGACGCCCTGCAGGATCGCAAGCGTCCCCGCCTCTGGCATAATCTTTTCCCAGTTGCGGTGAAACTCGGCCAGCATGCCGGCGACACCATCCACCTGATCGACCACGATACCTGTGATCTCTTTGGTGATGGTGCGCCCATTCGGGAGCTCAAGTGTCAGACTCTTGAGCTCGACCTCGATACGATCACCGCCGAGATTCGGTGTCATCGTTCCCTGGATGATCACAGGTGGCAAGGGGTACCAATTGCCTGCAGCGCTATAGAAGCCACCGACGCCACGTAACTGCACAACGTTCGAGGTGTTGCTGTTGTTGACCGGCAACACCGCACCCGTCTCTAAGGTCACGTAGAGCTGACTGCCAACCGGAATCTTCAGCACCCGATCACCATTGATGGTCTCGGTGCGGCTGCCAATAGGCAGGCCTGGCAGACCAATGTCTTTGACCTCTTGGAAAGCCGGTCGCACCGGCGTCGGTCCGCCACTACTGCGGCGACCACTGCTCGGCGCACGCTCGGAGGCCCCCAGCCGGGGACTAATGCGCCCCGCAATCACATCCAAGACCTCTGCGTACAACGCTTGACTGGTCTCATCGAGTCGTCGCAGGGTTAGCGGTTTAACCGTCGTCTCTTCAAGCCGCGTCGAGAGGTGAATCAATGCGCGCTCTTGGCCTGCGCGGTCGAGTGATCCCGTCGTAGACTTGACGCGTGAGGACAAATTGCCCCATATGGTGCCGCGCGCGAGCTCCTGTTCTAAGCCATCTTTCAGTCGACTTTTCACATCAGCCGCGACTTTACCAATCGTACTATCGGTTATCTCTGGGCGCGTTTCCTCCAATGTCTCGTGAATCGCATCAGGTATCCACGACGACATGCGGCCATAGATGAGCGGTAGCACATCATCACTGTCTGCGGCAGCCGCGAGCAGGTCCGAGATCAATTCGGTGCCGTGGCCCTGTAGCATCACCTCGGCCGTCGATGCCGTCGCCCAACGGTTGGTACCGGTGATCACCAGCCGGCGCAGCATGTCTTCGGGCATGCGGCCGTCTTCCAAGCCAACAAGCACGCCAGGCAGCGCGAGTAGAAGGTCGTCCGTCAATGACCGAATCAATCGCTCTTGCATGGCACGGTCCTTGCCGGCCAGCGTAATCTGCTCCAGCGCGGCCTGGCGCTCAATGACCTGTTCGGACAGCACGCCGGCAACCATATCGACGCGCGTGGTCACCACAGGCAGGACGCTGCCACCAAGACTAGTGATCAGCATCGCAACGCGCTCGTACCCCTGCTGATTATTGAGATCAGCCGCACGCAGTCGGACGCCCTTGTCGCGCAATTCCTTTAAGGTCCGCTTCAGCGCTGTTTGCGTGGCTTCTGGGTCGCCGCTTTCGGACATGTCTGCAAACGTCAGGCCAAGCATAACGCCACGTACAATGCCCGCGTGTTCCTCGGGGATCCCACGCACTGGGCCGCTGATCGCTCCCAGGGAGCGCCCATCGGAAATGAGCTGTTGCATCTCGACCAAGATTTGGCGCGTAAAGTCGCGCAGTGTGCCATCGTTACTTAGCGTGCTCTGCCACGCGGCCTGCCCAATAACCGGAGCCAACGACCAGGCCGTCGCGAGAGCACTCGCACCTTCTGGTGTGTTCGGGTCCACCTCAAGGCGCTCGGCTGCCATGGTTGTGACCAACCAAGCATACCGTGCCACTTGCGCTTCACGGACCGCAATCGGTCCAAGCCGCAATTCGGGCACCTGCACCGGCGCGGCTTGCGACCGTTGTTGCTGGCTGTTCCCGCGAGCGGATCCACCCGTGTCGGCTCCCGCCTCATCAGACCCGCCCTGCTCGGCTGCAACCGTTGCCCGCACGGCGTTGGCAACCGCGTTGATAACCATGCGATCGAGGTCGCTCTTAACCACATTGACGTCCAACGCTTCCGCCTTGGCGAGGCCGGCTGCTTGCGCACGGCGCAGCAGATCCGGCTGGGAGCGCACCCCTTGCCCGATAGCGGTGCGGACTGCATCCCGGATGGCACCATTGATGGCTTCCAAGTCGGCGATCTTTATCGGTGCCGCACTCGTCCCGCGCTGCTTCGTGTCGACTTTGCGTGCGTGCCCCAGTGCCTCGGTCAAAGACAGGTGCTGCCCAGGGGTCATCAACGGCCACCGCTTCCGCTCTCGATGGACCAAAGCCTCAACGCGGAACAGGTCCCCTGCCGCGATGCCCGACCGGTCGCGCATCTGCGCGAGCTCGGGGAGCATCTCCTCCTGCTCACGGGTTACGTTCTCACGCCGTACACGCGCCATATACGCAGCGGCCTTGAGTTGTTCTCCGGTGACCTGTGTATCGCCCAGTTTGGCGCGCAACCACGCGAGCGCTTCCTCCTCGCGGAACAACACCTTGCCGGCCGAACGGCCCGTCGTTTCCAGGTGTGCGGCGAGCTCACGCACAACGCCCCGCAAGGCGTCCGGCAACTGGGCCAGTTCCTCGTCGCTCAGCGCCTCTTCGGCAACGTCGCCCACATAGAGAAAGCCAAGTTGGTCCAGTGACCGATCACGCAGCGATGCCAGATTTGGGCCCGCAAATCCTGCGTTACGGAGCCATTGCTCCAAGCGCACGCGGGCTTCAGACAACGTTAAACCGCTACCTTCATCTTTTTGGCGGCGCAAAACGGCAATGAATCCCTCCAAGTCCTGATCGTTCCCACTACCTTGGGCGCCACGCTCTTCCAGCATTCCCCGGATTTCCTGCAATGCTGTTTTCAAGCGCCTCTCATCAGCTTCGCGCGCAATCTCGACCCGATTCACGAGCTCATTCATTCGTTGCTCGGACGCATTCGATTGCTCAGCAATCGCCTCAACCTGGTTGCGCAACTCAGGCATCTCGCTTTCGATCGTTTTCATGAACGTCGCGAATTTACTGTCGATATCTTCGGAGGTCTCATAGCCAAAGCGCGCGGGTGGGGGCGCCGTAACGGCGGCCTGACCGCGACTCGCGACAATAGCGGCCACCGCTATCAGGGCAACAACGACGATACCAGCACCGACAAACAACCCCGTGAAATGGCGCGGCTTCTCCTTCGCTGCCTCTTTCGTGTTGTTAATCATCCGTGTGGTTCGACTGCGCTCCCGCGCGCCCGACCCATCTTTTGGACCTGGTCCCTTACCTGTCACCGGCTTCTTGCCCTCTGGCGGCGTCAGCGCGTTCTCATCTTTATCCTGCCCGTCATCCAACGGTCGACCATCAAGGGGATCGATAGCCATCTATTTCCCCTCCGTCCGCTCATAAATGATGAACATTTCCTGGTCGCCTGGCAGCATCGTCACGCCTGCCACTTTCGCGCTGAATACAGCCCGCGCGTCCGCTTTGGTAAAATGGAATATCGCGATCGTCCGATCGGTTTGTTGCGTCAGGTATTCAAAGCGTACCGCTGGGTCGCGGCCACCATAGGTGACCCCAACCAGGGCCGCACGCACCGATCCCAACGACCAGTGGTGGTACTCAAGTACGGTCCAATCGTCTGATGCGTGCCAAACACGACCCGGAACACGCCGTCCCTCTGTGAAAAGGATCTCTTCGTTGAACGCTGGCGCGCCACTGACCTGCGGAACGGTCCGACCACCACGAATGTGTTTGTGCAGTCGCAACACGAGCGCAGTTTCGTGTTCCCAGCGACTGCCGTCATAGCCACCGCCGCGCCCGTGCATCTTCTCATCATCGGCGGCTGCACCGCCACTATCGGCGAGCACCGTGATCGTCGGGCTCAACGTGACGTCGGCCGCAGCCGGTTCCACGCTGACTGCGTAGTAGACACCGTTATCCCCGAGTAGACCGAACTCTACGTTCTGATCGGTATGAAGTCCCACACGCAGCGTGTTGCCGGCCAGGATGACATCGAGGTCATCGCCATTCCACGTCTGCATCACGCTTAACTTGGTGACGCCCGTAAAAATCAACGCGCGCATTTGCTCCGTGTTCGCACCAGTATTCTGGTGTGCGAGCACGCGGATCTGTCCACCATGTGCGTACGTGACGACCTCGGCGGCGAGCGGCGCTCCCGCCATAGCCATCACCACGACACATAAAGCCAACCAGCGTATCATCATTTATCCTCCGAGCTTTCGCTCTTGCTACCCGTCTCAACACGCGCGGCCTCATCTGTGGCCGGATGCGTTAGGATCGTTTCGGTCGCACCCGTGTTCGCGAGCACCGACTCGTCGGTCGTTGTTTCGGCCTCACCGATAGGCTCAAAGTCGTAACTCACGACTTCTTGGCGAAACGGTCGGCGTAAATCTTCATTGAGTACGGGGCGCAGGTGAACGATTCCGCGCAGTGGCGTTTCCGTTTTCACGTGCCCCATCCATTCGGTTTTGACCAGTCTCAATTCGATCGCATAGCGATCGTTGTTGGGATTCTCCCAGACAACCTCGCTATCCTCAATAACCACAGACGAGATGAGGTGCAGTCGGCGATAGTACTCTTCACGCGGCAATGAATTACGCAGAAGGAACTGCCCCACACCCGGATTACACCACCAGGCAGCCCGCCGCTTGGCGACGATGTAGTTGTGCCAGGAAAACACGAAGTATTCCCGCACAAACCGTTCGGCTATCGCCTTGGCGTAATCGCCGTCATTGCGGTGATCGGTCACTTCGACCCTGTCTTTGAGACCTGGGATTACCACGGACGGGCCAAAGCGATGGGTGTACCACCACATCGACCCCACGATGAGGATCCCGGCAGCCATTGTGCCGTGGATCGCCCATAACGGGGCTGTTCCAACGCTCTCCGCAAAGACCTTCACGGAGCTTCCTTGCGGACCTTCGGGCTACGCAGGCCCGTGGCCTCATCCCAGGGGTTAATCACCTCGTCGCCGACTTCCGCCCGCTTCAGCAGCGCGCCCATCCAGTCATTATCCGTTAGGTTAATGTGCCGGATCACAAAGAGCCCAAAGGGGTTCTCCGTCGTCGGTTCCCCTTCAGCAATCTCTAGGATTTTGGCACGCCGACTAATGCGATCGATGGTAAAGTCGCGGTCCGTCTTTCCGCGCCCGACCCATACTTGGTAGAACACAATAATCTTGTGCACCGACTCGCGGACGACGCCCTTATATTCCACCTTCACGCGCTCATAAACAGAACGCTGTGCGTACCGTTTTGAATCACGTAGGTTAACCGAGAATGCGCTTTCATAAGGGCCGCGAATCTCTGGATCGAGAAATGGTTTTACCCGATCCACGTTGTCCATCGCGTTCCACCAACTCCAGGTTTCCATTTCGTTGCTGACCATATCGGCAAACGCAATCACGGCCTGCTTGTCGCTCTCCGCCTTGCGGTAGCCCGCAATGGCTCCGACCGCTGGAATCGCCGTCACGCGCTGATTCATAATCGCATACACGAGCCCAAAGCACAGCGCTACGAAGACAAGACACTCAAGTAGCAACACCCACAACAGGACACCGTTGCGCCGGCTTAATATGAGGACGTCGCCACTCTCCTGAATGGAGTCGGCTGGTCGCATACCGCGTCGCAGGAATGCTGCTGCCTCCCCCTTCTTCCAGGGGTTGTGTCGGTCGAGTTCCTCAGGCGTCACATCACTCAAGACCACCTCGGGTCCTGGGCTTGGGCGCATCGCGCCATCATCGGACTCTGATTCTGTCGGCTGGTAATCATCGCCTTCGGCGATGACCACCACATCGTCCTTATCAGGATTCATCGAGCAGCCCTCTTCTCGGGCGTTTCGCGATCTGTTCGGTCAATGTGCGGACCCCAGCGGACGTCTGCAGGTACCGCCCGCACGATGTCTGGTGTCGCGAGCTCACGCCCGCTGTTGACCACGTAGAATAACGCCCCCGCGATAAGGATGTTGGGAATGATCATAAGTGCGATCAGCACCAGGAGCGTGCCACGCTCATGACGCGATACGCTGCGCCGCAGCACGATCGGGAGATGGAGGACCTCAGCCACGTGGCACCACGCTCACTGGCCGGAGGGCCGCTTCGAACATCTGATAGGTTCGCACCCCGTCTTCCGTCGGCGCTAACGCATCTGCCATATGGGCCGACAGCTTCGCTGCCTTGCCGCGATAACACCGCTCGTAGATCGCCACCTTCGCGCAGCGGTCAAAGGGCGTAATTGATTCGCCAAAGGTTTTGGACTTGGGATCAAAGGCCCGGATTGCCGGCAGTCCCAAGGTCAGGTGGCTCGGTTTGTTGGGATAAAGGCTGGCCTTACCTGCATTCGACCATGCGCTGCCCGAGAGCATCCGCCGGCCGATAAATCGCTTGGTCCCCAAAGCACGACGAAACCCGTTCGCCGTATTGAAAGTCAGCCCCATGCGGTGGATGCCATCTCGCATCCAGCTACGCGGTTTGTTCTTCTTCATCCGCAACATGATGCGCGGTGTTATGAAGTAGGCGGGCACCATCACGAGGATCGCCAGCCCATGGATAGCCATTGCGCAGACAATGCCGACAAACAGCGGCGCAACGAGGTTAATCGTACTTTCGTTAGCGGAAAATCCCGCCTTAGATTCGAGTGGGAAATCCAGGCTCGAATGCGATGAAAATGTCTCAAAGGTCCGCTGTGCGGGCATTGCTTACTCTCGTGGCGAACGTGGACCAACCCCCGTGGGTTGGTCCACCACGCCTTCTGCTTAGTTGAAAAAAATCGTCAGCACGCCGAAGTAGAAGATCACACCAATGCCAACGGCGATGAAGGTCTTCCGTGCTGCAGCAGCTTCATTGCCACGGGCCTGAATCACACCCCAGGCGATGAGGCTGCCGAAGAGGATCAGTGGCACCAAGAGCCAGAGGATCATGACGACCCAACGACCAATGGCGTTACCTTCGTCAAGAATAGGGGCCATGGCTGAGCCGCTGGTGTCAGCAGCAGCGACGGCATCGTCAACGGCCGTCGTGACGTCGTCTTGCACGGCCGCATTCAGGTTGGGGGCCATCGTCGCTGCGCCTCCAAGGAGTGCGACAACGCAAAAGATGGCGCGCAGCCATGCAGGAATGGAAAGGCGGATACCCATAATAAACCTCCCGGTTAGGGGTTAGTGTGCGGCTCTGAACCGCGGTGGATGTAGGCTTCGACCACATCGCGGTCGAAGCTTGTGGAGTCGAGGTACGGCGTTTCCTCGCCGTTCCTCAGGTAAAACGTGCGTGGTGTGTCTCGGCTTTGGCCTTTTTCAATGACCCAGCGCACGCTCTTCGCTAGGTATTGATCAATACGTGTGCGCTCATTGGCATACGTCGTAACAGCCGTTTTCGCATCGATGATGTTATTGGCGCGTACAAAGAGCGTTGTCAGCGCCTCGCGCTGGGATTCGGTTGTTGGTTCGGCACCGCCGTTTTCGGCGCCAAGAACACTGTCGATTTTACTAATCAAGCGCACGCCGTCGGCGCTAAACAGCCAATCAGCAACCGCCAGCAACTCTGGCTCACCTTGGAGACCTGCGGTATAAATCACATACGTCGCCAGACGGGCTCCGCAATGAACGCGCGGCGATAACGGCCATGAAAACAGGAACTCCACCGAGACCTGCCCGTTGCGCACCAGCGGCGCCAGATTCCGTAAGTGCGGCCAATGCGCCTGGCAGGCGCCGCACGCCAAGGACATGTGCGTCCGCATGATAATCGGCGCGGATGCCGACCCCCAGCGGTAGAATCCGCTTTCACGCAGCGTCGCCGCAACCGGGGTTGCGGTCGCCGGTTCCTCAGCCGGAGCGCTGTCTTGGACTGGTGGGCCCAAACGTGGGAGCGCGCGTTCCGGTATCGTATTGACATCCGACAGGTCCACGACGATTGCTGGGCGTTCACCCTTTGCCGCGCGTGGCGCAACTGCTGGCGGGGCGACCACACGCCGAACGACAGGCCCGTCCTCACCTGCTGGCACGAGAATGCCTGCTTGGTCGACGGTCGCTAAATAGCCCAGCAAGGCATCCCCAGGTGCCTGCTCAGCACGCTCAAATCGGTGGTGGAAGCTCGCGTTCACCGCCAGAGCGATCAACGCAATCAGACCGGCGTGAACCAGGCGTAGGCGCCCGTTGGGCGTCAGGCGCCACAACAGCAGCACCTGCCCCGCCATAATCACATGCGATGCCGCACAGGACGGACACCAGTGTCCATGACTGATCATGATAGCGGCAAAGAAGGCGCTCGCCCCTTGGCCAAGGGCCAGGGCCACACGGTATACTTGCCCGGTTACCCACCGCCCCTTGGCCAGCAACACGCCCATGGCGATAAGAACCACATGCAAGCCACAGCCGACTAGCGCGGTGGGCATCCCTGCGAGGCTTTGATAGTCAATGAATCCGCCACAGCCAGCCGTGCACACACCCAGCCCCTGCAGCAGCAGGATCAGTGCCACCAAGCCATTGGCGACCACCAGCAAGGCTGGGGTCGCAGGTATCGTGCAACTGCTGCCGATGAGGAACGCCGCGCCAAGCGCCAGCGTTATGAGCCCAGCTGTCAGGCCCCAGTCACCAAGAACCAGCACACACAGAATCGCGTAGCCCAACGCCAGCGCTGCTCCAGGCAGGAACACCGCAGGGTTGATGCGTACCGTCCCGCTCCCTGGGTTCGTCGCTTCCGCGTCGTCGCTCATTGACCCGCCTCAATGTCGGTATCCCCAACGGGGATATCCGGCGCTAATACACGATAATCGTTTAACAGTGCGCGCACTTCCTTGGGTAGCAGATATTCTGCAAGAACCTGCCCTGGAACGAACCCGCTCACCAAGGTCACCGGCCGTTCGCCCGCTTGGGGAATCACGATTGCCGGTGACGGAAAGGCTCTCAGTTGTTCTTTGGTCAGCGTTGCGGCCTCGTACGTGATGCCTAGGGCATCCAGTGCCGGGTAGGTCGCTTGCGCAGGACCAGCAACGATAAGCGGCGGACGCTGTACCGTTGCACCCGAGTTTACGGCAAGCTTGACGTGAATCTCGCGCATCAGCGCGATGAAGACCTCGCCATTGGGATCGCGGGTCACCACGGTGAGTGCCAGGTCCCCACGTAGGTCATGCACACCGCCGTCGCCAAGTACGGCGCGTGGGAGTACATCGGCCGCATCCACCTCCCGGAAAATGTGACTGAAGTCTCGATGCGCACCCGCCTGGACCTCTGCCACCAGTTCAAGACCAATGGGTAACCCCTCGAAGCGAGCGAACTCGGCTAAGCTGAGCTTATCACGCAAAGGCGACACCAGCATGCGGCAGTAGAGCTCGATGACCGCAGGGCGATTCCGATGAAAGTTTTGGATAAGGGTTAGGCTTGGTACCAGAGCACCTTCCGCATCGAAAAAGATTAACGAGCCACCGGTCAGGTCACCAACCGGGCCGGTCAGCAAGCTGATCATCGTCGTGCCTGGGACGCGCCGTTCCGTGTATGGATTGAGCACCTCCGAGGCCGCGCTCAGATGAACGATCGGCACATTGCCCGTTTGAATCTCGCTTGATTTAAGCAACTCAATCAGGCGCGCATGGCGACGCCCAATAAAGATAGCATAGCCCGGGTGTTCCTGGGCTCGCATCGACGCGATCCCATCGTCCCACGACAGGACCTGAACAGCTGGCAACCAGGCCACGGCACACAAAAGTACGGCAACAAACGCAGCCCGCATCAGAGTCTCCTCAACAATGATTCGACCGTTGAGAAACGACCGTCGCGCAGCTGTTGAATACTGCGATCGAGTTCGACATCTTCCAAATTGAGCGACGTCCCTGCCAACTGCGAGCGCGCTTCTTCAACCCGTCCTGCTCGCGCCAGTAGTGCTCCCAGAACAATAGAGGCTTGCTCGCTTCCGCTATCCGCCTGGTTCCGCAGGTTGGCGGCCTTCTTCTCAAAGAACCCCTCAACGGCTTGCGGTTCACCACCGCCAATCATCGGCGCACTCATGTTCGCTGCACTATCGATGCCACGCGCAACTTCCAGTTGGCCCATCGTTGCACTGCTACTCTGAATCCAACCGTCCAGGCTGCCGTCGCCACCAGCCTCTGTTGCGGCACGGCTGAAGTGCCAATCGGCCTTGTCACCAAACCGTTCAATATTTGACATGCCCTGCTGGACCGCCGACGCGTTGCCTTTGCTGATCCCCATCTCGACATCGAGGCTGGCCAGATTCATCTCGCCCAAGCCGAGTTGACCGAGCGAGGAGGAATCGCGCGCCTGGACGCGCGCGCCCTCAAGATCCCGCGCCGCTGCGCGCCTGCCGTTTGACGCTTCTCGGGTCATTCCGACGCTCTGATACGCCCGCGACGACGCGATCGCATAGTTTGCTCGTGTCAGATCATCACTCGCGGTGCGGCTCGCATTCCAGTAATTTTCGCCGGCCTGCTGCCCGTACTCAGTCGCGTCCTCGCCGTTAGCCAGCGCATTCTCGCGCTGGCGATCAAACGTTGTCGCGACGTTCGCGTAATCGGCTGCCAGCGCATCATCGGGGGAGGCATTGTAAGCCTCGCGTTCACCCATGCCGAGCTTGCGCGCGCGGCGCAGCGCGCCGCCTGTTCGCATCGCACGCCGTGCGTCGCCCGTGCCACGCGCAAGCCCACCGGCTATCCCTAGGCCTTGCTGGGCTCCGCTGACCAAATCTGCGTCACCACCACCCAACGTGAGGGTCGAACCGACTGTGGAAACCGCCGAGCCAGCGGTTGAGCTGACCTGACGCCCAGCATTCCTCCACGTCTCACCGCGCTCACTCCGTAGCCTTTGCTCTTCAGCATTAAACTGCTGCGTGGCGCTAACGATGCGCGGATCCCCACCACCACGTGGTTGCCCACCATCCACGGGCGCACGCTGATTGGCACCTTGCGTCACTGACTTGGTCAGTTTCTCGGTGCCGTCTTTGACTTTTTTCCCGGTGTCCTTCGCCGTCTTTGACGACGTGAGCGCGGTTTTGGCGAGCCCACCGGTGGTCTTGGCTGCGCCTGCCGCCAGCAACCCCTTCGCAACCAGAGCCGCGCCTGCACCGGCCGCAAGCGAGGCAACGCCCATCGCGACCACACCAGTCGCCGCAGCAACCTTGAATGCCGTGCTGTTGATAGCACCGAGCCCGCTCATGATCGACGAGAACCCAAGTCCGACCATCGACGTCGCAAGCGTGAAGCTCGAAATGACAAACATGGCACCCATTATCTTGAGGACCGCCTCGGTCATCGTCTGGCCCGCTGCTTGGCGTATGAAAATGGTCGTTAAACCAGAGTTTCCCGCCATCGACAGGAAGTTAAGGCCTACCTCGATAAATATCGGCATAATCGCAAGGACGGCAGCCGCTTTAACCCATTCGATGAAAAATCCATATCGCCCTGGTAGCATACTCAATACGGCACACGGCACATATGTCACCAAGAGCCACAGCGTCATAATCCCAAGTGCATGCGGATAAATCATCTCGGCTATGCGCGCGAATAAGGTGGCCACCCATCCAAAGATACCAAGAACGCCCCCCGTTATCGGGGCAATGCTTCTCATAAGTTTAATAACGACGCTCTCTTCAATCTCCTCGCCCTTATTCGTGGTCAGCTTGGCGAGGCCAATTTGTTCCTGTACGCCGGGTGCGATCATAAACTGATCTACATACCAGCGCCAAGTCGGTGGGTTGAAGCCGTTAACGGGAATACCTGCCGGAAAGCTCGTTCGCCACCGTGTCTGCGGAGAATACAGCCCACCGTCGGCCGCGTCATCGTTCACCTGCGTTGCGGAGTCCTCAAGCACGGGGCGCCACATTGCGTCAAAGCGTTCTTGCGCCTCCACCATCGCGTCGGCCTGGGGCGTGCCCCCAACCGTATAATGGCCTGCAAGGAGACAGCCCCATAGGTGCGATTCGTTCTTATCCGGGGACACGCTCGACGTGCACCATTCGACACTGTCGCCGTTCACATAACGGTCGGCGATGCGCATCCGTACGATATCGTCCCAACTAAATGGGTTCACGCGGTCCATCCCGCTGGCGCCAAAATAGACGTCAGTCATCATTTCGCTCGCCTGCGTAGAATCAAAAAGACTGTCGCGCATGGACGCGGCAACCCCGATACCGTCAACCGCACAGAAGGGCAGCCACCGTGGAGAGCCGATGTTCGCGCTCCCGTAATAGTCCCAGAGCGCCCAGCCCTCATTCGACATACCAGAGTAGTAGGCAGGCCACTCCACATTGTAGCGCCGCTCTCCTGCCGCTGGAACAGTGCCAACATCCCCCGATCCAATGAGTGGGTTGGGATGCCATGAGGCCTGCTTAATTAGGCCATTTAATTGGATCGCCCTGTCGATGTCTGCTGGGTGTTTAAAGACCTGGTCATAGTTTTTGGTTACAACCCAATAGGGTACATAGATGTCCCTAAACATGCTATCTGCATATGGGCTCAGCGCGTGCTGCGCATAATTCGGCGCCGAGAGGTACTTCCCGAGCGTTCCTTCCGCAACGGGTAGGTTGGAGGCCCCAAATTTCTCGTCATTGAAACGCCCGAAGCCACTTGTCGCGGCAGTCGTCACTTTGCGATTCTTATTCACTGACAACATCGCCGTCATGCACGTTGAGGCGTAGGTCATGTACGTGTTGTACACGTCATCGTCCAGTTTCGCCGATAGCGCTGCCGCCAGGAGCACGCTGTCCACATCGTTATTTTGCATCGTGAACGCTCGCGTCACGCCCTCACCAATTCCGATCCCGCCCTGCAGTGCCATAACCTGCATGGGTGTCACGACTGCGATTGGGTCATCTCCTGGGCTTTCTCGAATCTCTTGTAGCACCGCATTCTGATTAATAGGCGGCACGATCGAGACCGATGGCCAGAGCAGGAAATACCCGCCCACAAACATGACGATGAGATGCATGATGATCGGCGCGACTGAATGGGACCGCTGCGCGGCGCGCACAGCCATCAGCGCCCCGATAAAGACCACGATTGGGATAATCCCTGACACGAAGCCGTAGTTCAGAATGTTGTAACTGAACGTGGCCCCCATGATCGCCCAACCGACTTGCACCATATGGGCCGGCGCGGCGCTGGGTTTATAGGATGGGCTCGCTGGGTCCCCACCGAACACTTGCCACGGGTAATCGGTAACTAACTGTCCCTGGTTGGCTCCATCTTTGCCAAGTGTGATGCCGCTGCCCGCGCCGCTGGCTATCGACCACGCCATGAAAACCAACAAGATGGCCCCAAAAAGAATGTAGCTCGGCGTGTAATCCTCGCGCATTGCCGCGCGGACGGCCCACAGGATCATTAGTCCAAAGACGATTAAGACGCCAAAGCCGATGATCCAACCCGCGAGCCACGTCAACCCGACGGTGGCCTCAGCCCCTAAATCAAACGTCTTCGCCGCCGCGCACAAACTTGGCATGCCAAGCAGTGCGAGGGTCAAAACGCGTAAGAAGGCTGGCGACCGGACCATAGTTAGCGCTTCACGCCATCCGCAACATCGTCGGGGCCAAAGTAGCGATAGGGATCCCGAGGACCCTTAGCAGCCATCGTCTTGCCAAAACTCGCGAGATCGCGGCGTGGCACCGCATAAATGCCAAAGGCCAGGTCCCCAATGAGCGGCTGGAAGTCGCGGGGCGTGCCGTATGTGTTCCGTTCCCAAGTCGTGAAGATTTGCTTACCCGCACCCATCTCTTCGGCCCAGGTGTTCAATCGCGGGAGGACATAGGCAAAAAGGTTCACGCTCGTGTTTAAGACAACCGGCGACATGAATCGCGGCGCTGACTCACGATACTCATTGCTTGGGAAAAACCGCTGTGCCGTGCGGCCCGGTTCAAGCATAGCCATATGCCTATGCCCAAAAGGTGGATCCTGGTCGTTAAAGCCGCCCGGGAGGTCCAGTGGGTACCGCTGATAAAAATCAAACACAAGCTCAGCAAGGCGGTCCACCTTGGCCTGATCGGCCAGGATCGTGGCGGTCATGGGATTTTCTCGATCTAGTCCAATGCACAGACGGATGACCGGGATATACCCACCGTTGGCCCGCACATCCGCGTCCCTCTCGAGCAGCGCGACAGCCTCATCCTCTTGATAGGCCAACCCGTCCTTCACATACTTCTGACTAGCCTTTTCTACGACGGCCTCGTCAAAGGTGTCGACTTCCTCAAATTTGAGGAACTTAAACGTCCGCCGAACAGAGGCTGGCGGCATCTCATTGTTCAAAACGTATTCACGTATCATATCCGGGCGAATCGCATTATCTCGAGTTAACGCTTGGCCTGTGAGATCAAAGTACCAGGGATAGGTGTCCTTTGGCTCCTGTGCCCGCTTCGCAATCTCATCCATTGAATGCAAACCGGGAAATTCCGTCGCCACCCAAATTCGCACCCATTGGATGCGATCGGACGGTCTCTGCGGGCCGTCCGTATACGTTTTGGGTCCCTTTGAGCCCTCTACGTTTCCATTGTATCGCGACACCCAGACGTCGTCAGCATCGTCATAGGCTGGCGCTGCCTCTAGCCAGGCGTAGCCTTTAGCGATTTTCTGCCAGTCATACGCGGGCACAGAATGGGTGCGAGGTCCACATCCGGCTAAAAATGCTATCGCTGACAGTACACCGACTACGACAAACGATGTTGTTCGCATGCTCTCTCCTTATCGTCCAAAGTCTGAAAAGGCCGGCATGACCGTGTCTGCTGGCCGTTGGTCTGCTTGGTTTGGCGGCATCACCGTTAACACAAACTTATTAACAATCGCAACGCGTATCGCCGTTTCGATCACTGCCTCTTCGCGCTTGATCTCGCAGGCGTAGATGACGTCATCAAATGCATTATTGGCCGTGGTGTAAAACACCCCGTTCACACCATCTTGATTGAGGCTCCCGTTGTTCAGGATCGCCGTCAGCACTTCGTGTTTGACTTCTTCCGTTCGCTCCACGAGGAACCAGAACACCTCCAGTTGCGCTATCCAGTTCGTCAACTCGACAACGCGATAGCGCTCATAAAACTGAATACGTTGTGCATCATCCGTTCCCAAGTTTTCTTCGGCGAATGCAAGAAACGCCATCTTATCAAGCGTTTCATACGAGAAACTGTAGTCGAGCGTCGCCTTCGGCGTCCACACCCTAGATCCACCCCTCGCTCCAGCCGTGTTCCACGGCGTTTGCATGGTCTCCCAACAAAAACCGCCGATCGCTGTATAGCCTTCGGAAATGCGTGTCGGATCAGGGTTCGTAGCGGTGATCTCGCCACCATGCGCAACAAGCGCTGCCCAAAACTCGCGCGCGTGCGCGTAGCCAAAACGGCGATATCGCAACATCATGTCTAAGATGTTTTGTCGACCAATGTGGACGCCGGCCTTGGCGGATATATCGATATTGCCAATAATGTTTGGCAGATTGTCAGCAACGGCATTCCCCAGTTGATTCCAGAAGCCAACATCTGTTCTGCTCGCAACATTGAGGTCGTGCCGTTTTTCCCCGAGGGTGTCGTTGGCCTTTGCTAAGGCTTTCTTGGCCTCCTCATGGGCCATGAGCGCAAGCCTGTAATTCTTGGCTACGTCGCTATCCTCCGCAACGTTTGGGGCAGGCCCTGGATTGGGAGCAGCATCTAGATCTGCCTGTTTTTCAATCAGATCGTCCTCGGCTTTCGCCACGGCGTTGGTCTCGGAACTCAAGTCGACCGTCGTGTCGCGGGGCGTCCGCATCATGTCGCCGAGGACACTGGTGACGTTAATCTTCTCAACGCCTCCTTGGAGACTCATGATTTTACCCAGCGAATTTTCGACGCCGTCAAAAATGCCGGCCCGACCGCCACCACAAATGCGGTAGGCCTCATGCGGCGACAGGTGCTTGTTTGCCTCAATGCACTTTGGAAACCCTGGTCCACGGATCATGCGTTGCCCCACGTTCGTGAGGGCCTGCTCCATGTTTTCGCAGGTTACCTTTTCAGCATTGAGGTCAGCCCCAGCAAAGGCACGCAGCCATTTCACAATCTCGTACAGCGTTGGACTCCAATTAGCTAAAAAGGCCATAGGCGCCGCAGCGAGCGCCGACTCACTCAGTGAGTCTACATATTTCTCCAGCGCCTCCTTGTTAAATTTAGCGCCGAGCTGGGCGACCCAATCAAAGTTACCACATGCGAACTTTGAGCGTTCCAGCCGATCACTGACCTTTTGCAGCTTCTCATTATACCCGGAGAGTTGATTCCCAGTTGCCTCAATGATCGCCAAGCTTTGCTGAGAAGGGAAATGCCGCATGGGAGAGAAATTCGCATTGCGCCGCACGCTGGCATGCAGGCCCCATCCGCCACCGCTCCAAACCTGTGAGGCAGCGTCGCTCTCGTTGGTCCCACCGAATGCCTCTTGACCGCGTGCGTATTCCAGGAACTCCGCCATGTTCGCTGTCTGAACCTTGGCGTGGATCTGCTCCATTTGCGCGGGCGTAAACTTGAGCTCCATGGCTGCTTGAACTTGGTTAAGTAGGTCCGCCATCTCATCTGGATCAGCGCTCTGAAAGACTTCAGGCTCGGGGATGCCAATCCGCGATGCGTCTGCTAATGGCGTGACCGCCTCACCACTTGTTTGGTCTTCCACCGTTGCCCCAAAGAGCGAGGCAGAAAGGCCAAAAAGGAGTGCTACGCACAACGCCGGGAGAGTTCGCATGTTCAACACTTTTGTTGCACCTTTCGCGAAGCGTATGACGGGTTTAGAAGAGTCAACAATTGTTGACCCCTTTAGCCGTCTTGGACGGCCAAAATGGAGTCTTTCGCAATGACTGAACCACCGCGGCTTCGATAAGGTCGCTGTGCCTGGCCAACCCGAGGCGCAAACTGCGCAGTCGAACGGCGTTCAAACACTTGGCACTGATCACGATCCCCAGACTTTGCCGTGCTGCGCGCGTCGCCTCGCCTGGTGGCGTTACGTCACCCTTTGCAATCGTTGCAATCGTATCATCGAGGATCTGTTCGAGTGCCGTCGAGTAGTGCCCTTGAAACGCCTCGTTCCCATACCCGCGCAGGGCTTCCACTGCTGCCGGTGATAATCGAACCGACGTGCGCTTGCCTTTGGTGCTCGGCATGTCACGGCCCTCCCGTTGGGATGGGCGTGGCATTTAACAGCGGCTCCGATGTCGCTGCTGCCTTAATGGCAGTTGGGCCGGCGGTCGCCGGTGGCGGCGGCCACTGGCTCGGATCCCACCCGCCGGCTTTGGCAAAAGCTTCAGCCAACACGTTAACCGACTGGGGGCCTTCCAGGCGATCAATCGTGCCTTTCTTTCGATTTACGAAGATAAACGTCGGTGTCCGGTCAATGTTCAAGGACTGGGCCGACTCGGTGAAGTCTAGGCGATTGGACGAATACGAGACATCCTCGCCCCACATAAGCGTCCAAATCTCCAGAATCGCAGCCGTTTCAATCGTCGCGTTGGTGATCTGATTGTCCGATTGCACTGGACTCACGTTGACCGACATCGCTTTGTAGCCGGCTTCACCGACCACACGCTGGAACGCAAACCAATCGCGTGCCGTCTTCTCACAGAAGGGGCACCGTTGGTGCCAAAACCAGTACACCTCGATGCCGCTTGCGCTCACATCACCAGGAAGATTCGGCACTTCGCTGGCCTCCATGCCAAGCGTGCGCGCCTTCTCGGCATTCATCATCGGCGTGCCCAGGCTTCGCTTGTCAATTGGACTCAGGTCGCCAACCAGCATCCGGTCGCGCGGGCGATCCGGTGCCACCTCAAGGACCTCAGGCGTCACATAGCCCAATTCGTACGCGGCATCGGGCACACGGTTCATCGAGATGCGGGTACGCCGAATGACCGCACGGCGCCAATCAAGATACCGCTTCATTGCTTCGTGATCGCCCGGATTGGTGATCACCGCATACGTGTACGGATCAGGCAGACGCGGAACGGGATACCCGTTCGCGTCTTGCACAATATCCATACCGAACAACGGGACGGGACCACTCGGCGTGTCGAGCATCTGTTGCCCCGGAAAGGTCTCCCAGCGCTTGTAAATCTCCTCGATCGTCATCGGTGCCGGCGCAGCGGCCGGTTGGTGCACAACCGCCTGCGCTGCGACCGGTTCCGGTGCCTTTTTATGCACCACCACCACCACATGATCCTCCGCCCAGCCAACGACTGGGTAGACCAGGCACACGCAGCTAATCACTAATCCCAAGAACCTCACTGGTCCTCCGTGGACGCTCGGTCCAGTAAGCGTTGGCGTTCGCGCAACGCAGCGTCATTTGCCACTTCCCACTCAAGACACCCTGCAATCCAGGATGCCAAGGTGCGGTCTCTATGGAGACCGGCACGGCGATGAACAACACCGCGCGGACTGACAAATACGAATGATGGCAACTCGGTGATCTGCCAATCGACAGCAGGTCCCGCATTCTCTAAAATGAGAATGCCACCCGTCTGGCGCGCCTCTGCCATCGTTGTGGCGGCTAGGTACGGCTTCATTAAACTATCCCGCAACTCGCGCTTCTGAGCGATCTCCGCTGCGTCGGGGATCGCGTCATCGCGCATTTCAAGGAGGTCCTTGATCTGCGACAGGGTCCGCAACATGTCCTGCCAATCGCTCAGCCGCATGACGTGATTATCGCGGATCGGCAATTCCGGGAACGAATGCGCAACTGTCGCCAGTTGAGCCGGCAGCAGAACCATATCGGGACCATCAGCTGCCCAGAAAACCCACAGCAAACCCTCGTTGCCAATCTCAAAACTGTCTGCGCTACTGGGATCGCGCGGCATCTCGACACCGCCAACCGCGTTCACCGCCCCCTGAACGGGGTCGCCTTCAACGCCCATAAGCGCCGTGAGCGCGGCGAGCTGCTCGCGAATCGCGTCTGCTTCGGGACCGCTCGGCATTCCAGCCCCACTCGTGTCACCCTCGCGCATGACCGCACTCAAAGTCGGCATGCCGTCACCGGTATGCGCTTTGGCCGCAGCATTAACACGGTCAACAATCGCCCGCAATGCCGCCTGTTCATCGGGTGACAACGTCGTTGCATCGGCCGCATGGGCCGATGTAACGCTGAGGCAGATAATCCCCATAAGAGCCACAAACGCCACGACGTCCCTCATGGTTTGCGCGTCAAGACGGGACTATAGCCCTGCTCGGGGATCATGTGTTTGACGGCAGCGTCGTCCGCGCCCTGGCACCAGTTGCAACAGGTCCAGCGCGTCCAATACGCAAATGCTAACGTGTCCTCTTCAATCCATGTTTTATTGATCGCTTCGCTCAGCATTTGATTCATTGCCTGTGGCGACGTGCCGGCTCCGACACCCAGCACCTGGCAGAAGGTATCGGGGTTCCCAACCGGCAAGCTGCCCATCCCCGGGTACAGCCACTGCGTATAGCTCCCAGGGCTATAGGGTGGCAGGACCGCCGTAACCCCACCGGCCATCGATAACGGAAGGTGCATCTGACTGTGGATGACCGGTCCCAAGCTGGTGTCATAGGGACCGTACGTGCCAGCCGGCGCCGCATGGATCTCCTGTGCGCGCCAGGCGCCCGTGATCAGTCGTAATGCTGGCGACGAGGCAGCAATATCGCCAGAGGTCGGATACTTCGTTCCGTACCCTCCGATACACAGCATAAAGTTGACGTCTAGACCGCACATGCCGACGGTCTCCACCGCCTTGGCGAAAAGACTAATGCCGCTGGTCATGCGGTTGAGGTAATAGGGACTGATGATCGAGCGCCACAGGGTCTGGCCTGCGCCGGTCTCATCGCCCTCAGCAAAATAGATATACCCAAACCGCAGATCAGTCGGACGACACAGCGAGTTCAGTGAGGCCCCCTGCACGAGCGTCCCAAGAGCCTCATAAAGAAGCGGCGGCGCTAAGGTGCGCCCCTGAACGCGACCGCTGCCAGACGTAAACATACCCATGTCCACCCCGAGCTTTTTCGCGGACGGGGCGGCAGACTGACTGTCGGCAATCGCCTCCAAAAATGCAGCCGACATCACCGTTTGCAAAGCAAAGTGATGCCGCTTACCGGAGGCCTCCAATAAATTCTGGAGGTAATTGTTGCGAAAGCGGACGCAGACGCGTGGCCACCCGCTGCTGGTGCATGTTTCCATGCCTCCCCAGCGAATGCTGCCAACAAAACAATTACCAAGCGCGCCGCTGCCAAGAGCCGTCAGGATCCCGAGTTCTTCGAGCCCGCCTGCTGCCATCGTGAACCCCGACGCACCTTTGCCTGTTGCCATGTCCAGGGCACTTGCGCGGCCTGGAGCCAAGAGGAACCCAATTATCAGAACCAGGATCGTTACGGTGCGCATGGGCCCTCGCCATAGAGCTTCCGCCACTCCCCAAACGCCTCGAAAATTGGTTCCGGGTCTTCCCAGCTTACGCCGGCCTCTTCGCTACGCGTCGCCACCAACCACGCCCAGTTGCTGCGCGCGGTTTGGTAGGCGTCCCACTTAGCCTTGGCTGCAAGGAACTCCGCGTTCTCTGCCAGCCATGCGTCCCGCGCGGCCATAAAGTCGTCGTAGGCTTTCTTTTCAATCGAGTACGTAGCGCTCGCGCTATTGTACTCAGTCATGTCTTCTTGGTAGTCCGGCAGCCATGCATTATAGCTGTCCACTCGTTCTTCCCATTCATTATGCTTCGCGACGCTCGTATTGTAAGCTGCTAAGGCATCTTCCCACGCTGCAAATGCACGGGCCTGCCATTCAACAGCAGCCGTGTACTCATCTACCTTGCGGTAGTAATAATCGTAGGCCGCACGCGCACCAACATCACCAATGCCAAGGCGGTAATACGGCAGAGCCTGCATCGCAGAACTATTAGCAAAATCACCCCACCGGCGGCCATTGATTCTAAAGTCCCACCCTGAAATGCCCGAGTTCTCCGACTGATAACCAGTCAGGACATTCCATCCATGATTGAGCGTGCCGCCAAAGCTGCCATTCCGCAAATACCGGGCGTTCCAATAAACCGCAGAACCATTCACGTAGAGAAACCCTGCGTCATCGGCGCCCCAGCCAAATTCAACTCCGCGATTCCCACCCGGGTTAATGACAACAGCCTCAATGATGTTCAGGTGGTGATCGTTCGACTGACCGCCCGTAAAATTGCCGCTGCTGCTTGCGGCGGAACTTCCCTTCCAGGACCAACCCCATCCTTCGCTGGGGCCAAGAAACCCGGACCCACGGTAAACAGGAGAAATCGGCGCACCTGGAAAACGGTTAACAATATGTCCTGCCGCTTGTGCGTCAGTTAGCCGCACGGCATATTGGTGGAAGTGATAGCACATCGTGCCACCTGGCCGTGAAAAGTCGACGCGCATGCCTTCATTAAGCCATCTGGTGCCAGCCGTGCGTGAGGTATCTTCGCCGTAATTATAGCCCTTCCATGGCACCACTGGCATGGTCGCGGTGAGCACCGGCGGTTGCCCTGGGTCCTCAAGGATTTCTGGCTCCGTCAGGTCCCCGCCGCTCCAACTGGCTGGCTCAACCGGCTCTTCCGGTTGCTCAACGGCTGTCGGCGCGGGCGCCATCGTGCCTTGCCCCAAAATTGCCTCGGCAAACTCCTCCGCATGCAGGCTGTCATATAGCCCCTCGGCCCTGTCTTCGGTCACCCACTGCTCGAACTGCGATCGGCACGGATCGACACCAAAACCTTCATTGGGTGCGGTATAGCTATCCCAGGCTTCCGTCCAGAGTTCTGGATTCGCGTTTTCCCCGTAAGCAACCACCAACGACGAATGGCGGTCATCATAGAAGATCACCATCGGGTGGCGAAACTCCATCTGATGCCATGCTACCCACTGGTCGTTGCGCGGATTCCCATATTGCTGGTCATCCAGCAGCGCCACCTGTTCGAGATAATTGGCTGGCTTGCCGTACCGAAGGTCGGCACCCAGGAAGACGTACTGACCTGGGTTTTGCATCGCTAAGTCGACGACCGCCTGGTCCCCAACGACATGGGCCCGCGTCACGCCATCACCATCCATGTCGGCCACAACGTGGACGCGACCGAAGATCTTCGTGATGACCTCACCCTTCCATTTCCGCTCCTCTTCATTGCTTGAGAGAAACTCAACATCGCGGTGTGGCAGCATCATCTGCACGGCGTCCAGATCGTCCCACTCAATGCACTTAAACTTGGTGTTCTTGGGCATTTTCCGTGCCCACTCCGCTTCCCATTCGCGCCCCTCTGCTCCACTAAAGGCAAACCAGATCGTAGACTTCAACTCATTGCGACGCGCAACGTTCGGTGTGTTTTGCTCTGCACCGGCGCGCAGATCATTATTGACCTGCCCGTTTAATGGATGGTAGAGCTCCTCGGCATCGCCATCTGCATTGGCAAACGCGGTATTCAAGAGCGGTTTGGCCGGGTTGTTGTCGATGTGCAGCACCTTGTAAATGGTCTTGGGTTGATCGAGTGCATCGTCCCACATCTCGCGCAACAAGGCCATCTGCTCGGCGCGGCTTGTAAACTCGCGCCGCTGCCCCTTGAATACATAAAATCCCGCACCCTCGACAATGTCGAAAGTCCGTTCACCGCTATGATGGTTTATCTCCGCCATGCCACCGGCCTGCCGGTCGGTTACCATGTCTTGTGGTTGGTGCACATCGCTGCGCCGCGCGATCCACTGCGCTGTCTGCTCCGCGTTGTACGCCACCGCTGGATCTTCTGGGTCATTCGGATTAAGCGGGATGAGCTCAAGCGCATCATCAGCGACCTCGCGAAGCACAAAGTCCGCACCGTCGCTTAAGACGAGGTCATCGCTCGACTGCAGCGGATACTGTCCGCCATACCGCGCGATCACCTCTGGGAGATTTATTTCAATCTCGTACCCTCGCGGGAACCGGGATCCGCGCAGGTAGTTCGCGGAATACCCATCACCCTGCATCGGATAATCCCAGCGGAAAACGGTTCCTCGCGACCAGCCCGGTGGCGTCGTCTCTTGTTCAATCTGCGTTTCCGTCCAACCACTGGGGAAATAGACCACCTCGGTGGTCATCGGACCGGGAACGGCGACAACGCCATTCCAGGTATAGGGAATCGTGTTCCGAACGTATTTCGCCGGGCACGTCGGCTTCCCGTCTGTCGCGGCTGGGATAAAATTAGCCTTTGAGAATACCTCGGTCGCAAGGTCTGGATCTGGACCGAGCTCGGTATACAGAGCCACCGTCTCCGTATACATCGTCTCAACGACCGCCACCACTTCGTCATCATCAGTGACGTCGATCATGTCCTGCCAGTTGGCGGTTACGATTTCTGGAATAAGCGGTTCATTCGCCGTCACTGGTGGCGCGGGGCCCGAACGCGGGGTCAGCGCAAAACGAAACTCGTTGGTCCGCCCAGTCGGCCACAGGAGTGAGTTGAGTGCAAATGAGTGCAAGGTGACACCCGTCCAACGCTCTTGCCTTTCCATATACAGCATGGAGTCACTACCTACAAAGAGCAGATCGGCACCCTCGGGGTTTCCTGCTTGCTGGGCAAACACCGCAAAATTGTTCCGCCACCGATTGTCGTACGCATCGCGATACCGAAACAGACGCGCACTGACGTCCCATTTAATCCGCAACTCATCATATCCATTATCGTACGGATCGCTGGTATAGATGCGGTCGATATCGCCATCGCCATCTAAGTCGTAAGCTGGCGCACCCGTCTCCACTCCCGTGGGTATCGGCCGAACAGGGTTATCACCGGCCCCCGGGACGGCTTCACCCTCTAAGTAGAAGGGGCGGAACCCAGCAGGGTGCATTTCCGCATACCGAGGGATCGGCTTGCCGCGCAAGGGCAGGCTGGTTGGCGTCTGTGGATACAGAATCGCATCAACTTCTTCGACCGCAGCGCGAATCGCGTTTGTGTCGCTCTCGTCCGCCTCCACCATCTCGGGCGCAACCTGCTCAGACGTGTTGAGATCGTGACGCTGTCGCACTGCTAGTGCGTCGGCAAAACCTGGCGCCGCTAAACCTGCACGCGCCTGTTCCATGGCCGGGTCGGCTAAGGTGTCCGAGGCCACCGGTACCGGCAGACCTTGTGGGTTCCGCTGAAACGGTTCCAGGTCCAACACGGCCTCTTTCAGAGTATCCGCGTTTTCCTTTTGCTCGTCGGTTCCTTCGCTCGCCTCATTTAAGCCGATCATCAACGCCATTGTATCCTGGTTGCCAACGGTCGAGACCTCTTCGGCTGCGGAAATCAGATTAATCGGCTGCTCATCGCGCCCCAGAAACCCCTGAAAGTCTGTGTAGTACGGCTCCGGAACGGTGCTGTGCGGCAACGACTCTTCAATCGGACCCACAGCCATATGGTTCGTCCCTGAGCGCCGCGAGAATGTCCACTGCGGCCCGTCCGGCCCGATGAGGACGCCGCTGCGCAAAATCGTCTCGCCATCGAGGAAATACGGGTCGCTACTTGGCGCCCCGTCAACGGTGACCTGGCGCTCGTGCCACACATAACCGACACCCTCAATCGTCGCGATCGCGAACAGGGCACCGTTCACCTCTTCAATCGGCCGCACAAAAGTTGGCCGATCAGCGACTGCCCATCCACCTGGTGCAACAATCCGCACACCATCCCGCCGACCTAATCCGCGAAAGCGCGCATACTGTGAAACCCACACATCAGACAGGCGGAACGACTGGATATCATCGCTACTGGCAAAGACCGTCCCATTGCGCAGCTGCACGACGCGAGCGGCACCGCCTTCATACCAATAGATGTCACCAGCAACCAATGCGGGCGCCGGCTCCAACGCAGGCCCGTCCTCCTCACGCGGAACCGTATACAAGGTATACGTGCTCCAGCGCCCCTCTTCGTCATTCAGGCGAACATGCACCTCGCGCAGTCGATACCCAATAACAACGTATTGGGATGGCAAGGAGGCCTCCCCGCCATGCTCATTGAGGTACGTACCGTGACTATTGGTTTTGAAGATCGGGTCGACAACGGCCTGCGCCCATCCCCCGACCAGCGTGAGCAGGTCTTCTTCTGACTCGTCCAAATCGAGATCGACCTCGGCCACAATCAGGCTGACTGATTGCTCGGGCGTCATCGCGACATGCAGTGGCGGTGTCGCCACCAAACGCACCTCGGTGGCAGCCAGCTGCCACAACATGCTGCCAAGCATGAGTAGGACCAACGTGACTGTTTTCACAATCCTTCCTCCATGACTTGTTCCTCGGGGCTGGTCCACCGCACGAGGGCCGGTAATCCCTCAATTCCCCAATCACCCAACCAGTCGGCCGCTGATGCACCCCCTGGCACGCTAACCACGGACATTGGTCGCAGATCCGGGGTCTCTTCTTGTACCGCATCTAGTGCAGCCTGGCTGTGCCAGCCCACCACATTGATCGCGGCGGTCGGATGGAGCGCGCGGACCCGGCGTGCCCAGGCCACTTGGACGCCGTCGCGCGCATCAAATGCTGCGACCACCAGCTGCTTCCGAACATCCCAGGGTATCCCAAAGATCCACTCAGGCGTTTGAATGCTTCTGGTGCGAGAGGCTACCCGTGGCACCCCAGGATCCTGATCCTCGGTGCGGTACCGCGCCATACGAGCATCGCCCTGCTGCTTGCCCAACTGTTCCTCAATCGCCACCATGCGCTTTTGTTCGGCCTCCAGCATGGCCACCACTTCGGGTGAATGCAGATAGGCCTTCAGCCGTTCAAACTGTCCACTGACTTCTTCCGGCTGCCGCCGCAACGTAGGACCGACATGTCCCCAATTGGCCACAATACGTTCCCGGTCCCGGAAGCCTGTTGTCGAAACCGCTGCAGGCCCGGCGCCCGAGGCCGCATCGAGGGCCACGGCCAACGCAAGGAGTGCAACAGGTTTGTAGAACATGACGCGGGGAGATTGTCAGCCCGCCTTATTTGGCAAGTGGTAATTGTTGACCCGTTTGCTGCGTGCAGAATCGTTATCGGTCCCGTGCAACACTTGAAATGCACCGACTTTTTGCGCACATATCCCTAACGTTCCAAACGTTGCCTTATTTTAGAAAACGGCAACCGTTTCACATCTAAGACGGCGCGCTAACCAGCGCACCCGGCATGTTTTGCGACAGCCGGCAGGTGCTCACGTGGCGTCGCCTCACTCGTGTCGTGCGGCGTTCTTCTTAGCCGTGCGCTCATTGCGCTTGTTGATCATGTAGTCCGTCGCGGTGCCCCAGGCACCCCGCGCTGCACCTTCTGCCTCGCGTTCGAGTGCCAGCCAGGACCCCAATAAGGGTTCTGGCGGATCCCCGTACTTGCGCCACACCGGCGACCACCCGCCTTGGATCAAGCCGTGCTGGGCCGACGTGCGCGGCTGGCCCGTCACCGCATCAAGGTCAAACGCCACGACCGCCAAAATGCGCTGATACCGATCCCGCTTCAGCGTCGCGCCTGGCCCCCACAAGAGGATCGAGTCGCGATCCTTCAGCAGTACCCCCAAGGCTGCACCCGCCTGTTTTCCTTCTGGCCGCGCCGCCCCGTGGCTATTGCCTCTCGACTCCGGCGTATCGATCCACAGCAAGCGCACCCGCTCGTCAGCGTCATTGAGGCGCACAATGATCGTATCACCATCCACCACACGGACGACGGAGCTGGGCACCGCAACCGCCTGCAAGGTAACCACTCAGCCAACCCGAGCACGCCAGTAGCGGTCATTACTGCCGCCCCCAATCAGCGCCGGAATTGCCCCCGCAGCACTGCCGGGGTCAGGGCTGTGTAGTCGAGCTTCTCGCGA
>JAQIBG010000131.1 GCA_027859175.1 Planctomycetota bacterium | reverse complement strand
GCGGTCTGCTCGGGCATCAGTTCGGCAAAGCGCACCCGCATCAACTGCTGGCAGCGCCGATTGACACCGGAGATGTCGCCGTCGTCCCACAGGGTGAGGGCCGCTTCGATCACCACCATCTTGCGTACGCGGTCTTCAAACACGCGCACCTGCACCTTGCGCACCACCTCCTCTTGCTCGATGGCGCGGGTTAACGCCTCTTCGATCGCAATCAGGCTCACCGCCACGCGGCCTTGCTCGGTGGTATAGCTGATCTCACGGGCGTAGCGCCGCGAGGCGTACCAGCGCAACAAAATCAGCACCGGCACCATCACCAACACCACGCCGACCACGCCACTCGCAATGCGGCCACCGGTTTCGGCGAGACGCATCTGGTAGTCGTCAATCAAGCGCGCCGTGTAATCGGGCGCGAAAGCCGAGGTGATCAGGAAAGACCCGGCCACGGCGGCGGCGAAGTAGAGAAGGAAGCGCAGGCTAGTCTGCATCGTAAGCTAGTATGAGTGCACGCCCTGCATTCAGCAAGACCAAGGCGGGATGCCCTCGCATAAGGTTCCGACACGCCTCCTAGCAGGCTGTTGAGATACACCAGCCTGCCAGCCTTAAGAAAACCCTGGACGACCTGCAGTCGCCATTTTCCAAGGTTTTCTTGAGGTGGCTCTTTACCCAGGGGGTCTGCGACCCCCCTTCAACCCCCCGCAGGCTGTATTTCAACAGCCTGTTAGCGACCTCAACCCTTGCCTTGCTCAGCGCGGGCCAAGGATCCCACGCCATGACCGCTCCTGACGCGCGTTACCAAGCCCGTGGGGTCTCGGCCGGCAAGGCCGAGGTTCACGCTGCCATCGCCGACCAAGACGCCGGGCTGTTCCCCGGTGCCTTCTGCAAGATTCTGCCCGACCTGCTGACCGCAGATCCGGACGCCTGCGTGTTAATGCATGCCGATGGCGCCGGTACCAAGTCGAGCTTGGCCTACCTGGCCTGGATGGAGGGCCTGGGCGAATCGGTGTGGGCCGGCATCGCCCAAGACAGCCTGGTGATGAATCTCGACGACTGCGGGTGCGTAGGCGCACTCGGGCCGTTTCTGATCTCCAACACCATCGGTCGCAATGCTAAGCGCATCCCTGGCACCGTGATCAAGGGCATCATCGACGGCTACACCCGCCTGTGCGATCAGCTCAATGACGAGGGCATTGCCTGCCATATGACCGGCGGCGAAACCGCTGACGTGGGTGATCTGGTGCGTACCGTGATCGCGGACAGCACCATCTTTGCCCGCCTGCGCCGCGCGCAGGTGGTTGACGCCGGCCGCATGGCGCCAGGCGACGTGATTGTGAGCTTCAGTAGCACCGGCCAGGCGCGCTGGGAAGACCAGCCCAACAGCGGTATGGGCTCCAACGGCTTGACCAGCGCCCGCCACGATGCCCTCGGCGCTGACTACCGCGCCAAATACCCCGAGACCTACGCGCCGGAAACCGACGCCAGCCTTGTATACTGCGGCCCCCACGCCGTGGCCGACGCCCTACCCGGCGACCCAGCGTTCACCGTTGGCGGCGCGCTGCTGAGCCCCACCCGTACCTATCTGCCGCTGATCAAGGCCCTGCTTGACGAGCTGCCGGTAAACGATGTCCACGGCTTGATCCACTGCTCTGGTGGCGGCCAAGCCAAGATCGGCAAGTTTGGCGCCGTTCGCGACGGCCGCGGCAACCGCTACGTGAAAGACGCGCTGCTGCCGGTGCCCCCGCTGTTTACGATGCTGCGCGAGGCCTCCGGCACCAGCTGGCAAGAGGCCTACACGGTGTGGAATATGGGTGCCCGCCTGGAGGCCATCGTGCCTGCCGACAAGGCCGACATCTGCCTCGCCGTGGCCAAAGACTGCGCCATCGAAGCCGTCATCAGTGGCCGCGTAGAGCAGGCCGATGGGCCCAAGCATGAGGTGGTGATTAGTACTGAGCAGGGGACGTTTAGGTACTGAGAGCTTGGTCCTAGGTCCTAGACAGGGCTGCGCCCATTAGGTCATGGGGAGGAGTCGCTTACGCCGCGGGGCCTTGTTCAGTTTCAGGCTGGAACTGACGACCCAGGACCAAGGACCCAAGACCAAGGACCGCGCGGGCGCAAGCCCGTGCAAAGTAAGCTTGTAAGCCGCTTACGACCCCCAAGGTCCCCCCTCCATGGATCTGGTCGACCACGGTGACGTCCCGGCCCTCGAAGTGCAGCGCCTCGGCAAGCGCTTCGGCGCCACCACCATTCTTGAGCAGGTTAATTTTCGACTCGAACCGGGCCAGGTGCTCGGGCTGCTGGGCCCCAATGGCGCCGGCAAAACCACCCTGCTGCGCTGCATCACCGGAGCGATTCGCCCCGACTTCGGTCGCTGCATGGTGTTTGGCCATGACAGCGCCCGCGCGCCCGGCGCGGCCCAGGTTCGCTTCGGCTATCAGTGCGACATGCCACCCCTCGAACCCGAACTGCGATCGCGCGAGCACCTCCAGCTCCACGCGCGGCTGCGCGGCCTGCCGCGCCGCAGCCGCGAAGCCCGCATCGATGAGGTACTCGACCTGGTTGACCTGCGCGCCAAGCAGCGCCACCTGGTCAGTCAACTGAGTCGTGGCCAGCGCAGCCGCCTGGCCCTGGCTGAGGCCCTGCTGCATCGCCCGCCTCTCCTGATTCTCGACGAACCCGCCTCGGGCCTCGACCCGGCCCAGGTGGTATTGCTGCGCAAGCTGCTGCGCCGCCTCGCCGGTGAGCACAGCATCCTGGTGGCCACCCACCATCTCGGCGAGGCCGAAGCAGTGTGCGATGAATTGGTGGTGCTGGTGGCGGGCCGCGTGCGCTATCAAGGCAGCCCGAAAGACTTGGCCGGCGAGCAGCGCCTCGAACAGGCCTACCTCGAAATGGCCGGAGCCGGCGCATGATCGGCGCGTTGCGCACCACCTGGCGCCAAGCCAGCGCGATCTGCCTTGCCGAGTGGCTGCGCATGCTGACCACGCCGGCCTGGGCCGCGCTGCTGATCTTGTGGACCCTGGTGTGCGGCCTGTTCTTCCAAGTGGTGGTCACGCACGCCGCGCACAACGAACTCCCGATCGGTGAAACCCCGCTCACCGCCTTCTTCCGCTTTTTCCCCGGCCTTTTACCGGTGCTGCTTATTGTATTTGTGCCGCAGTTGTCGATGGATCTGCTCGCTGGCAGGCGCGAGAGCGGCCGTCTCGAACAATTACAATTAGCCGGCGTGCAGCCGCTGGCGCTGATCCTTGGTGGGTACGTTGCGGTGTGCAGCGTGCTGGTGGTGCTTGCGGTCCCCATTCTGCTATTCCACGGCGTGCTCGCCGGCGCCACCAATGCCGACCCCGGCGCCACCCTCGGCGGCATCTTTGCCTTACTCATTCAATCAGCGGTGCTGGCCGCACTCAGCGTGGCGGTTGGCGCCTGGGCCCCAACCCGCCTCGCGGCCAGCCTCACCGCCTGCGCACTGGGCTTGATCTGGTGGATCTTCGATCTGTTCGCGCCTGCCATCGCCGGCGCCGAAGCAATGGGCTCACCCTGGCACCGCGCGCTGGCGCTGGCCGATACCGTCCACGATTTTGCCGGCGGCCTGATTGAATGGCGCCCAGTGGTGGCCTCGGTGGTTCTGGTGCTCAGCCTACTCGCACTGGCTCGGCTGGGCTTGCTGTGGCGGATTCGCCCCGGCCCGCGCCTGCTGTCGGTAGCCACCGTGCTCTTAGCGACGCTGGCTGCGCTCACCCTCAGCACCCGCGTGACCACCACCAGCGACATAACCTGGAGCGGCAGCCACGGCATTAGCGAACATAGCATCGCCGTGGTCAAAGCCCTGGCCGAAGAGGCACCGGTAACGGTCACATTGATCGCCACACCCGGCATGCGCAACGATCCGGCCGACGGCCCTCTCCTGTCGGGCGTGCGCACCTTACTGCAACGCCTGGCACCGCATGGGGTCGACTTTCAGTTGTTAGACCCCGAGCGTTCGCCCAAGGCCGTGGTGGCCCTACGCGACCGCCTGCACATTGCCGACCGCGATCTGCAGCGCCCGGTGTTGGTGGCCGAGCATCTCAACCGCGCCGCCGTGCTGCCGGCCGCGCGCCTCGGTGCCGTAGCCACTGGCAATGGCCGCCGCACGCTGGCGCGCCTCGATGCCGAGAGCGCCCTGGTTGCCGAGTTGCAACGTCTGCACGGCGAACTCCCCACCGTGGCCTGGCTCACCTGCCCTGAATTACGCGTGATTGAAACCCCGCTGCCGCATCGCCGCGCCGAAGCCGTGGGCGCATGGCGTCGCCAGCTATCGGCCGAAGGCTTTGCGGTTGAAGAATTGGCCGATTGGTCTGGTCTCAGCGCTGGTGAGTTTGACCTCGCAGTGGTTGCCGGCCCGCAAACTACGCTGCCCAGCGAAGCGGTAAACGAACTGCGCCAACATCTGCTGCGCGGTGGCCACCTCCTGCTGGCGTTGGACGCCGAAGCCGGCAGCCAAAACGAGCTACGCGCCGCCCTGGCCAACTATGGTGTCGGCTGGGGCGCAGGCTATCTCAC
>JAQIBG010000093.1 GCA_027859175.1 Planctomycetota bacterium | reverse complement strand
CCAAACCCAAACCCAAACCCAAACAAGGCCGGTCAACCGACCGGCCTTGTCAAAAACTTAATTACCAAACCCAGGGCGGAAGTTCTCAACCAACCGCCGCCCCAGCCTTATCACTTAATAAACAACATTTCCTGATAAGTCGGCAGCGGCCACAGATCATCAGCAACCAAGCCTTCCAGCTCATCAGCAATGGCACGAATCTCAAGCATCTTCGGCAATACCTTCGCCTGCAGATGTTTGGCCTCAGTGATCGGCTTAGCGTGGTGGGTATCCAGCAACTTCTCAAGTGCTGCGATTTCGCGCATAAGCCCAACCGCCAAGTCGCCAACCGTGGTCACCGTGTCGGTGGCGCGCGCCACGCCGAGCAACTCAAGGCCAGTTACCGTTGCCACCAGTTCACCGGCGTAACGCATCGCGGCCGGATAGATCTGAGTCTTGGCCATCTCGACCACGGTCTTGGCTTCTACCAGCACGGTGTTGTTGTACTGCTCGACGTAGACTTCGTAGCGGCTCTCGAGTTCGCGCTTTGAGAGCACCTTGTGCTTCTTGAACACGTCGACCACCGGCTTCTCGATCAGTTCGCCGAGGCAGTCGGGGGTCGAGCGCAGGTTCTTCAGGCCGCGCTTGGCGGCTTCGTCGTGCCAGGCCTGGCTGTAGCCGTCGCCGTTGAAGATGACGTCTGCGTGCTCGGTGGCGACGCGCTTGAGGACGATCTGCACCGCTTGGATCAAGGTCTTCTTCTTGGCGATCAGGTCTTCGATCTCGGTCACCAGCACGTCGAGGCTGTCGGCAACCACGGTGTTGAGTGCTACCAGGGGGCCGGCGATCGATTGGCTGGAGCCAACCGCGCGGAACTCGAAGCGGTTGCCAACGAACGCGAAAGGGCTGGTGCGGTTGCGGTCGCCCGCGTCTTTGGGTAGCTCGGGTAAGACGTCGGCGCCGATTTTGAGCGTGCCCCGCTTCTTGCTGGTTTTGGCGCCGCTGCCCTTGAGTTGATCGAACACGTCACCGAGCTGATCGCCGAGGTAGACCGAGAGGATCGCTGGCGGCGCTTCGTTGGCGCCCAGGCGGTGATCGTTGGACGCACTGGCCACCACGGCGCGGAGCAGGCCGCCGTGAACGTGGACCGCGCGCACAACCGCTGCGCAGGCAACCAAGAACTGGGCGTTGTCGTGCGGGGTCTCGCCGGGATCCATCAGGTTACCGGCCTGGGCGCTGCCCATCGACCAGTTGACGTGCTTGCCGCTACCGTTGATGCCGGCGAAGGGTTTTTCGTGCATCAGGCATTCAAAGCCGTGCTTCTTGGCCACCGACTTGAGCACGTACATCAGCAGTTGCTGGTGGTCGGTGCCGACATTGGCGCTTTCGAACATCGGGGCGATTTCGAACTGCCCCGGGGCCACTTCGTTGTGGCGGGTTTTGACTGGCACGCCGAGCTTGAACAGCTGGTGATCGATCTCGTGCATGTAGGCCAGCACGCGGGCCGGGATGGCGCCGAAGTAGTGGTCGTCGAACTGCTGGCCCTTGGGGCTGGCGGCGCCAAACAGGGTGCGGCCGCAGCCCATCAGGTCTTGGCGGGCGTAGTAGAAGTTGCTGTCGATCAGGAAGTACTCTTGCTCGGGGCCGGCGTTGGCGGCGATGAAGTCGCTGGTTTCATTGCCGAACAGGGCCAGCAGGCGTTGGGCCTGCTTATTGAGGGCCTGCATCGAGCGCAGCACCGGGGTTTTCTTGTCGAGCGCTTCGCCGGTCCAGCTGACGAAGGCGGTGGGAATGCACAGGGTTACGCCGTTGGCGTTCTCCAGCAGGTAGGCCGGACTGGTCACATCCCACGCGGTGTAGCCGCGGGCCTCAAAGGTCGCGCGGATGCCGCCGTTGGGGAACGACGATGCATCGGGCTCACCCTGGATCAGCGTCTTGCCGGCAAACTCGGCAACTAGGCCGCCTTTGCCGTCGGGGTCCATGAAGCTGTCGTGCTTTTCGGCGGTGCTGCCAGTCAGGGGGTAGAACACGTGGGCGTAGTGGGTGGCGCCGCGTTCGATGGCCCATGACTTCATGGCTTCTGCCACCACGTCGGCGGCCGAAGGGTCGAGCTTGGCGCCGGTGCTGATGGTTTTGCTCAGGCTTTTGAAGATGGCCTTGGGCAGCCGGGCCTGCATTTCGCTGGGACCGAACACGTTGCAGCCGAACAGCTCGGTGGTCACCAGAGTTGTGTCGACGGTGCAATCAGGGTAGGGGAGGTCGGCGATCGCGGAGATCGCGGCAACGCGTGCGGTGTTGGTCATGACTGTTCGGTCCCTTGGAATCTAGGTGGATGCCTGCGGGGCCACGGGCGGGCCCGCATAGAAGAGGCGCGCACAATAGAGCCCGCGGCGCGGACGGGAATGTCCATTGGCGTTACAGCGACTTTCGCGCCGGGCATCGACGGTCCTAAAGATCGGCCCAACTGCAGGGCTAGGTGCGCCAGTCTAGGACCCTGCCCGCCCCCACTCACAAGCCTTGCGACAAAGTGCATTTTCACCGGATTGTGACAATCCACCTAATTACGGGCACCGACGTCGAAAATAACGATGGCTTGTGAGCGATGCGGGCTAACTGGCGCGCTGGAGGATTTCTTCGCATTCAGCAGCCGTGAGTTCAATCGGGTTGGACTTGATGCTGCTGGAGGGCGCGGCGGCAATGGCGGGGATCAGGTCTGCGTTCAGGCCGTAGTGGCTGAGCTTGGGGATCTCGAGCTGCTGGCGCAGTTGGTCGAGCTTGGCGGCGGCGAGGGCCGGCGTGCTGCCGGGGCCGGCGATCAGCGCGGCGAAGCGCTTGAGGCGGTTGAGCGACGGATGTTTGTCGCCACCGCGCTCCTGAATCGCGCGATCGGTGACATGTAGGGCCGGCCCGGTGAGGGCGGCGATGCCAGCGCCATGCGGAACCGGCAGGGCGCCGCCGAGGGGGGCCACTAGGCCGTGGGCGGCGCCGAGGCGGGCGTGGGCCAAGGTCAGGCCGCCCCACAGTGCGCTTTGGGCGATGCCATCGAAAGCGTGGTCATCGGGCGTGCCGTCAACGAGTTGATTGAGAAAGCGCAGAGCGCGTTCGAGGCCGGCTACGGCTAAGGCGTCGGTCATCGGCGAGGCGCCGGTGGACACGAAGCTCTCGCCCAGGTGGGCTAGGGCGTCCATGCCGGCTGCGGCCAGAACCGAGCGCGGGCTGGTACTGAGGAGTTCGGGGTCAACCAGGGCGACGCGCGGCAGCAGGCGTTCGTGGCGCATACTGCGTTTGACCTGCTGCGCGTTGGCCTGAATCACGGCGTTCTTGGTGACCTCGCTGCCGGTGCCGGCCGTGGTGGGCACAGCGATCAGCGGCAAGGGGTCGACGGCGATGGGCTGGCAGTCGCGGTCGGGGATGCCTTCCATATAGTCGAGGCAACTGCCTGGATTGGGCACCAGGGCGGCTCCAGCCTTGGCTGCATCGAGCACGCTGCCGCCACCAATTGCGAGCACCACGTCTACGCCAGCTGTGCGCAAATCCGCGGCGAGGGCATCAACCAGGGCGTCATCGGGTTCTTTGGCGACGCTGGCCTCGGTAATGGCGCAACCCGCATCAGACAGTGCTGTGCGGATGCGCGCGAGTTCCCCACTTGCGGCGAGATGCGCGCCGCCGCTGATCAGGGCAACGTGTTTGCCGTAGCGCCCGGCGATGGCGCCAAGCTCGCTGCGGCGGCCGCGGCCGAACACGATCTGGGTTGGGCAGGTGAAATCCCAGGCCATGTCAGGCCCAGGGTTCGGGGTAGATGCTGGTGGCCTTGCAGGCGCTGCGCGGGGTGGCCATCATGTCGGCCACGGTTTCGCGCCAGCGATGGTAATGCTCGGTCTGCTGATGGCCGCGGAACGCGTCTTCGTTCTGGTAGACTTCGTACAGATAGAAGCAGTTGGGGTCGTCATTATCGCGCAACACATCGAAGCGCAGATTGCCGGCTTCGAGGCGCGTGTTGCGATGGTTATCCTCGGTGGCCGCACAAAACGCGTCGACGTGCTCGGGGATGACGTGAATGGTGACGTAGACGGTATACATAGTGCGCGGAATCATCGAAATGATGAGTGGATGCGCAAGGTGTGGATGGTGGGGGAGGGTTCCTGGTTCCTGGTTCCTGGGGCGCGCTGCGCGCGTTGGATGCCGGCACATGCTCACGAGCGTCAACCTTGGGCCCACAAGGATCCTGGTCGAAACCAGTGACCACGCCCACGACGCGCCGCAGGCGCGCACCAGGAACCAGGAACTAGGAACCAGGAACCGCCGAAGGCCCTACCCGCGTCGCTTTTGGATGCTGCGGGCTAGGTCTTCAAATACGGTGACGGTGTCGTCCCAGCCGAGACAGCCGTCGGTGATGCTTTGGCCGTAGGTTAGCTCGTTGGGGTCAACGCAGTCTTGGCGGCCGGCAACCAGATGGCTTTCGATCATGACGCCGAAGATCAACTGCGAGCCATTGGCGATTTGCTCGCCAACATCGTGGGCCACCAGCGGCTGGCGCGCCGGGTCTTTCTTTGAGTTGCCGTGACTGCAGTCAACCATGACGCGATGGCACAGGCCCTTGGTTTCGAGCTGGGCGCTGGCTTCTTCAACCGACTCGAGGTGGTAATTGGGGCCGTCGGAGCCGCCACGCAGGATCAGGTGGCAGGTGTCATTGCCCTTGGTGTTGACGATCGCGGCGAGCCCTTGCTTGGTGACCGACAAGAAGTGGTGCGGGTTGCGGGCGGCTTCGATCGCATCGAGCGCGAGCTGCACGCTGCCGCGGGTGCCATTCTTGAAGCCAACCGGCATCGACAGGCCTGAGGCCAGTTCACGGTGGATCTGGCTTTCGGTAGTACGCGCGCCGATGGCGCCCCAGCTGACGACGTCGGCCATGAACTGCGGCGAGATCGTGTCGAGAAATTCGCAACCGCTTGAAATGCCCATCTCGGCCAAGTCAACCAGTAGGGTGCGCGCTTTGCGTAGACCCTTGTTGATGTGGAAGCTGTCGTTGAGGTCGGGATCGTTGATGAGACCCTTCCAGCCAACCGTAGTGCGGGGCTTCTCGAAGTAGACGCGCATCATGATCGCCAGGTCGTCGCTGAAGCGCTCGGCCTGGGCCTTGAGGCGGTTGGCGTATTCCTTGGCGGCGTCTACGTCGTGGATCGAGCACGGACCCACCACCACCAGCAGGCGGTCGTCTTCGCCGCGCACGCAGCGTTCGGCCATGGCGCGGCCTTCGAACACCGTGGTGGAGGCGGCTTCAGAGCACGGGATCTCCTCCATCAAAATGGCAGGAGGGATCAGGGGGCCTAGGCCCTCGATGCGGAGGTCATCGGTGGAATGCAACATACTGGCTCTCGCTTGGGCCGCACAGGGTGGGGCATCGGAGCCAGTGGCAAGACCGGGCTTGGGCTCAGGCGCGGCTTACTGCGGGGGCGGCGCGACGCTGCTCCCAGTGGGGTCGTCATAGCCGAGGGCCACCGATGGCACGGCCTGCCCGAGGGCGATGCGGCGCAGCAGCAGGTCAACCGCACTCGCGCCCATGTAGTCGAGTGGGATGCGCATGGTGGTAACGGACAAGCCGGGAAAGCCGACGTTGTCGTGGTCGAAGGTCACCAGCGAGAGGTCGCGCGGAATGCTGAGGCCAAGCCGGGCTGCGGCATAGGCGATGGCCAGGGCATCGTCGCGATGGGGCGTGATGAAAGCAGTGGCGCGCTCGGCGCCCTTAAGCATCTGGATCAGGCGTGGGTCATCGGGCGTGGTTTGCAGACCCACCGAACCGCGACAGCCGGATTCGTTGATCACATGGCGGAAGCCGAGCAGGCGTTCGCGCCAAGCATAGTGGCCGTTGCTGAACTGGCTTTCGTCATGGGTGGAGGCAAAGGCGATGTGACGGTGGCCGAGTTCCACCAGGAGCCGGGTGGCTTCAACCGCGGCGGTATTCTCGTCGTAGAACACCGAGTCGGTATGGGCTTGGTGATTGCACCAGATGGCTGGGGTGTTGGCGGCTTGAGCGGCTTGGATCCACTCATCGGGGATCCGCTCCTGGCGGTACACTAATGCGCCTTCGAGGTTCCAGGCACGGCGCCAATCGGCCCAGCCAAATTGGCGGTCGAGGGTGGTATTGTCGATGCTGTGGAGCTGCAGGGCCAGGTCTTGCTCCATCAGGCGGCGATGAAGGGCCTCGTTGAGGCCACCGGTGAGGTCGCGTGCATTCGGGCGGGTGATCAGGGCAACGGTGCCGATTGGTGCGCGGTGGGGGACCGCTGTGCGGAGTCGTATACGAGCGCTGCGCGTAGTTGTTTCAGTAACGGGGGCCAACATAGCTGCATAGACTAACCGGTAATCCTCTCAAATCAACCGGTTGATAGACAATATCTGCATAATGGAGTGGCATATCGGATCTGTGTTGAGCGGGCGGATGCGCGCTCTGGGCACCCTGACGCAAATGAAACGATATAAGCGTTTGCGTCAATTGATCTTCCGATCATCCACCTGACGTGCGGGGTATTGAAGTGGAAGCGCCTGGGCTTGTGCGCCCCGTGCCGGGTACACGATCCTGCCCCATGCAGGCTCTGCCGATCGACGCTGATGTTCCGGGAATTGTGGCCGCCGTAGCGGCCCACGGTTCGTGTGTGCTGACCGCGCCGCCCGGGGCTGGCAAGTCAACCCGGGTGCCGCCGGCCTTGCTGGCTCAGTGTTCGGGCAGCGCCATCTTGCTCCAGCCGCGGCGCGTGGCGGCGGTGACGCTGGCGCGGCGCATTGCCGATGAGCAGGGCTGGGAGTTGGGGCGTGAGGTCGGCTATCGGATTCGCTTCGAACGCCAGGGCGGGGCCGACACCCGCTTGTGGGTGCAGACCGAAGGGACCCTGACCCGGCAGATGCAGCACGACCCCTATCTCGAAGGGGTTGGCCTGGTGATTCTCGATGAGTTCCATGAGCGTTCGGTGCATGCCGATTTGGCCTTGGCTTGGTTGCGCGAGCTGCGGCGCACGGTGCGGCCCGATCTCCAGCTGGTGGTGATGTCGGCAACCATGGTGGCGGAACCGGTGGCCAGCTTTCTTGGCGACGCACCGATTGTGGCGGTGTCGGGCGCGCCGTATCCGGTGACTACCGGGTTTCGCGCTGGCAAGGGGCGCGAGCGCATCGCCGAGCATTGTGCGCGGGTGATCGATGAGGCCTTGGGCAGTGGCGATGGCGATATTCTAGCGTTTTTGCCCGGGAAGGGCGAGATTCAGGCCTGTGCTGGTGTGCTGGCGGGGCATGCGGGCGTTACCGTGCTGCCCCTGCATGGGGCCTTGCCACCGGCTGAGCAAGAGCGCGCGCTGGGGCCCTGCGAGGGGCGCAAGGTGGTGTTGGCAACCAATGTGGCCGAGACCAGCCTGACCGTGCCTGGCGTGCATACCGTGGTGGACAGCGGCTGGGCGCGGATCAGCCGCATGAATCCGGATACTGGCTTTGATGAGTTGCATCTGGAACGGATCAGCCGCTTTTCGGCCGAGCAGCGAGCTGGCCGCGCGGGGCGAACTGGGCCCGGGCGCTGTTTCCGGCTATGGTCGAAGTTGGAAGACATCCGTTTAACCACAGCCACGGTGCCCGAGCTGCGGCGCTGCGACTTGGCTCCGGTGACCTTGGTGCTCAAGGAGCTCCACGGCGCTGATGTGGCGGGCTTTCCCTGGTTTGAAGCTCCGGAGCCCGAGCGCCTAGCGGCAGCTGATGACTTGCTGGGGTTGCTTGGCTTGGTGGGGCCAGGTGGTTTGAGCGGTGCAGGGCGTTTGGTGGCGCGGATGCCGGTGCACCCGCGCTTGGGGCGCCTGCTGCTCGAGGCGGCGAGTTGCCAGGCCATGGAGCTGGGCGCCGAGGTGGCGGCCTTGGTGTCGGAGCGCGATCTGCGCCTGCGTGATGCTGGCCCGGCCGAGCAGGCCTCGGCCGATGTGCATGATCGCCGCGAGCGGCTTGATGACGCGCGCCACGGCGGATTCCGTCCGGGCCTGCGCGGGCGTGGGATTGATCCGGGCGCCGCGCGTGAAGTTGATCGTGCTATCGCGCAGTTGCGCCGTGCGATTGCTGACATCGCCGAGGGCGACGGCCGCGATCGGGCCGAGGAGTTGGTGCCCCGCTTGTTGCTTGCAGGCTTCCCCGATCGCATCGCGCGGCGCAGTGCGCCCGATGCCAATACCGCGCGCTTGGTTGGCGGTCGTGGTGTGATGATTGAGGCGTCCAGCGCGCTGTACGCGCGTAAGGGCCAGCCCCGCGCGCAGCTCTTGGTGGCCACGGCGGTGCAAGGATTGCGTCGCAGTGGGGCTTCGCTCCTGCTCTTGCAGCAGGGCGCGGAAATTACTGAAGAGCTCCTCGATGCGGTGGTGCCGGGCGGCATCGAAACTTGTGAGCAATTGAGCTACCATCCACAGCGCGACCGCGTGGTGGCCACGGTGGTGCGGCGTTATCGCGATTTAGACCTGTTTTTTGCCGAATCGCAGCCGGCCGATATGGCGGCGGCGAATGCCTGCCTGTTGGAGGCCCTGGCGCCGACCGCGGAGGCCTTGGTATTGGCCGATGCGCGCTGCGGACCGTGGCTGTGTCGCTATCGTTTTGTACAGACAGCGCTGCCAGAGTTGGGTCTGCCGGCTGTCGACCCGACCCAGGTGTTGGCGGATGCCGGGCAGGCCTGCGTAACCAAGGCGGCGCTGCTCAAGGCGGATTTACTGGGGCTGCTGCAGGGTCGGCTGAGTCATCAGCAAATTCAGGCGGTGGCTGAACACGCGCCTGAGGCGATTGTGCTGCCATCAGGTCGTCGCGCGCGCATCGATTATGCCGCCGACCGGCCAACCTTGGCGTCGCGAATTCAGGATTTCTTTGGTCTGGGCGCCACCCCGCGCCTCGCCGACGGGCAGGTGGCAGTGTTGATTCATCTGTTGGCGCCGAACGGTCGTCCGGCGCAGATCACCGATGATTTGGCGAGTTTTTGGGCCAACACCTATCCGCAGGTGCGCAAGGATCTGCGCGGACGCTATCCCAAGCATGCTTGGCCGGAGCGGCCTGACGCGGGTGCTTGAGGGCTGTGTTTACTGGCCCGCCGCCGGCGGCAGTTGCTCGAGTTCCCGCTCGCGCGTGAATTCGAGCATGTGCTCGCGGACTTCGTCGAGGTAGCTGATGTGTTCGTCGGCTTCCCAATCAACAGTAAAGAGCGGGTCGTTCATGATGCGGTCCTTCACCCAGCAGTACGACATTCATCGTTTGGCTGAGTCGATTTGAGTCTTGCGGTCGCTTACCTCCATCATGACGCACGGGGCTTTGCCATCAATAGGTCAAAGCGATGTATAGGCCAACATAGTTCCGTAAATTTCGGCCAAAAACGAACATTATCGTCGATTCAAACGTTGCGTGCCCGAGCAACTAGTTGGATGGCTGAAACATTTGCAACGGTATCTTCAACGAGGGCTGTGCGTGTTGCGTGTCCGATGCTGCGCAGTGACGAGGGCGCTCGTCGTCTGGGAGGTTCCTGGTTCCTGGTTCCTGGTTCCTAGTGCGCGCCTTTGGCGCGTCGTGGTCAGGAGCAGTGCGCCACTGAAGCCAGCCCGGAATACTGGCGAATTCCGCTAGCGCTGGATGCCGGCATCCAACGCGCGCGGCGCGCACCAGGAACCAGGAACCAGGAACCGGGAACCAGGAACAGAACGCCCACCAACACGGCCCTTGAGCGCCGGCGTCTAGCCGGCAAGACCGCATGCGCCTGGGGTGCATGCCCGGCAGCGGAGGATCAATGAGCGACGACACGGCCCCTGATGAGGCTCATGGTGAGGACCTGGTGTGGTACGCCGCGTATGGTTCCAACTTACTCGAGGCGCGCTTCGCCTGTTACATTCTCGGGGGCAAGCCGCCGGGTGGCAGTCGCAAGCAGCCGGGTGCGCGCGATCAGTCGCCACCCTTAGATGAGCGCGCGGGCTTCTGCCATCTGCCGGTTTACTTTGCCCAGCGCTCGGCGCAGTGGCAGGGGGCAGGTGTTGCCTTTCTAGACCACGAGGGCGATGCATCGGAGACGACCTTGACGCGGCGCTGGCTGATCACGCGCGAGCAGTTCGAGGATGTCTTGCGTCAGGAGAACGGCGACGAGGAGGCCGTGTTCGACGCGGCGACGCTCGACACGGTGTGCAGTGAGGGCATGGCCGACTGCAGCCCGGGTTGGTATGGGCGGGTGGTGTGTCTCGGCGAAGACGCTGGCGTGCCGGTGATTACCTGCACCGCGCCGCGCCCACTCGCCGAGCAGAGCCCCGAGCGGCCCGGTAAGCTCTACTTGCAGTGCCTGATCGCTGGTATTCGTGAGACCTTTGCCCTGACCAAGCCGGCGGTGCGCAAGTATCTCAAAGATTTGCCAGGCATAGCTGGTCTGCCAGCGGCCGCTCTGGATAAGGCCTTCGATGCCAGTGATGCGTTGCTGTCGGAGCCAGAGCAATAGGAGCAGTTGGCTTCAGGGTGGACGGCCTGGGCTCTCAAGGAGCCACCTTGCTCTATTTTATACTAGGGAATCGACGAGTGCACTCATCGCGGATTTCCGCCGCTGTGTCGGCTTCGGTCTGATTGTCGATGTCGGCGCCGAGGTCGCGCAGGCGATTGCACAGGGGGCTGGGGTCGTGGTCGAGGACGTCGTCTTTGGGCACGGCTGCCATGATCCGCGATTCATGATCGTCCCACTGGACGTACACGGTCTCATCGAGGCTGCTGTATTGGACTACATGGATGCGGCTGGTGCCGCCGGACTCGCCCGTCATGGCTCTGTCCCCGCCGTAATAACGGCACGAAACTGTTTAACTCGGGGGCCACATAGAGGTGCGACCGCTGCCATTATAGCGTACGCAGCAGCATTTTTCATGCCCTGAAATTGTCGCTGGCGAGAGTGTGACGGACACCGCGGCACTGACCTGATCTCGCAAGTGTCTATAACTCGGCGATTTACCACTGAGTCAACCGGGCAGATCATTCTCGGGTGCGCCTAGGATGGGGCTCAGTCCAGATAGTTCTTGCGACCGGCAGTCTGCTTATACATTCCCGCCCTCCTGTGTATGTCGGGCTTGCTCGACCTCTCCAGGCGCCGCCACTGGGCCCGACCCCCCAGTAGTAGCACCCATCCGCTGGACGCGGATGGCACTCGGGTAGGGACGCAAGTCCTTACCCCACCAGGGACCAGCCCGTGGCAAGGGATGAGCGCCTGGTGGGGAACAGAAGCCCCGAGTGTCGATGCCAGTTCGGGTCACGACGAGCTCACAACGAGCTGCCTGCGCCAACTTCTGGTTGCAGGGGGAGATGTATAGGTGAACGAGAAGATCAAAATTCGCCTGGAGGCGTACGACCACCGTATCTTGGACAAAGCTGTCCAAGATATCGTCGACACCGCCAAGCGGACCGGAGCCAAGGTGGCAGGCCCTGTGCCTTTACCCACCCGCATTGAGCGCTTTACTGTGCTGCGCTCGCCGCACGTGGACAAGAAGAGCCGCGAGCAGTTCGAGATCCGCACGCATAAGCGTATGATCGAGATCCTCGATCCGACCGCCAAAACCAATGAAGTCTTCAGCCGCGTGGACGTTCCCGCTGGCGTTGACATCAAGATCAAGCAGATCGTTCGCTGAGGGGGTATCGAGAGATGGCTGTCACAGTGTACGGAACCAAAGTGGGCATGACCCGCGTGTTCGAAGGTGATGCGGCAATTCCCGTTACCGTCGTTCAGATTGACCCCAACGAGGTTGTTGAGGTTAAGACCGCCGATAAGCACGGCTACAC
>JAQIBG010000012.1 GCA_027859175.1 Planctomycetota bacterium | reverse complement strand
CTGGGCGGCTGTGCTGTGTCGCCTTGGTTTGCTCGGGCTATCGGTTATCGGTCGGGGATTCGTATCGGGATGGTTTGCGCTGGAGTTCATGCCAGTAGACTGCGGCGAAGCGGCGGGGCTGGCAAATAGCGGTCACCGAACGCTTACAGCCAAATAACACGACGTGCCACAGATCTTGATAGAGCGTTCCCCCTGCGGCGTGAACGCCACGCATGGGCGTCAAGGAGCCCTCGGCGGTATTCGCATAGCCATCGAGGTGGACACCAACCCGGCCCAGCATGGGGACCAGCGGGCCCTTCTTGACCTGCGGTTCCTTGGGCCCGGGATTCAGAACTGGTTGGTCTGGCACGCGCTGGGCAAAGCGGAAGGACAGGCCCGGCTTGTCGTAGGGGCTATAAAAAACCAGGGGCCGGTTGCCACCAAAGCGCACGCCACGGAGCTCGGCCTGCAAAGGAGACTCTGGCCAGCGCAGGGCCTCGCCACTAGCCTCCCCAGAAGCCTCACCATCTTGGACCGTCGCTGCGCTACCGTCTTGGAGCTTCCTACTGTTGGCATCGGCGAGATCCGGCTGGCGGAGCGCTGGGTGCCCGAGCACCGTCCGGATCGATGTGACCGCGTTTGATCAACCCTATCCAACATCCAGCCTCAAAGACTGCCGAGGACAGACCACAGCCTGACAGATCCATTGCTCCATTGAAGCGGAAGTCACGCCAAGGTGCTACAACGACCGTCGCCTGAATGCCCAAGGGTCGTAGCCGAACGGAAAAATCGGAGTCCTGCGATACTCGTAACAGCCACGGCCGCACCAAGTGAACCAGATCAGGGGCACCCGAGGAGAGGCTGAGAGCTGAGAGCCAGTTCGGCGTCAACAAGATCACGCCTCTTTTGCTCAGCAACAGACGAGCCAATCGTCAAGGCTGGACCGCATCTGGCAGCGTTCGAACCAAACGAAAACCGACCCAGGGGAAGCCCTCGCGAGCGGTGAAGAATTGCCGCATCGCTGACCGGGAGGCAATCCAACCGAAGTTGTATCCGCCACCACGGCCAATTCTAAAGATGCCAAACCCAACTCGAGGCAGCTGAGAGCCCTCAATGGTGCCACCTGGATAGTCGATTTTCGGGTTCTTGCACAAATCCCACACATTGCCCCCCATGTCATAAAAACCCCATGCGTTCGGCCGCCGCGAGCCCACTGGCAACGGCCCCGATAGATGCTCATACACCGCGTACCAACTCAGCTCCTCGATCGCCTCGCCGTGTGGAAAGCGCGTCGCACTCCCGGCACGATAGGCATACTCCCACTCGTACTCATAGGGCAGGCGATATTCCGCACCCTCAGCAAGCCGGCCTGCAGCGCGCTCACGCGCGCTCCAACTCTCTAAGAAGTCGTACATCGTCAACCAAGACACCCCCCGCAATGGCTCATCGGCAACCGCCCCCTCAGGCAAGGCTTCGCCACGCATCGCGGCCCACTGAGCGTTGGTCAACTCATAGCGGGCCAAATAATAGGGCTTGGTAATAACCACCTCCGTCTGCGGCCCCTCCCAATAGCCACGACCAAGCTCATCAGCCGGGCTCCCCATAACAAAACGGCCAGGCTCAAGCTTCAGAAACTCCATCGCCACCTCATCACCAAGGGGCACCACCAAGGACTCAAGCGGTGTTGACGACGGCGGCGACGAGGGCGGCGGGGGATCCGGGACCGGCTGACGCGCGGATGCTGGCAGACGGAATCCTGCACGAACTGGGAGCACCAAACGGATGCCACCCGACGGCTCGCGAGGCGGGACGCCCTGTCGGAAAAAGCCATCTATGGACTCCGGAATTGAACCTAGCCACCCGCCTCGCCAAACCCGTCCACCATTCGATCGAATTTGAGACAACCCAATCGGGTCGCTAACAGGACTGCGCTCATAATAATCATATTCCATCCAATCTTCACACCATTCGCCAGCATTGCCGTACACATCATACAGCCCCCATGAATTGGCAGGTAGGGTACCGGCAGGAGATACGCCATTATTATACGATCGATAGTCCGGATCTTGATAGCGATGGGAAAAGGACCCGGAAAGCTCGCGATCACCCCACCACCACCTCGTATCAGTCCCTGCGCGGCAAGCGAATTCCCATTCGGCCTCAGTCGGCAATCGATAAGTCGCGCCATCGCGTTTTGAACGCCATCGGG
>JAQIBG010000008.1 GCA_027859175.1 Planctomycetota bacterium | reverse complement strand
GGTCGTGGTTGTTCAAAGCGAGTTCGCTGCCATCTTGGCTCTGCACCACGGCAATCACGCCGCCGATCACGTGGGTGATTTGTTTCAGGGCGACTTGGTTACCGCTGAGACTGAGACGATAGCCGTTGGCCACGCCGGTGTGATCGGCCGCGAAGTAGATCTCGGTGCCCGCCTGGTCCCAAACCGGATGCATGATGCGACCGGCGAGGTGGAGAAATTCGCGCCGTTGCTCGCCCTGGCCCAGTATTAGGCGCGATCCGCTAGGATCGGTTTCCACCCACAGCAGGTCGTCGCTGCCCGGGCGCCAGGTCGGGCTCCAGGAGGCGTCGCCTTGTTGCGGCGGCGTGGTAAGCAGGCCGGCCGAATCCCCATTGATGAAGCGCTCGATGCGCAGCCTTTGCTGCAGGCTGTCGTTGAGGGCCACGGTGGCGATGGTAATCTGGTTGCCCTCGACAACGAGGTCGGGCTGGAGGCCTTGGGTTTTCAATTCGCGTCGGCTGCCATCGGGGCTGGTTAGCATGGTGCTGGCCCGGATGCGGTAGTCGTAGCTGTTGTAGACGACATAGCCATCGCGGCTGCGCAGCGCGGGGTCGAAATGTCCGGGCGCCCAGTGCTTATCAAGCGCGCCGCTTGCATCGACGGTATAGATGCGCGCTTGATGGTGGGACCGATTGAGTGCGAGGGTGATGGAGCCGTCGCTGTTCCAGACCGGGGCGCCGGCGAAGGCGTCTTCAGGGGTGAGGCGTGTGAGCTCGGTAAGCGGCTGTTGCCGCAAGCGTTCAAGTTGGGCCTGTTGCTCGGTGAGCAAGGCGGCGCGTGCTTCTTGCAGCAATATTTCGTGCGACTTGCCGTACAGATTGGTGCTGCCATTGGTGAACACGAAGGGCCACTTGCGGCTTTGATGCTCGAGCAATTGCCAGATGTCGATGGCATAGGCGCCGGAGAGGTAGCGCAGATATGCGGTACCGTAGACGTAGGCCTGACCACCGTAGGGCCACTTGCGATAGCTGATCTTCCAGTCGCCGACCTCGGGGATGGCTTCGTCGGCGGCATCCATACGCCAGATCATGTGGGTCAGCGAGTCGCGTCCGCGTCCGGCCCACACCGTGTCTTTCGGTGCGTAGGTGGTTTCACTCCAAACCGAGGTGCCTTCGTGCCAGAACCGCGGCTGAAAGATGTGCGGCGGCAGGCTGAGGTAGGCAATCAACATGCTCAGGGGGTCGTTGGGCAGTACGCGACCAAAAATATACTCAAGGCCACGCCGGAAGCCGCGGTTGCGATCGTTGGCGATATGGTGGGTCAGTTCATGAATCAGCGTGCGTTCAAAGTCGTCGCCGCCGGCAAAGATGCGTTGCTCCGGTCGCGCCTTCGACAGTTCGATCTGTACGATGGGGAAAGGCACCACTGTTGAAAAGCCATTGTGCTGGTCGCTGTCGCGCCCGATCCACAGCCAGAGGGGGCCTTTGATCTCGTAGTCAGCATCCTTGGCGAGAAGCGGGTAGAGTTGATCGGCTCGGCGGACATAGGGCTCAATTGCCGACGCCGCACGTTTCGGCACCAAGGCCCGCACTGTTTGGCCCTCGATAACCACGAAGGGCTCGCGGACCCAGGTTTCTGCGGCAGCGAGCACGCTGGTGAAACACAGGATCAGGGCGAGGGAGACCAAACGCATGGTAGTTAGCCTAGCGCTGTGCGAGGTCTCGCAATTGAATCGCGGGGATGGGTCCTGGGTCCTGGTACGCGGCTTGGCGGTGCGGGTCCTGGGTCCTGGTACGCGCCTGGCGGCGCTTGGGTCGTAGGGGCAGCCGCGCAGCGCTGATTGCGGCGCACGGTTATTTGGGCCGGGTACCGGGGCGGCGAGCCCCGCGCCTAAGCCCGCTTGCAGGCGTTCCAGGACCCAGGACCTGTAGGACGACTCAGGAGCGGTTAATCAAGTACCACGGTGTGGAAGCTGTGCGCTGGGAGTTCGCCGCTGATGGTGGTTCCAGCGTGCGCGATGCTGATGCGCAGGTCCTGGTCTATCGGGTTGTGCAGGGCCAGGCCGGTGCTGCCGTCGCTGTTGCTCCAGGCCCTGGCGTTGGCGCTCCAGCTGCCGCTGGTGGCCAGCACCTTACTGCCGGGGCGCCCGGCGGCGCACAGGTGGCGGAACATGACCCCGTCGGGGTTTTCGGTGACCGTGCCCGCGGTGTCGATGGTGTAGAGGCTGTTCTGGTGCCAACCCCAGGTGCTGTTGCCGCCGGGTTCGAGCCAGGGATTCCACCAGCAGTAGCTGGTGACGCCGTTGCGCAGGTAGTGGCAGGCGAGGTCGAAGCCGTAGTGGGCGTAGTCCCAGGTATTGGTGCCGTTGCCGCATTCGTGCTCGGTTTGTGCCAGCGGCAGGTCGGGGAAGCTGGCGTGCACGCCGGGAATCGCAGCCTTGCCGGCCCACTGAAAGCCAACGCCAGCGCAGTAGCGCCGCGCTTCCGGGTCGACCAGGGTTGGGATAACCCAGGCATTGTGATCACCGCGTTCAATGGTGCCGAGCCACAGCGCGAGGTCCGGGCATTCGCGCTCGACCAGCGGGCCCAGGTCATCACGGATGAAGTCGCGCAAGGTGGCGCCGGTCCAACAGCAGCTCGGAAATTTCTGATCCGAATCGGGCTCGTTCTGCACGTGCAGGGCGTCAACCGGGAGGCCGGCGGCTCGGTAGGCGGCCACAGCCTTGAGCAGATAGCGGGCGTAGGTGCTGCGGTGCTCGCTATCCCAAATCAGACGGCCGTGGTTGTGGGCCTGCGGGAACTTGAGCCAAGCAGGTGGGCTCCACGGCGACACAAACAGCGATAAGGCTGGGTTGATCGCCATCGCGGCACGCACCTGCGGAAACAGGGTTTCGGCATCGCGTTCGGTGGTGAAGGAGTTGAGTGCATGGTCGCCAGCTTGGTCGGCGTGGCTGTACCACGAGGTGGCGTAGTCGTTGGCGCCGATCGGCATGCGGCAGCGCGTCAGCTGGTTGTCGCCCTCACCGGCGCCGAACAGCCGTTGCCGCAGTTCTGCCTGTTTGGCTTCACTGAGGTGATTGAGGGCCACCGTGCCGAGTTCATTGAAGCAGCACCCAAAGCCTTGCCAGTCGCGCTGTGGCGCGGCGAGCTCAAGGTTGACGTCAGCGGCGCCGGCAGCCGGCGTCGTGGTGAACCAGGAACGGTCTTCAGTGGATGTGGTCCAGCGCATGGTGGCCTCCCGCCGATCTCCCTCGGCATAGCGTATCCGTGCATGGTAATGCTTCGCGTGTCGCCTTCAGCAGGATATTCTGGGCAAAGACATGGATGAAACGAGCATGCATTTGGCTGCCGAAATGCGACGCAATCACGGCGCGGTTCCGGTATGGCATGTCTATTACTATCCACGCAAACGGCAGCGCATCCAGCATACCTACCAAACATGCAACCTGTCGCTGGTGGTGGCTGGGCGCGGTCGGTATCGCTTCGAGGGTGAAGACTGCACGGTGCGCGCGCCTTGCGTGCTGACCCAGTGGTGTGACCAAGTGGTGGATTACGGGCCGGAGCCACAATGGGAAGAATTGGCGCTGCGGTTTGATCGCAGTCATCGCGAGCGGATCGCTGATCTGATTGGGTACGATAGCCGCCGCCCGCTGTGGCCGCTGACGTGGACACCGAGTCTTCAGCAGGCTTGGCGCTTAGTGGCAGCTTTACTTGAGGCCGATCCGCGTCGTGCCATCGACCGTTTTGATCGCGCGGTTGAATGTCTGTTGCTGAGTTTGCGCGACAGTCATCGCGGCGATGACCCAGTAGCGCTTGGGGAGGCCATGCTGACAGCCGACCTGAGCGCTGTGCCGAGCTTGGATGCGATTGCAGACAAGGTTGGGCTCTCAACGGCGCATCTACGCCGTTTGTGGCGCCAGCGTCACGGCTGCGCACCCGGCCCATGGCTTGAACGCCGACGCTGCGCTGAAGCATGCCGTCTCCTGCTCGACCACGAGCTCTCGGTACGTAGCGTGGCCCAGACCGTCGGCTTCACCGACCCATTACATTTTTCTCGCCGCTTCCGCCACGTAATGGGCCAGTCGCCGAGTCAGTGGCGCCGCAACGAGCGCGCGTGATCGATACGATCTCTATCATGGCTGTGGCAGGGCAAACTGCGTGCGCGGGCCTAGGTCAAGGATCAACCCACCGTTCCAGTAGACCCACTCCATCTTGTCCGTTGGGTCCTTCTCTGGTTCGTGGCACCAGAGGATCATGCGCTCAGGGTCGTAGCCGATGCGTGCGTCCACGCGGGTGGGGTCTGAGAGTGAAAACCCCTCGGGCATCGTGGGCACGTCGATGTCATCCAGAGACTCGGGCCATCGACCGAGACGGGTTGCGGTGATTCTCAGAGCGATCTCGACACAGGCCATACGGAGGGCGGCTTGCACCGTGAAATGGTTGGCCCAAAGAACGGCACTCTGCCCATCGGTCCGCCATGCGAGATACAACACCTTGCCGTAGCTGTTAGGAGTTGATCTGAGGGTCGAGCGAAATGTGGCGGCGAGGTCATCCTGCGATGCCGCATGTATTTCGTCGGGGCCAGTCTCATGGAGCAAACTGTAAATGCGGAATACTGCGGGATCTGTTGCCTGGCGGGTGGTTTCCTTGTCCCTGTGGATGCGCTGGCTGATTTCAGGGACGGGCAGATCAAACCATTCTGCGATTGCCGCGGAATTGGCGATGAGCATTCTGAGCGTTGCTTGCCGGTTGAGACTTGCCGGATTTTTATCTACTTCCTGAAGGCATAGAAGGTGGAGTTGGTCGACAGGGTCATCGCTGTCGAGAACCATGATCAGCGGATGGTCCATCGCCGCTTCAGCCGCCGGCACTTGGACAAGCCAATGATCCCAGGTTTCGCGGCAGATCCCAGCGCCCATGGCGCGCGAAAAGTCAAATTGATCCATTGCTGCGTCAATGGCGATGAGGTGACGCAGGGTCTTAAATGCCACCTGCATCGGACAAGCCCGTGTGCGGACAGTTGCCAGGGCATCTTTGAACGTGTTCGTCGTATAATCACGCAATGCACTTAGGGCGAGGTAGTGAATGCTCTCACCGTACATACCGACGGCCAATGCCTGGCGGGCAGCAGCGACGCGAAGCGCTAGTGACCAATCCTGAGTCAGTCTGGCATGCTTGTTCGCGACGACTTGGAGCCGATTTACGTTGCGAAGTGCGTATAAGATAGCTGCATCGTCGTGCCAAGTGAGGATAGGTGGAGCTCCGAAGTCCAGCCTGAGATCAAAGGCCAGTGCCATATCGAATATGTCTGGCGCGCTATCGATGAGCCGATCGATGGCCTGACCTTCATTGACGTGCGGGTACTTAAGGGAATAGAGTTCGAACTGCTTGAGTTCAGGCGGCGTCCTCATTCTCCCGAGCTTGCTGTCCTTCAGAAAGGGGCGGAGCTTGACCCAATTGCCGTTCGGATCTGCCTCGCCGTCGAGCCTCGGGCGCATGTGCTCAGGCAATGCTGTCCAGGGGTCTAGCTCAGTGTCAACAGCTTGAAGCCAACAGCAGAGAAGTGCGAGAGTCGCCAGCCGTAAGAAGCCCATGGTTCCAGCATGGCGATTCTACTCTCAGACGCAAACAGCCGCCTCGAAAGAGGCGGCTGTTTGTTTTGGCGAGGTGGGCGAAGCGGCACAAGCACCACCCCGCTCTCCTCTGTTAATCTCTGTTCCTCTGTTTCTCCTGTAAACGGGAGCCGCAGATCCCTTAGAGCCCTCAGATCCCGAGGGTGCGCTTGATCTGCGCCTCATCAACGCCGGAGCCGGCAAAGTCGTCGAAGGCTTTGGCGGGCGGGGTGATGATGTGCTTGGCGATGAATGGCGCGCCTTCGGCCGCACCTTGCGTGGCATCCTTGAAGCAGCACTCCCATTCGAGCACGGCCCAGCTGTCGAAGCCGTACTTGGTTAGCAGCGAGAAGATCGCGGCGAAGTCAACTTGGCCGTCGCCGAGGCTGCGGAAGCGACCGGCGCGATCCTGCCAGCCTTGGTAGCCGCCGTAGACACCGGTGCGGCCGTTGGGACGGAACTCGGCATCCTTGACGTGGAAGGCCTTGATGCGGTCGTGGTAGAGATCGATGTAGTGCAGGTAATCGAGCTGCTGCAGCACGAAGTGCGAGGGATCGTACAGCAGGCAGGCGCGCGCGTGGTTGTTGCAGGCGTCGAGCATCATCTCGAAGGTGGCGCCGTCGTGGACGTCTTCGCCGGGGTGCACTTCCCAGGCCACGTCAACGCCGCAGCTGTCGAAGTGATTGAGGATCGGCGTCCAGCGACGCGCGAGCTCCTTGAAGCCGCCTTCCACTAGGCCGGCTGGGCGTTGCGGCCAGGGGTACACGGTGTGCCACATCAGCGCGCCGGTAAAACTGGGCACGGCGCTCAGGCCGAGGTGCTTGGAGGCGGTGGCGGCGTTCTTGACCTGTTGCACGGCCCATTCGGTGCGCGCGTCAGGATTGCCTTGCACGGCTTCCGGCGCGAAGGCGTCGAACATCTCGTTGTAGGCCGGGTGCACGGCCACTAACTGACCCTGCAGGTGGGTTGCGATTTCGGTGATCTCGAGGCCGTGCTTGGCGACCACGGCGGCTACGTCTTCGCAGTAGCTCTTGGATTCGGCGGCTTTGTTGAGGTCGATGCAGCGCGCATCCCAGCCGGGCAACTGAACGCCCTTGTAACCGAGGCCGGCGGCCCATTTGCAGATCGAATCGAGTGAATTGAACGGGGCTTCGTCACCCATGAACTGGGCGAGGAAAATGGCGGGTCCCTTGATCATATGATAATCCTTTAACGATTGATGTTTGAATGTTTGCTTGGTGCGGCGCGCGTTAGGCGATGGTGCTGGCGGCCTTGGCCTTGCGCTTGCTCGCCTTGAGCTTGCGGGGCGCCATCACGCGCTTGACGCTGACCCACTTGCGGGAGTCGGCGCTCTTGAGCACGGCGTCGAGCACTTCTTGGTTGGCCCAGCCGTCGTGGAAGCTCGGCGACAAGGCCTTGCGCTTCTTCATGTCGACCAGGAAGTCGGCCAGGGTGTTGATGAAGGTGTGCTCGTAGCCGATGATGTGGCCGTCGGGCCAGTATTGGCCGGCGTAGGGGTGGTTGCCGCCATCCATGCACATGATAGTGCGGAAACCCTGGGCGTGCGGAATGTCATCGAAGGTGAAGAACTGCAGTTCGTTCATCCGCTCGAAGTTCCAGATGATAGAACCCTTGGTGCCGTTGATCTCGATCACATTGTAGTTTTTGTGACCGGGCGCGGTGCGGGTGGCTTCGAAGGTGGCAATCGCACCGTTGGACATGCGGGCCAGGAAGCAGGTGGCGTCGTCTACGTCGATCTTGACCTTGCCCTTGCCGCTCTCATTGGGTCGAACCTCGGTGAAGGTTTTGGTCATGCCGCTGACTTCATCGAATTCGAGGCCGGTTAGGTAACGGCAGGTGTCGATCAGGTGGGCGCCAAGGTCGCCGTGCGAGCCGGAGCCACAGATCGCCTTGTTGAGGCGCCAACCGCTGGCCGGGGCCGAGGAATCGCTCAGCCAATCTTGCAGGTACACGGCGCGAATCTGGCGGACCTCACCGATGCGGCCTTCGGCGATCAGCTCGTAGGCGAGGCCGGCTGCGGGGGCGCGGCGGTAGTTGTGCCACACGCCTACGTGCACGCCGGCCTTCTCGGCCGCGGTGGTCACTTTTTTGCACTCGGCGCTGTTCATGCCGAGGGGCTTTTCGCAGAACACGTGCTTGCCGGCCTTCAGGGCCTGCATGGTGATCTCGGCGTGGGCCACGTTGGGTACGGTGATGTCGACTACGTCGATGTCGTACTTCTCAAGCGCCTGTTCGAGCGAGCTGGCGGTGTTGGCCCAGCCCCAGTTGTCGGCGGCGTCTTGGCAGGCGGCCTGATTGCGCCCGATGATCACCTGACGGTTGATGGTGTAGGGGAGGTCGAAGTACTTCTCGGCCTGATTCCAGGCGTTGGAGTGGGCGCGGCCCATAAAGGAGTAGCCGACTAGGGCGACGTTGAGAACGGGCTTCTTCTTGGCCATGCTATTCGATCCTTGATGCCAGTGATGGCGGGTGGTGATTTGGGTCGACTAGTTGATTTTGGAAGTGCTTCCACGCAAGCCCGGAAGGGCCTCGCAACGGCGAGGGGTTCAGTCGCTGGTAAACTGGGCCCGCATGCTTGGCCGATGCACCATCCAGGTCATGACCAGCAGCAGGGCCGCCATCATCGCAAGGGATACGCCGTGCATAACGTGGCTGGCGAGGCCAAAGCCCGGGATCGGCTGTCCAGCTTGATCAAATTGCATCAACACCGGCGGCATGGTGAAGGCATGCCAGGCCGCCAGCGGGATCAGGGCAAGGTGCAGCCAACTGAGCACGATGACCGCCGTGCGGGCCCAAGCACGGCGCTTGAGAAAGGCCATGCTGACCGGAATCACCACGGCCCCGAGCGCCGCGCTGTAGGGGGCGAAGGCGGCCAAGTCGGCCATCACGGCCTGCATGTGCTGCAAGCCGGCACGAGCCTGGCGTGGCAGGTCATAGCCCAGTTCGCGCACCAGGTAGTTCATCATGCCCTGCATCAGCACCAGGCCGCCGGCTCCGATCAGCAGCAGGGCGCCGTGGCTGAGCCAGGCCCAGCCAACGAGTTTGAGCTGATTGTCGGTTGCGGGTGCCTGATCGGGCATGGCGCGAGCATAGGCTGGGGGGCGCGGTCGCCTACCCTTTGCGCACCGATCCTTGAGTTACGTCCGCGAAGCCCAATCATCCCCCCGTGAGCCTTGCCCCGGATCAGTTGGACACGCTGCGGTCGTTTGCGACTCCGGAACACATCTCGTTTCAGTTTCGGGTTGCTGGGCCAATGCCGCGGGCTTTGGCCTACATCATCGATTGGCTGATTCGCGGCGCGATTCTCCTCGTTGTGGCCATTGTGCTGAGTATTTTCGGTGAGATTGGCGTTGGCCTGTTGCTGGTGTTTTTGTTCGTACTCGATTGGGGCTATGGCGGCCTGCTGGAGTGGCTCTACAAGGGGGCGACCCCCGGCAAACGTGCCCTTGGCATACGGGTGATTGGGGTTGATGGCTTGCCGGCAGGGCTTGGCGCCTGTTTTCTCCGTAATATCATGCGCGTGGCCGATGCCTTGCCGGTTGCGGTTGTGCTTGGCATCCCGCTGTTTCTGACCGGGCTCGGATCAATGGTGGCCTTCCGGGGGTTTCAACGGCTTGGTGATCTCGCTGCGGGCACGTTGGTGATCTACGACGAACGGCGCTCGGTCCGCAAGTTGCCACGCTTTCAAGACAGCCGGCTGGAACGCCGCGCCAATGAGCTGCCACCGGATGTGCTCGACCGCATCGATGCCAAGACCATGCGTGCGATCACGGCCTTCATCGGGCGCCGGCGGGTGTTGAGTCAGGGCCGGCGCAACGAGATTGCGGCGCATCTGTCGGGGCCCTTGCAGGAGGCGCTGGCGATCACGGGGCGCTGGGGAAGCGACGAACTGCTGTGCGCGATCTACCTGCGCGGCTATCAGGGCAAGGATGACCGTGGTGCGGCCAAGGCCGCGGCGATTCTGCGCAGCCGGGCTGAATCGTGGAAGCGCCTGGAGAACCTGGTTGACGCCTCGCCCTCGGCCAGCGCCGCGCCTGAAGTGGCCTGGGAGCTGTCGCATCAATACCGCAGCGCTTGTGCTGACTTGGCGATCGCCGACGCCTACCAGTTGCCGCAGCAGCAGGTGAGCTATTTGCATGACCTGGTGGCGCGCGCGCATCTGTCGTTCTATCGGCGCTTGGTGTTGCCGGTGCGAACGCTGGTTGAGCACGCCTTGGTGCGCGTGCCTGGCATGCTGTATGGCGATCCCGGTTTGCGCATCGCCCTGTTCACCTTCTACGGCCTCGGCGTATCGGCGGCACTGCTGGCTTATCATCAACCCGACGTGGCGGTTAATTTCGTGGGCGAGGATGCGGTTGCCGACATGCTCGACATGTACGCCGATCCGGTCAACGACCGTGATCTCGGCGGTGGCAGCATGATGGGCGGGTTTTACATTTTTAATAATGTTGGCATTGCGCTGACTTGTTTTGCGAGCGGCATTTTTCTGGGGATCGGCAGCGTGGTTTACCTGGCCTACAACGCGCTCTACCTGGGGCTTATTTTTGGTTACATGGGCACGGCTGATCCTGAGCCGAAGGCACATTTCTTTGAATTCGTAGCAGCGCATGGCCCATTTGAACTCACGGGTATCGCCCTGGCTGGCGCGGCTGGCCTGCGCCTTGGTATGGGCCTGGTGGCCACAGGCGGGCGACCGTGGCGCGAGTCAATTCAAGAGGCTGGCCTTCAGAGCTTCCGGATCATGGCGGTTGCGGCGGTATTTGTCGGCTTGGCGGCCCCGATTGAAGGCTTCGTGAGCCCGAGTGCCTTGCCGCTCTGGGCCAAACGGAGCGCTGGTGTACTGTGTGCGGCGTTCTTGGTGTTTTACCTAATCGTATTGGGCCATCGCGGGCGCCGGATTCTGGCGGCCGAGGAGGCGTCCACATGAATCTCGATGAGATGTCGATTGTGGTGCGCGAACGCAGCATGTCTGAGGTCTATGACCTCACGGTGGTCGTGATACGTCGCCATCTTCGTGACCTCATGATTCTGACTGTGTTGGCAGGGGCGCCGCTAGCCGCTGTTAACTGGTGGTTGCTGCATGAGATTCCGGCTGAATCGGGTGGTGCGTGGTACCCCTTGCTCGCGCTATTGGCGATTGAGACGCCGTTTTTCAGTGCGGTGATCACGGCCTATTTGGGTCAGGCGATGTTCAGCCATCATCCATCCAAGCGCGCGGCGCTACGCCAAGCCGGGAGCCGGGTGCTGTCCTTGATTGCGGTCAGCGTGGTGCGCTTGCTGCTCATGCCCTTGCTGGTCACGTGGTTGTTTATGCCGGTGCAGTGGGTTGAGGTACTGGTGCTCGAACGCATGAAAGGTACCGCGGCCATGAAGCGGGCCAATAATCTAGCCAACTTCTACCGCGCTGAAAACATCATGCACACGCTCTTGAGCGGCATCGGCGGTGTTGTGTTGCTGATTTTGTTGGTGCTTGGCGCGCGCGAGATGGTCAATCTGTTGCAGATCGGGATGAGTGTCGAGGTAGACTATATCGAGCTGTTGAATCCGGCTTCATTGTGGGTGTTGGCTTTGATCTGGCCGGTGGTGATGGCGTGTACGGCCCAGCGTTTTTGTGCGTATCTCGATTTGCGAACCAAACGCGAGGGTTGGGCGGTTGAGTTGGAAGTGCGTCGAGCTGGCGCGCGTATCCGGACGGGTGGCCTATGACCCGCATCTGGTGTGTGCTGTTGTGCCTGATTGCGCTGGCTGTGGTGCCTGGTGCCGAGGCAACTGATGTGGTGCCGCCGGTCATCACGCCAAGCGAGCAAGCCGCAGACCCGGCCCGCACCGCCTTGCGTGATCAGCAGCCGCTGTGGTACGATGCCGAGGCAGACGATTGGCGTCGTGTTGAGATTGCGAAGCCGAAGGAGAAAGACAAAGCGGAGTATGAAGGGGGCGGTGCTGGGTCTATGACGCTGCTGCCGATTCTGCTCTATGGGCTGATCTTTGCTGTGCTGATTGGCATGGTGGTGTGGTTATTGGTTTCGGCGAAGGCGCCGGTCACCGTTGATATCGCTGGTTCGCAGGCAGCGATTCGGATCAAAGCCGAGTTGAGCGATCTGCCTTTTTCGGTGACCGATACCGGTGACCCGGAAGGCGCTTTGGCCCAGGCGATGCGGGACCAGGAATGGGGCGCGGCCCTGATTTGGTTGTTTGCCTGTTGGTTGCTGATCCTCGACGCGCATGGCGTGATTCATCTGCATCGCAGTAAAACCAATCGCTGCTATCTGCGCGAACTCGATAAGCCCGACGAGCGAGCCGCGCTCGAAGCGGTGGTGGTTGCATTTGAGCGCTATTACTTTGGCGGCAGCCCACCCAGCCGTGACACAGTTGAAGAGTTGCATGTCGGGTATATGACAATGCGTCGCACTGTGGAGCCGGGCCGATGAAATGGCTCGTGCTGGCATGTGTGGCTTTGGTGATGGGCGGCTGCGGGGTCGACCTGAACACCAGCTATGGCACGCTTGACCAGGATAGTGTCAACGGTTTCAGCGTGATTAACACGGTGTGGGACGAGCGTTTTGACTGTGGTGAACTGTTTTGGTTATCGGACCGGTCGCAGGATTTTGACACCCTGATTCACCTCCAACGTGAAACCAGCTTTCCTAGTACTGACGCGTGGGACTTTTTGTTCGATTGGCTCGATGAGTCTGATGGACGGCAGTGCGTGGTGGTGTTGCGCGATGGTGGCGTTGGCGAGTGGATCTTGCTTCGTTGGTTGCGTGAGACTCAGAATGCGTTGGGCAACAAGCCAGAACCATCCCAGCAGCGTCTGCTTGAGTTGGGGCGCGATGCCATCATTGCGCGCCTCGAAGAGGAAGACGACCCGGCACTGCTGAGTCCGGGCGACAAGCGATTGGCGGAGTCGATCGGCCTCATTGTTACCGGTGACCAGACACGATCTGTGCAGCGTTTAGACGGTTTGCTGTCAAGCGAGGCGCCACCAATGATGCAAATGCGCTCGGCATTGAGCGGGGGATATTTAGAGCCCTTGATTAGCGCTGATGACGAAGTTTTCGCGGGGCAATTCAAGGTGGGCGCGAGTCGCATGATTGTGGTCGCCAATGCCAGCCCATTGGTTGACGCTGCCCTGGTTGATCACCGGTCACGCGCCGTGTTGGCGGCCCTTGGCGATGAGATCGAGTCGTTTGGCGCTGGTCGCGCTGGGTGGCTGCGGCGCATGCGCGTGCGCAGTGGAGACCCGGTGCCGCCGAGCATTCTGAGTCAATTATTCGGCCAAGAGCCGTTCCGCGTTGGCGCCTTTCACCTGCTGGTGTTGCTCGTGGTGTACGCGTGGTTCCGGGCTGCGTGGCTTGGGCGTGTCAACCCGCGCGGCGGGCATCGTTTGGAGCGTTTCTCGCGCCACGTCGATGCCTTGGCCTGGAAGCTTCAAGCCCACCGCTCGTGGCGGCCCTGCGTGAAAGCTGTGGCGCGCTACATGCGACAGCCACGCCCGGAGTCGTTAGCGACAGAACAAGATGGATCGGAAGCGGTGGACGCGATGCTGCGCCCTGCCGCTGGAGACGGGCCGCACAGGCCGCAAGGAGGAAACGATGGATGATGGTATAAGCAACGAGCCTGCCCCCAGAGCGCCAGTGCCACAGAGCCAAGCACCCCAGGCGCCCCAAGCGCCCCAAGCGCCCCAAGCGCCTCAGGCTGACCGGCTAGAAGACAACATCGCCAAGGCGACGCGTCTGTTGGGGGCGGTGCGTAGTGAACTCAGTAAGCTGTTCATCGGCCAACATGAGTTGGTGGAGCAAGTACTCACCGCCTTGGTCGCCAATGGTCATGTGTTGGTTGAGAGTGTGCCTGGCTTGGGCAAGACCTTGCTGGTCAAGGCGATTGGCAAGATTCTCGGCCTGGAGGTGGGGCGGATTCAGTTCACCCCCGACTTGATGCCCTCGGATATCACCGGCAGCCATGTGTTCGACATGGCCGAACGCAAATTCGTGTTCCACCGTGGCCCGGTGTTCTGCCAGTTTTTGCTCGCAGACGAGTTTAACCGCGCGCCGGCCAAAACGCATGCCGCCTTATTGGAGGTCATGCAGGAGCGCCACGTCACCAT
>JAQIBG010000467.1 GCA_027859175.1 Planctomycetota bacterium | reverse complement strand
AGGCGTTCGCGGCCGTCGTCGTCGGCCGGGGGCAGCAGCGGGCGCAGGGTGGCGCTGGCTAGGGCCCAGCCCACGAGGCCGACGCCGAGGATGGCACTCCAGCCGATATCCCAGCCGGCGCGTTGCGCGACGTGCAGGGCGAGCACCGCGCTGCCGAGTGCGCTGAGGCCGGCGGCGCCGTGAACCACCGCGCTGGCGCGGCGCAGCAGCAGGGCAAGGACGGTGGCGAGCCCGCCGAGTACAGCGAGGCCGAGGCCGATGCCATCGAGGCCAACAATGGTGCCAGCGCCGTGCTGCGTGGTGATGCCGAGCAGGCACAGCGCGCCGATGGCGCAGCCGGTTAGAACGCCGCCAAGGGCGCCGCTGCGGGGCGTGCTGCGGCCACCGGCCGCGAGAGCGGCCAACAGTGCGGCGCCGCTGGCGAGCCACAAGGCGGGGCCGGGCGCTGCGCTGGGCATGCCGAGATGACCGAGCGCCAGCGCAATGCTGGCAAGGGTGACGGTGAGCAGGCCCCAGAATCGGAAGCCGCTGCCGGCGCTGTGCTGCAGGTCGTTATCGTCATCGTGGTCGTTGATGGCCCTGTGTTGGGCCGTGTACGGACCAGGTGCGCGTCGTGGGAACACAATGCCAACTACCAGATACGCGATCCAGCTGCCAAAGGGGAAGCCAATGACGGCAGCAACGCGCCACACCCAGGCCGGGACGGTACTGGTGGTGGCGAGCAGATCGCACACGCCCAGAAACCAGCCGTTACCGCGTTGCGGCAGGCCGTAGTTGAGGGGGCGCGGTCGGTACTGCTCGTCGGTGCAGGGTGGAATCGCGATCATCGCGAGCACGTAGCCCACCACCACGATTAGCAGGCCGGCTGGGTAGCCGGGGCCGAGGAACAGGGGGCCGAGAATGGCCGACCAGCGGATCCAGTCGCTGTGGACGCCGAGCCACGCGCCGAGGCCGCCGCACACGCCGCCAAACCAGCGACGGTTTTGATCACGCAGCAGGCGCCGGCCGTGCGGGAAGGCGCTGCTGGCATGGGGTGGTGGCGTGGCGCGCGCGGGTTTTGCAGGTTTTGCCTGTTTGGTGGCGTGGGCCTGTGCGGCTGGCTTGAGCGGTGCGTCAGCAGCGGCCTGCGCTGATTCGACTGCACCCAGGAGCTGCAAGGCGGCGCGCGCGCTGGGTGGGCGCTTGCTCGCACGGCGCTCGAGCAGGCTGAGGACCAGCCGGTTCCAGGCTGCTGCCTCGGTGGCACAGCAGGTCAGGGCTTCAGCCGGATCTTCAAAGCGCCCTTGCGGGCGATGCCCAACCAGGGCCTCATATAATACCACACCCAGGCTGTAGAGATCGCAGCGTTGGTCGACGGTGGCGCCGCGTTCGGATTGTTCGGGTGCCATGTAGGCCACGGTGCCCACCACCACGTCGGTGCGGGTGAGTTCGGTGAGGGTGTTGCCGTCGACATCGGCGCGGACCCGCGCGATGCCGAAGTCGGCCACGCGCACGGTGCCGTGTTCGTCGAGCAAGATATTGGCCGGCTTGATGTCGCGGTGGATCAAGTGGTGATCGTGGGCGTGGGCCAGGCCGCCAAGAATCTGGCGCGCGAGTTCGGCCACGCGCTTGGGGTGGAGTTGGGTGCTCCCAGCGCCGTCATTGCTGCTGCCGCCGAGTTCGTCGCGCAGGGTGCGCGAGCCCACCAACTGCATCACCAGATAGGGGCGGTCGCGATATTCGCCGCGGTCAAAAACGGGTAGCACGTGGGGGTGGTCGAGTTGCACCAGGGCGTCGGCTTCGCGTTGGAAGCGACGCTGCAGGTCTTCATCAACGCTGAGGTGCGCATGTAATATTTTGAGGGCAACGTCGCGCCCGAGACTGTCTTGGCGTGCGCGCCAGACGGTGGCCATGCCGCCGCGCCCGATTTCGGCGTCGAGGCGGTAGCCGTCGACCATTTCACCCACGGCCGGTTGCCAGCTGTCTGGTGCGTCGGCACCGGCGGCGGCGGTGGCATCTTGGCGCGGGTCGAATCGCGTGCCGCAGGCCTCGCAGTGCACGGTGCCGCTGACCGGATCAGGGTCGGCGGCCACCATGGCGGCGCAGCGAGGGCAGGCAGAAGTCGACACGGCTTTGATCATGGGGTCCGTCGGTGGTGGGGAAGGTGCGTCGTGCTGTGAGCCGCAGGCACCGCACTGGGCACGGCAGCGCCGAGTGCGGCGGAGGCTGTTGAAATACAGCCTGCGGGGGGTTGAAGGGGGGCCGTTGACCCCCCTGGGTAAAGAGCCGCCTCAAGAAAACCTTGGAAAATGGCGACTGCAAGTCGCCCAAGGTTTTCTTGAGGCTAGCAGGCTGGTGTTTTTCAACAGCCTGCTAGCGCGCTTAGTGAACCTGGGCGCGTTCGCTGAACACGATCGGGTCGATGCTGATAGTATCGGCATCGCCGTGCGCAGGCGTGCTGCCATCGGCCAGGGCCGGCGCATCAGTGCGGCCAAGGGCGCCGTCAAGAATCGCGAGCACGTCGCCTTCGTCGGCAGCGGTGAAGCTGATCTCATCGGCCTTGGGCACCGCGCTGTAGGCGTCGTCGAGCAGGCGGTCTTGCACTTCGATGTCGCGCTCAACACGCTGGAAGGCTTGCTCCACTTCTTGGAAGGCACCGGCGTCGATGGCGTCGGGTAGTTCACCCAGCGAGGTCACGAGCTCTTGGCGGATCGCCACGTTTTCGGCCTTGGCGCGCAGTTCGGCTAAGCGCATGGCGTAGGTCTCGCGTTGGCTGCGCGCTTTGCCGAGTTGTGCTTCGGCTTGCTGCAGTGCACCGGTGAGCGCACTCAGCGTCTCTTGCTTGGCCTCGGCGATTTCGCGCGCGCGGACCAAGGACTCGGCCTTATTTTTGGCTTCGCGAATCACGGTGCCGCGTTGGTAGTTTTGATCGCCAATGCGATACGAGGCGCGCTCTACCGACAGCACCTTGCGCGCTTCGCCAACTTCAGACTCGAGATGCTCGAGGCGTTGCTGCGAGCGTTCGACGTCTTGCCGCAGGTAGTCGAGATCGACGCGTTGCTTCACCAGTTTGGATTGCTGATCAATGATGACGTCGTCGAGGTCGCCAACCAGGGTCTGGATGCGTTCGATTTCGAACCCGGTGGGCACGGCGTTATGGACGTTCTCGGTGGCAACTCGGGCTGAGGTGCGCAGGTAGCTTGAGAGCGGGCCCAGGCCGAGCAGCAGCGCGCCGCCGAGCATGGTGCCGCCAACAACGAGGGTGGTGGTCTTGATAAGCATGATGGTCTCCTTGGGTGGTAAGTTGGGGTGCGGGCTC
>JAQIBG010000449.1 GCA_027859175.1 Planctomycetota bacterium | reverse complement strand
CGCTGTCTGAAAGATGAATGGCAATAGATGGTCGTCCCACAGTGCCCATAGCGTCTCCTTGCAAAAGAAGACGCCAGGGGCCTCTAGCTCTTACAGTTATTTATGGGACATAGCACTAGACGCCGGAATGGATCTCGCGGAGATTGGTGGCAGGTCGGTTGTGGCTCGCTGACTGTCCCTCTTTCGGACTAGTCTGTCTTGGCTAGTCTGTCTTGGCTAGTCGCGCCTGGCAAGTCGCAGCCGTCCGGGACGGCCTGGCGCACGCGTTATCTGCCCTGCAGGTGTTCAGCCTTCCGCGGGGAGCCTTCGGCCATTATGCTGCTGCCAAACCTTAAGGCGTCGCTGGGTGATGTGCATCTGGCCGCTCCGGAGATAAAACGTTATGCTTCTTATGCCACCATCTTTAGTCAAGGCTAGGTTCACAATGCGTATTCTTGTAATTACGGCACTAATGATCTCAAGCGTTCACTCAGAAGAAAGCGTGCTTCCTAGTTCCATACAATCTGCGAAGGCAGAATATGTGGCCAACTGTGAGGGGCTCGATCAAAAGTACCGAGAATCAGTCAGAAAAGAACGGGAGAAGTATATCGCGGTGTTAGAAAGAGAGGTGTCTCGTCAGACCAAGAAGGGGAATCTCGATCTTGCGTTGGCCGTCAAGGCAGAGAAGGAGAGCATAGAGGGGCAATTCACACTTGATATACTTGGTGACAGGATTTTGCCGATTCAATCTATTGTTGGTAAATGGAAGTTAAACGGCACGGATCAAATCCGGGAGTTCATGAAAGATGGCGCCGCCCCGAGCAATGGAACCTGGTCTCAGAATCCAGACGGGACAGTAAGGTGGTCCACAAAGTCAAATACACACATCCTCACATTTGACCACACAAGCCAGGCTTGGGTATGTGTTAGGGACGACGGCTATAAGGTCACTCTCCAAGCAATCGAACAAAAGTGACAAAAAAATTATAACCAGTGCGGTAACCGGACTACTCACTGTGATTTTGGTGGTTATGTTATTTTGCTAGGCCGCAATTTGGGTCATCTAATCTGGTTCTTGTGAATGAAGCTGGCGACGTTTTGAGGTGCATCGATTTGAGAGCGGGGTTACAGTCGACATTGAGGCGGTAGATAGGCATCCGGTTTTAATTGATCATGGGAAGGAGCTACTCGTCAAGCGTGGCGACGTGGTTCTTGAACGCGTTCGTCTGACTGCTGATCCAGGTAGTGGATCTATCCAGGTAGTGGATCTCCGTGCTTTTTGTTTGAGCGTGGGGCAGGTGGGCTTCTTCTGATTGATGCTAATGGGGCGTGGTATGGCATTGATGGCAGTGGTGCGATCAAGCCGGAGGGTTGGCACTGGTTTGTTGAACCCGAACTGCCGCTGTATGCTGTTGTTTCGTATAGCGGGCCCCTTGGTGACTATGTGGTAAGCTACAATAATGCGGGCGTCTCCGCCCTTTCGATTTATCTGTTCAAGGATCCGCCGGCCGATTGATGGCCATGGTGGCACGCGCTGAGCGTTGTCGGCATTGCCTGAACGCTTGCATGGATGGCCTTGGTGCGAGACAGTGGGATCAACGTTCGACGCAGGAGTGGTTGACCATGAGTGGTATTGAGGTGCGCATTCCACGTACGGTGCCGTGCCCGATTGAATTCGAGCATGAGGGGGTGACTGGCGTTGGGATCATCAATGCTGGCCTGGTTGACTTTGAGCCGCGGGCGGTGTTCGGATGGCAACTGTCGATCTTGAGTTTTTTTGAGACGCTCGATGACGCTGGGATGCCTCTGGAGGCCGATCGAGCGGCGCTTGATGCCTGGGAAGACGGCCTCGCCAAGCAGCTTCGTGGTGCCGGGGAGCGGCCCAATGCGCTGTGGTTTGGGCGGATTACCTGGCGTGGCACGCAGGAGCTGATGTATCGGGTGTATCAGCCTGAGTTGGCTGATGCGGTGGTGCGTGCGGTTATTGATTCAGAGGCCCAGCCCTTGCCTTTTGAGTACCGCATTGATCCCGATGAGGCTTGGTCTTTGGCGCAGTGGCATCTTGATGCCGTGCGTTCGGCCGGCGAGGCCTTGTGAGCTGATAGGCGTAGAGGCCCGGTGGCGTCACGAGGGGTAGACTGAGTAGATCGTTTACGCCTGACGGGCGCTGTGCCACCCACGCACGGGGTGCGGTATGGGCTTGTGGCTGGAGGCTGGCCGCGGGTGCTGGCACTATGAGTATGAATGCCGCAGTGCCGAGCACGCGCGTGGAGGATTTGACCGTGAGCATGAGTCGCGAACACGCCGAACAGTATGTGAACCGTCTGCTCGATGAGCACATGATCAAAATCTTGAGCCTCAAGTTGGACTTCCCCCCGTTCCGTGGACACCCTTTTAAGTGCAATCGCACGGACAGGATGTCATCATGGCACAACGCAAATCCCAACCGAAGCAGGCCGACAAGCGGCGCAGCTTTGACCCG
>JAQIBG010000446.1 GCA_027859175.1 Planctomycetota bacterium | reverse complement strand
TTTGCCGCTACAGCCGGCACCGGCCGCAGCTGTTACTGGTGGCAAGACGCCTGGATGCTCGGTGCCGGTGCCAGTTTCAGCAGCGCCGCCGATGGCCCTGGCCGCAGCTTTCACTTGGCCGAGGCGGCCGCGCGCATCGGCAATGCCTGCGTCAGCGGCGGCGATAGCGGCAACAGCCCAGCGCTGCCGGTGGTGCTGCTGCAACTCGCCTTCGAGCAGCGCACGCCAGGTCCCGGTCACTGGGGCGACGGTTTGCCGGGCGCACGCCTTGTTCTGCCGCGGCGCGCGTGGTGGCAGCGCCGTTCGGGCCAGGGCTACATCATCGACACCATCGCAGTGTCTGCCGATGATACGCTTGCAGACCTGGCCGAGCGCATGCTCGACGAGCCCGTCGCGCAGCGGCCAACCACCCCTGCCCATCCCTGGCCTGCGCTGTGCACAACCGCCTACGAGCAGTTGGTCGAGGAAGCCGTTGCCCTGATCGAGCACGGCGCGATGCGTAAAGTGGTGCTGGCGCGCGCCTGCGATCACCACCTGCAGCGCGCACCGGATATCGCTTCAGTGTTAGCTGCACTGCACAGCACCGCCGACGCTTGGACCTACAGCTACGCGATCGACCTCGACGACGACGCCTGCTTTATTGGCGCCACACCCGAACTGCTGTTCCACCTAGATGGCGCCTCCTGCCACACCGTGGCCCTAGCCGGCTCACGGCCGCGCGGTCATGATGCCGACCACGACGAGGCCCTGGCTGCCGAATTGCTCGCCTCAACCAAAGAACGCAAAGAGCACCAACTCGTCGTCGAGCATCTGGTCCACCAACTCCGCGTTCGCAGCAGCAAACTCAGCGTCCCGCAGAGCCCCTCCCTGCGCCGCCTCGCACGGCTGCAGCACCTGGAAACCCAACTCAGCTGCCGTCTGCGTGACCCCGACCCGTTTGATCTGATGGCCGCGCTGCATCCAACGCCGGCCGTGGCGGGCCTGCCCAGCGAAGCCGCGATCGATTTCATTCATCGCCGCGAGGGTCTACACCGCGGCCTCTACACCGGCACCGTCGGCTACGCCACGCCCACCAGCACCCGCATGGTGGTGCCGCTGCGCGGCGGCATTGTGCGCGGTCAGGAGGCGCGTCTGTTTGCCGGCGCGGGCATCGTTGACACTTCCGAGCCACAGGCCGAGTTAGCTGAAACCGAGCTCAAACTGCGTCCCATGCAACGAGCCCTTGGCCTCGACGGCTGAGCCCCGCCCTGGTAGCCTCCAGCATGGATCCCAATCGTAACGCCCTGTGGTGCCGCTGTATTGTTGAAGAATTGCATCGTGCCGGGGTACGCCGAGCCGTGCTGTGCCCGGGCAAGCGCAATCTCCCGCTCGCCTTCGCCTTCGCCGCGCATCCTGAAATCGAAATCATCAGCCATATCGACGAGCGCTCGGCCGCGTTCATGGCCCTCGGCTTGGCTCGGGTCAGCAAGCGCCCGGTCGCGATTTGCACCACCTCTGGCTCGGCTGTGGCCAACTGCGTTCCGGCACTGTGCGAGGCCCAGGCTGCGCATCTGCCTCTGCTGGTGTGCGGCGCCGATCGCCCCGCCAGCATGCATGGCTGCGAAGCGCCGCAAACCATGCCCCAGGCTGGCGCCTTCAATGCCTTCATTGACAGCGAGTGCGCCCTCGAGTTACCGGCCGACGATCGCGACAGCCTGATTGAACTGCGTCAGCAAGTTCACGCCTGGGCCGCTCGCTGCGCGCGCCAAGGCGGCGGCCCTGGCTTCCTCAACGTACCGCTTGATGAACCCCTGAGCCTCGCGGCTGATCCACATTTCCACCCGCCTGGCGATGATGGCCGCCTCCCCGCCCCGGCTCGGCCGGGTAATACCACCGGCAAACAAACCGCCCTCGAAGCCATTGCCTTGCACGACTTGCGCCCCGGCATGCGTGGCGTGATCGTTGCTGGCCCGCGCTGCCCGCTGAGCCCAGAGCAAGTCGCCAAACTGGCCGCCGGCACCGGCTTTCCGGTCATCGCCGATGCCGCCTCCAACTGCCGCCACGACAACACCCCAAATCTGATCTGCACCGCAGACGCCATCCTCACCGGGCCACTGCGCAACGAACGCGCTGAATTGATCATTCGCCTCGGCCCTGCGCCTCTCGCGCGACCGGTCTTCGAGTGGCTGCAAGCCCACCGCAGCGCCCGCGTACTGCGCATCGACGACGCCCGCATCGCACGAGACTTTTGTCACGCACACTTTGTTATTGTAGTGCGGCCAAGCCAACTTGAGCTCAAACATGTGGCCGAACAACTGGCCCCAGGAGACGCCAACTGGCTCGCACGCTGGGCCGATGCCGACGCCACCGCACGCGCCGGCCACGCCGAGTTCCTGAATGCAGCGCCCTGGGGCGAGGTCAGCGCGGCCGCCGCGGTGTGCCGCGCTGCGGCTAATTTCACCCTCCTGCAAACCGCCAACTCGATGGCGGTCCGCCACAGCAACCTGCATTGTTTGGGTAATTTTCCGCAGCAGGTCATCGCGCATCGCGGCGTCAACGGTATCGACGGCACCCTCGGCAGTTTTCTCGGCGCCCTGCACGGCAGCAATGGCCCCGGCCTGCTACTCACCGGCGACCTAGCCTTTTTGCATGACCTGCCAGCCCTCACCGCCATCGACCGCAGCCACATGCGCGGCGCGATCTGCGTAATCGACAACGGCGGCGGCGCCATCTTCGACCTGCTCCACCTCGGCGAACACCCCAACTACCAACAACTGGTGCGCACCCCGCGGCCAGTCCGCTGCGACCACTTCGCCGCCGCCTTCGACTGCCACCACCGCCGCTGCGACACCCACGCCGAACTCCAAGCCGCCCTAACCGAAGCCCAAAGCTGGGACGGCCTCGGCCTGATCCACATCCCGGTTCCGCCTGAATCGCTCAAGCGCGAACTCCCCGCCCTCACCGCCGCCATGCTTGGGTGACCCTCTAGTCGTGGCACACGGTTAACGCAAGGGCGCGAGGGCGCGAGGGCGCGAGGGGTTTAGGGGGGTTGGTTGCTACTGCGCATCGTGCTCAATAACACTCACGACGATGTTGTCACGAGCCACGCCGAACATGGTTTCTGCAGACTACAGATTTGGCTCTCCCCTAAACTGACTCGCAACGATGCCGCAATCGGCCCAACCGAGGACACGCGTCCGAACTCATGGACCAATCAAGTGACCGAGTAACCCACTTCTCACCCCTCGTGCCCTCGCGCCCTCGCGCCCTCGCGTTACCCCCAACCCAAGAGCCAAAAAAAGCGAGCGGTCCGGATGGGCCGCTCGCTTGGATTCCGCTAGGAGGCGGTGCCTTTGATCAGGCGGTGCCTTTGATGTCGTACAGGTACTTCGGCCGGATGATCGGGGTGCCACGACCGCCGCGCGCTTCGCAGCGCTCGTACACGATCTGGATCGCGATACCAACCACACGGCTCATGCCGAACAGCACGGTATAGTAATCGGGATCGGTTAGGCCGCAGGCGTGCAGCAGCGAGCCCGACGCCAAGTCGACGTTGGCGAAGGGGTCGGAGATCTTGGGGTTCTTGGCCAAGATCGGCGGCGCCACTTCGCGCAGCAGTTTGAC
>JAQIBG010000445.1 GCA_027859175.1 Planctomycetota bacterium | reverse complement strand
GACCGAATCTGGGTCATGTTTGAGTTCAACTACTCGCGCGGCTGGAAGCACACCGTGGTACCGCCGCGCGACTCCGTGCCACGCGGCCTGTTTGCCACGCGCTGCCCGCATCGCCCCAACCCACTCGGTCTCAGCTGCGTGCGTCTGCTCAATGTGGTGGGGCGCAAGATCCTGATTCGCGATCACGACCTGCTCCACGGCACCCCAGTGCTGGATATCAAACCCTACCTGCCGTATTGCGATGCGTGGCCCGATGCCGCTGCCGGCTGGGTTGATCAAGCCAGTGATGAAGCCCCCGACCACCGTTGGCGCTAGCAGACTGCTAAGTTGATCTATCCAAAGTCAACAAAGTGATTTAGACCGCAACATTTCATCCTAGCGAAGTGTAAATGGAGGCAACAATGCCGCGCTTACCTTCGGGGCCACGACGGCCCCGACGCTAGGAGATTACCTACTATGATCATTCGTTTGATCGCCATCCTCGCCACCCTCAGCCTGTGCGCTGGCCTCTCGGCCGCTGAAGCCGCAGCCGCACCCGCCGCCGAAGGCGACCAGCCGGTCGTTGCAGTGGTTGAGCCCGCTGCGGTTGAAGCCGAAGTCGTGGCCGAGGTCGAAGTCCAAGAGGTGGTCGATGGCGAAGAAGTCGTCGAAACTGACGACGTCGCGGTTGTTGAAGAAACCGTGACCGTCAAAGAGGCCGCCGTTGTTGACGGTGAAGTTGAGGCCGTGGCCGAAAAGACCGAAGTTGAAGTCGAGACTGTTGAAGTCGAGACCGAAGAAGCCGAATAAGTCTAAGCAGACGAGACTCTATAAACCCCCTGTCGGTGCGTGGCCGACAGGGGGTTTTTCATGGCCCGCAATTGCGCCGCAAGCAAGCGGGGGATTGACCCACAGCTGCAAGCGTTGGCAGTTATTGCCAGTAAATGGCAATAATACCTGACATGAATGATTGATGACAGCCTGGAACTGCCCTATTCTGGCCCCAGATAAGCCACGAACCCTGCAATCAGCCCTATTCGTTGCACTGAGAGGCAATCATGACCGGCGAGACCCCCCAGCCTGATTTCGGTGACTACCTGCATCGCCTGGTGCGCCGGCGTGGCTTGACCATGGCCGAGTTTGCCGAGCAGATTGGCGCCACCCCGTCCACCCTGTCACGGATTCGCACCGGCAAGCGCCAGGCCAAGAGCAGCGACATCGAAACCTGGGCCACGGCCCTCCAGCTCGAAGACGATGAGCGTGCCACTCTGCACGAGTTCGCCCTGCTGGCCCAGGCCCCCGAAGCGCTCCGGGCCCGGCTCGCCAGGGCCGAGCACGAGATCGCCGCCGAACGGGACCGGCGCAGCACCCTCGAACACCACTACGCCGAATACCGGCGCGAGCAGAACTTCTACGACGGCTACTGGCTCGCCTACCACCGCTCTTTCCTCAACGACGACACCATCACCCGCAGCCTCGGCCACGTCACCGGTGACAGCATCGCCTGGCTCAACATGGAGGCCGGCCGCGTGCACTATAGCTACACCGGCACCACGCGCGTGCTGGGCGACAAGATCTTCATGATGATGGAGGAAGATCGCGGCGGCGCCGAATTCGTGCAGGTCACCTGCAACGCCCTGTTTGACTTTAGGAGCCCCAGCTTCCTGTACGGCATCGTAACCGGCCTGTCGGGCAAAACGATCCGGCACCCCGTCAGCTATCCCGCCGCCGCGCGCATGGTGCTGGTTTACGCTGGCCCAGATACCGGCGTCACCAACGAACAGCTCGAGCAGATTCAGTCCAGCCTCGGCTCCTTTGACGAACGCAGCCTCGGCCCCCTCTTGCCCAGCAGCGCCAACGAAGACCTACTGCGCCGCTGCCTACAACTGCACGGCCGCGATGATCTCGACGCCGTGTTATTGCGGATGATCGACAACCGCCTCAGCAGCGGTGAACACGCTCTGACCGCTGCCTTTCGCTAGGGGCTAGAGCTAAATCCTAGCGCTGGCGCCAGTCTTCAAGCGACAGCGCCGGCACCCGCTCAAACTCCCGCGTGTTGTTGGTGACCACAGTGAGCCCGTGAGCTAAGGCAATGGCAGCAATCATGAGGTCCCGCTCGCCAATTGGGCTATGCCGCACAGCGGCCCGAGCCCGCGCATGCTGAACCGCTGCCGGCGCGTCAAACGGCATGACTTGCCACCCTCGCAGCAGCAAGCGCCAAGCGCGATCCCAAGGCCCCGGGTTGGGATGCCGCAGACTCGCGTATTCCAACTCGGCGATCGTGACCGCCGACACCGCCAAGACGTCAATCGGTACAGATTGCAAAACAGACCGCACCGAACCGTCACCACGAATCGCAAAGCTGACGTGATTGGTGTCGACTAGGTAGCGCAGGCTCATGCCGCGCCACCCGACCCGTCGGTGTTTACCTGGTCGGGATCCAACTCGAGAAAGCCAGCCCCCATTGGCTCCACCTCAGGTATGTCGTGCCCGTCCATCAGCTCGTCGAGCTGCGCCCACAGGTCATGCGGCCACCCCTTGTCATCGCAGCCCTCATCGAGCGGCTCGATAATAAGCCGACGACCTTCGCGATGAATCCACACTGATTCACCGGGCATCCGGAAAGCCTTTGGCAGGCGAATGGCCTGACTGCGACCATTCGGAAACAGCTTCGCTAGAGCGCGATCGTCATCGGCCACATAGCCACTGACCGGTTCGCCAACGCGATGGACTCTCGTCATGATGTCTCCATGGTTCTATCATTGATATATACCACATTGCCACGAGGCAACAAGCGGGGCCGTCACAGAGCCCTTGTATTCGGGACGCATTCAGCTAGGATGAATCAACGTTCAGCAAGGATGAATACATGCCGGGCTCCGACCTTGTCCAATCTGTCCTCCGCGCCTGCGATCTGCTCGAGCATCTCGCCGGGTCTGATGGCATCCGGCTGCAAGAGTTCAGCGAAGCCACCGGCCTTAAGCCGCCTACAGTTCATAACTTACTGCGCACCCTGGCCGCTCGCGGCTATGCCAATCAAGACGATAGCGGGCGCTGGCGCCTCGGCGACACCCCCCGCTCCCTGGCCGACCGCGATCACGATCGTGACCTGCTGGTCAAAGCTCGCAGCGTTCTGCTTGGCATCGCCGACGATATTCCGAACTCGATCCTGAATCTGGCCGAGGTGGTGGAGAACCACGTCGTGGTTCAGATGCGCGCCAGCCCAGATCGCCCGCAAGCGATTCAGCAACCGCGGCGCCAGGTTCTGCCGCCCTACGGCAGCGCTGGCGGCCTGGCCTGCCTGGCCTTTAGCGACCACAGCACCGCGACTCGGATCCGCGAAGCCCACCCCTTTGAAGAGGGCGGTTCGGCCCTGTGGCGCGATCGCGCCAGCCTCGATGCCTACCTGCAACGCAGCCGCGCTGCCGGCAGCATCACCACCCCCTTTCCCAATCAGGAACTGATTCGCGTTGCCGCGCCCGTGTACGGGGCCGGCGGTCAGTTCCGCGCTACCCTCGGCGCCGCCTTACCGGCGCGAACCTGCAGCGATGATGATCTGGAGCGCCTGCGTGAGCGGGTTTGCATCGCTGCCGAAAAGCTCTCGGAGGACCCCACGTGAGTTGCACCATCGATTCCAGCCTAGCCGTGGCCGACATTGCTAGCCTGGTCCTCAAGCGCGGATGCACCGTGCTCCCCACCCAACAGCACTACACCGGCATCTTGCTGCTCGAAGCCGCGGTCCACCGGGCCGAATGCGATCCCGCCCTGCGTGAAGAAGCCCGCGCCCTGCTGCTGCCCTTTGCGCGCGGCGAGCGCGACTTCGGCTCCAACTTCCCCAATTACCAATGCGGCGGCAATGCCGCAGCCCGCGCGCTGGCCGCTGGCTGGCTCGACGAAGCCCGCGACGCGGTGACGCACTACGCCGACGCCTACCTGAACGACTTCCCGCGTGATGACGAAGGCCTCATGATGATGCCGCGTCACGACCGCCCCAAAATCTGGATCGACGCCGCCTGGGCCGTGGCCCCCTTCGCTTGCTTTGCCGGCGTTGCCCTCGAGCGCCCCGAACTGATCGACGACGCCGTCCATCAGATCATGCGGATGATGGAAATTTTCGACGACCCGAGCTGTGACCTGATTCACCAAAGCCGCGGTTTTGTTGGCCCCAACGAACTCTCGAGCGACCACTGGAGCCGCGGTAACGGCTGGGCTGCACGCCGTAACCGGTCAGTGCGCCGTCGTGATCGATGCAGATCTCCAGGATCCTCCCGAGC
>JAQIBG010000422.1 GCA_027859175.1 Planctomycetota bacterium | reverse complement strand
GCAGGTCAGCGTGACGCCGAGTGCAGACGAGGTTTTGCCGGGTGGCGAGGTGGAACTCGCAATTGAAGTGCGCGATGAAACCGGCGGCCCGGTGGTGGGCCCAACCGTGCTCACGGCTTACGATCGCGCGATCGAGTACATCGCTGGTGGGAGCAACATGGATGACATCCGGGCCTTCTTCTGGAGTTGGCGTCGCTCGCACCATCCCAATACCCAACACAGCTTGGCGCGTTGGATCAGCGAGGTGTTCGTGCGCAACCAAAACCGGATGCGATCTCTCGGTGTGTTTGGCAATCTGGTGGCGCCCGGTGACGCGCTTGATGGCGATGTCGGCGCATTGCGGCAAAAGGGCCAGCGGCGCGGTATGCCGATGTCGTCGGCGGCTCCGATGGCAGAAATGGCGATGGCCGCGGATTCGGTGGCGATGGAAGCGTCAGGCGCATCCTTTGCTGACGCGGGCCCAGGTGGCGGCGAACAAGCAGCCGCAGCACCGGTGACCACCCGTACCGATTTTGCCGACAGCGCGTTTTGGGATGGCCGAATCATCACTGACGCGAACGGCAAGGCCACGGTGCGGGTCAAACTCCCGGAAGACTTGACCACCTGGACCATCCGCGCTTGGGCCATGGGCCCAGGCACCCGGGTTGGCGAAACGGTGAGCGAAGTGATCACCGCCAAGCACGTCATGGTGCGTTTGCAGGCGCCGCGCTTCTTCATTGAAAAAGACGAGGTGGTGTTGTCGGCCAATGTGCACAACGAGTTTGACCAAGCGATCACGGCTGAGGTGTCGCTCGCTGTGAATGAGGTACTGGCGCTTCAGGGCGAAGCCTTGCAACAGGTTGAGATCCCGGCGCACGGCGCGGTGCGTGTCGACTGGCGTGTCAGCGTGGTGAAGCAGGGCGAAGCGGTGATTCGCATGCAGGCGCTCAGCGAGCGCGAGAGCGATGCGATGGAGAAGCGCTTCCCGGTCAAACGCTATGGTGCGCAGCGCGTGATCAGCCGAACTCTGGCGATGCGTGGTGACACCACCACTGGCACTATGCTGGTTACGGTGCCGGCTGAACGCGATCCGAGTGCGAGCGATCTGATTGTGCAAGTATCGCCGTCTTTGGCGGCGTCCTTGGTCGAAGCTCTGCCTTATTTGGTCAGTTATCCCTACGGTTGCACCGAGCAGACGCTCAATCGCTTCGTGCCCACGGTGATGGTGCAGAAGTTGCTCACTGACATGGATATTGACCTGGCCACGGCGGCCGGCGCCGAGCGTCTTGATGCCGGTAGCCTCGACGACAGCGGCCATGAAGACTGGCGCCAGTGGCAGCACAACCCGGTGTTCAGCACCGATGAGGTGCAAGACATGGTACGTCACGGCGTTGAGCGCCTAGCTGACATGCAGGTTAGCGATGGCGGTTGGGGTTGGTTCTCCGGCTGGGGTGAGCAGAGCTATCCCCACACCACTGCGGTGGTGGTGCGCGGTTTGCGTCAGGCCAAGGCGTCTGGCGCGGCGGTGCCGGATGGCTTGATCGCGCAGGGTCACGCGTGGCTCGCGGCGTATCTTGACCACGAAGTACGGCTGTTGCAGAACGCTCCGTCGACAACCAAGCCCTGGAAAAAATATGCCGACAACCTTGATGCCTTGGTGTTCACGGTATTGACCGACGGCGGAACCGTGAACGAGGCGATGCAGGCCTTTTTGCTGCGCGATCGCAATCACTTGGCGGTGTATAGCAAGGCGATGCTGGCCTTGGCCACGCATCAGATCGGTGCGCTCGAACAAAGCGCGCAGTATCAGCGTAACGTCGAACAGTTTGTGGTTGAAGACCCTGAAAATCAGACGGCGTGGTTGGAGGTGGGCACCGACTGGTGGTATTGGTATGGCTCTGATAACGAGGCCATGGCGTGGTATCTGAAGTTATTGGCGAAGGTGGATCCCAAGTCAGACCGGGCCGCTGCGATCGCCAAATATCTGCTGACCAATCGGCGCCACGCGTCGTATTGGGACAGCACCCGTGATACCGCGCTGTGCATCGAGGCCCTGGCTGAATTCATGCGCGCGTCGGAAGAAACCGCCTTTACCGGCACCATCGAAATTTTGCTCGATGATCAGGTGGTCAAGGAAGTGGCGGTGACGCCAGCCACGCTGTTCAGCATCGATGGGCAATACCGGATTTCTGGGGCGGCCATCACCAGCGGCGACCACGTCATAACGATTCGCCGCAAGGGCGAGGGTGCTGTGTATGCCAATGCTTGGTTGGAGATCTTCGATCAGCAAGACCACATCCCGGCTGAAGGCCTGGAGGTCAAGGTGACGCGGCAGGTCTATCGCTTGCAGCGTGATGACAGCACCGGTCTCAACGCCGGCGCGCATGGCCAGGTGCTTGAGCAGCGGCGTGAACGGTACACCAGAGAATTATTAGCAGACGGCGCCACGGTGCGCTCGGGTGATTTGCTGGAAGTGGAGTTGAGCATCGAGTCGAAGAACGACTACGAGTACCTCCTGTTTGAAGACTTCAAGCCGGCAGGCGTTGAGTCGGTAGACGTGCGCTCGGGTTACTATACCGATGGCCTGCGTGCGTATCGCGAGCTGCGTGAAGATCGGGTGGCCTTGTTCGTGCAGCGTCTAGCGCGCGGTTCGCATTCAATCGCGTATCGGGTGCGGGCTGAAATCCCGGGGAACTTCGTGGCGCTACCGGCCCAGGCCGGCGCGATGTATGCGCCCGAGC
>JAQIBG010000417.1 GCA_027859175.1 Planctomycetota bacterium | reverse complement strand
GCTCGGGCTATCGGTTATCGGTCGGGGATTCGTATCGGGATGGTTTGCGCTGGAGTTCATGCCAGTAGACTGCGGCGAAGCGGCGGGGCTGGCAAATAGCGGTCACCGAACGCTTACGGACGACGGATCATTCCGTTCTCGGTCGATGCCCTGCAGCGAACCCTTCGCCAGCACGTCACCTATTACAATCATGTCAGGACCCATCAGGGACTCGATGGCCGTCCGATCCCTATACCCCTCCACGACGCATACACAGCGGACAGCGGGCCGGTCGTTCGCCGCGGATTACTTGGGAATACGCTCAACTACTACGTCCGAGAGGCGGCCTGACTTTCTTGATAGGACAGCGGTATGGCCATGCATACCAAAAATTTTCCGTCATCAGAAGTCAAGCTTATTATTGCGCTTACAGCTCATCCTTAGCCGAATAGCATTGAGTGTGTCTACTTTACGGACCCCGCGGTGTGCTTCGGCGTAACTAGATTGAACTTCGCGAATCAGATCCCTGCAGTTCGTATATGCTTCCTGGCCCTGTTCCTCCCTAGTTCTATTAATCGGAAGTCAGCTCACTTATTCTATTATCAATTGACCCCTGGATAACTTCCATCCATGCGACCCTGGACTCGAAGTACGTATCACGAAGGCTGAGAACCTGGGACTTTTTGAGTCCGTCCAGCCAGCTTCTCATGGTGGCAAGGCCCAGACTTACGGCTCTTAACTCGGATAGACTAAAGTCGGAAAAGGCCTCGCCCTCAAGAATCTCGACATAATCCCTCAGCAAGGCGGAATTGTGATCGATTAACACCCTAACGACCATGTCAACGTCACCCCCGGAAGGCGACATTTCCCCAACGCCCACTATGATGGCGTTAACTTCGACTATCGCCTTGTGGGACCGAGCTAAGTCGATCTCCGTCGAATCGCGGCCAGCCTCTGACGCCGCACACCCGCAGCACATAAAAATTGCAAACAACGAGAGTGAGACGCAGTTCATCGTGATGGCAGTCATGGACATTTCCCCTAGTCAATGTCAAACAGGTTGACGTCAATTCCGGCAGATTCACCAGAATACGTAAAGGGATACACCCCGCTTGGACACGGACACGGACAGTTAGTGCCAGTATCACACTCAACCCTACATGATCCCGTCACCGACACAGTCCATCGACCATCGACCTGCTTTCCGGATATCAGGATCGTGCAGTCAATCTTTTCATCGCCGCGAGTCTCCGGATCCTTGAAGTCAGTTGCATACCCCTTTGTCTCAATTCGCACCTCACCGATTGCCTCTTTGGTAGCCCACTGGCCAAACTTATTTACCAACTTTTCCGCGGCATTTTTAACATCAGCTCCAGCGACATTCGGAAGCAATGACGTTAACTTGGTGGAGATCCTTGAGACCAAGGCCTCTGGACTCTCCGTGACATTGCTGCCAGAAACCATTTCGGTCATCACTTCCTGCAACCCCTCTACCCCCAGTTGCGTCCAGAAATTCCCCATCCCGCCTAATCCCGCAAACATAATGCCCACTGCGACCTTGCCGTATTCATTAATCATATCAGCTCGCAGGACCTTTTGGAGCGCCCGTGCGGCACAATTATCCCCACTTGGCTCAGCCATTGCGCTTGTGGCTATCCCGGCAAGTTCATCCCTTAATCTAACCAATATATCCGTCACATTCCCGGCAGACAGATACCCGTATGGGTCCACGGAGCCCGGCACAAAGTGTGCACCATACAGTAGCGGCCCCTCAATATACCCAAGCGGATCCCGCCCAATAAACCGCCCCAACTCCGCATCATAATACCGAGCCCGGTAGTACATCAGCCCCGTCTCGTCATCCAGCCGCCGCCCGGTAAACCGGTACGGCTGATCAAAGTTGGCATCATCCAAAATCGTCTCGGGCTCACCGTAGGCGCTGTACGCGTAGCGCTCCACCACCGTGCCCTGGTCATCGGTCACAGCAGCCACCGAATACAAGTGATTGGCATGCAGATAGTAATGCGGTGACCCAGCCTGCGCATGGTCAATCATCCCAACCACATCGTCCACATACCCCCCATACACATAACTACGGTCCAACACCCCATCAACATACTCACTCAAGACCCGTGGCCCTGAACACACGAACACACGAGTTATGGTCACGCCGTCATTGACAACCGCCTTGGCCACCCGTCGCCCCAGCGCATCATAGACATAACTCGCGCTGTCATCGTCCTCGGCCAAATTCACCGCGGCCGCCAAGCGATTCTCCACATCCCAGCTCAGCCCCTGCCCGCGCTCATCCACGGTCAG
>JAQIBG010000404.1 GCA_027859175.1 Planctomycetota bacterium | reverse complement strand
CTGGGGCGACAAGTTTTTCGAACGCTTCTATAAGCCTTTTTTCGACCCCAGCGACGGCCTGTATCGAGGCCAGGCAACCTTCTGCGACATCCATTTCCCCGGCAAATGCAGCAGCGGCTATCCGCAAGAGTGGAGCATTGCTGATTGCCTGCACTGTAAGCCGCTGGGCACCAACTCACTCTACGTGCTCGGCATGGCCGCGATGGCAGAAGCCTGCGAGGCCCTTGGCGAAATCGACGCAGCGGCTGACTGGAGCCAACAGCGCCAGCATCTGATTGATGCCATCACCAGCGAACTCCGGCGCGAAGACGGCACCCTTGCCTACTACAAACGCGGCGATGGCCAACTCGAAGAGCGTCGCGACGCTCTTGGTACCGGGCTCGCCATCATCGCCGGCGTGGTCACGGGCGACGAAGCCGCCACCCTAATCACAAGCTATCCGCGCCACTGGTGGGGCGCGCCCATGTACGAGCCCTTCTTCCCCTTCGCCAACAGCTATCACAACCGCACCAGCTGGCCCTTTGTTGATGCTGTTTTCTTGTGGGCCGAGGCAATCGCCACCGGGCGCGACACGGCGCCTGAACAAGCAGCGTGGCTGGCGCGCGCTATCCACCCCGCAAAGGGCGGCTTTGCCGAAGTGGCCCAACCTGACGGCACGCCATTTGGCAGTGGCCATCAACTGTGGAGCGCAGCGGGCTTCATTAATGCCGCGCTGCGCGGCGGATGGGTTTGCGCCTGAGATGGGGTCCTGGGTCCTGGTACGCGCCTGTCGGCGCTTGGATCCTAGGGACAGCCGTCTCTATTGTGGCGCTGCAGCTTTACGGGCGGGGTACCGGGACGCCGCCCCGCGCCTAAGCCTGCTTGCAGGCGTACCAGGACCCAGGACCCAGGACCCAGGAGGCTAAGCTTCCAGATCGAAGCGATACAGCCGCTTCTTCCCAGCCCGCAGGAGCAGGTAGCCGTCTTGCAGCGCCGCGGTGGTCACCGTGTGGGTGGGATCATCAATGCGGGCATCGTGAATCCGTACGCCACCACCTTGCACCAAGCGGCGGGCCTCGGAGTTCGACTTGGCGAGTTCGGCGCGCACCAGTAAGGCTAAAATACCGATACCGGCCTCAAGCTCGCTAGCCGCGATAGCGGCATGCGGGATCGAATCGCCAGTGACATCAGCGCTGGCACTAAAGGCCTTTTGCGCGTCGGCCTGGGCCTGCTGCGCGGCCGCTTCGCCGTGCACCAACTTGGTGATCTCGAAGGCCAGCACCTCCTTCGACTCGTTGATCGCGCGGCCCTCGGCCGAGGCCAATTGATTGACCTGATCCATCTCCAGGAAGGTGAAGAAGGACAGGAAGCGGCCCACGTCGGCATCGGCCACATTGCGCCAGAATTGGTAGAATTGGTAGACCGGCGTGCGGTCGGCCGACAGCCAGATGTTGCCGGCCTCAGACTTGCCAAACTTGCCGCCATCGGCCTTGGTCACCAAGGGCATGGTCAAGCCAGCCAAGGACACCTCAGCGATGCGCCGGCCAAGCTCGATGCCCATCACGATGTTGCCCCACTGATCTTGGCCGCCCATCTGCAGCGTGCAGCCGTGGCTGCGTTGCAGATGCAAAAAGTCGTAGGCCTGCATGACCATGTAGTTGAACTCAAGGAAGCTGATACCGCTGGCTTCCATGCGACCCTTGACCGAGTCCATGGTCAGCATGCGGTTGACCGAGAAATGCGGGCCGACCTCGCGCAGGAAGTCAATCCAACTGCGATCGGCCAACCAGTCAGCGTTATTGAGCAGCGCGGCGCCGGTGGCGTCGTCGCCGAAGCGCACCACGCGGCCAATCTGATCACCGATCGCGGCAGCGTTGGCGGCCACATCGTCGCGCGAGAGCATCTTGCGCATTTCGCTCTTACCCGAGGGGTCGCCGATCAGCGCGGTTGCGCCACCCACCACCACCAACGGGCGATGCCCACAGCGTTGCATCCAGGCCAAGCCCATGATCGGGACCAAGGAGCCAACGTGGAGACTGTCAGCGGTGGGATCAAAGCCGATGTAACCAACACAGGGCTTCGCTAAACGCTCACTGATCGCTTCATCGGTGCTTTGGGCCACCATACCACGCTCATTAAGCACCTGAAACAGGTCAGCCGTCACGCTCATGCCACACTCCTACCAAGAAGCGCAGCAGGCTAGGGCGACCAGGGCGCACGCAAGGCTGGGGCGGTAGCGCGCAGGCAAGGCAGGCGCAGCAAGGTAATGCGTAACCTCTAGGTCTACCGGTCCTAGGTCATAGGACGCCTGCAAGCAGGCTTAGACGCGGGGCTGGCTGCCCCGATACCCAGCCGACAAGGCGCCGCGTCACAGCGAGCGGCTGTCCCAAAAACCCAAGCGCCGCTAGGCGCGTACCAGGACCCAGGACCTCAAAATTCAATCAGTCTGCAAGCGCGACAAATCCTTCTCCAGAGCCTCAAGGAAAGGCCCGAATTTGGAGCGGTTGTCGTCATTGAGCTTAATCAGGTGCTCATGCGCGGTCTTCATCAGCTCGGCGCGGGCCACCGGGGTCACGGCCTTACCGGCTTCGAGGGTCACAAACTGGGCCGCCACTTCGGCCAAGCCGTCGATCACTGGCAATACCGTGCTCACACCAAGCATGTCCAGCAGGCGGCGATTACCGGGCGAGGGATTCACCACCACCACTTTGCCGCCGTCTTTGCCGAGACGATGGTGATGCCCAACCAGAGTGCCCATGAAGGTGGAGTCCATACCGCGGCAGCTGCCCAAATCGATGCAGGCCACCAATGGGCCTGGTTCCGACTCACGGTTCAAGAACTCGTCGAGGACCGGCGTGTTCTTCATATTCGCCAGGCCATGCACGCGCACGTACACAGTCTGATCACAACGAGCGACCTCGTAACCGTCAGTCATGAGCCCGATTTGACCTCCTCGAGCAGGGCAATCGCCTGCTGGCGTGCCGCTGTACCACCGCCCAGCATGTCCGCAAGTTCTGACAGCAAATCGTCACCGCTTAGTTGCACAATCCGCACTGCCGTCGCGTCCTTGCCCTGATCCTTGCGCACCAAGTAGTTGGTGTCTGCTGCGGCGGCCAATTGTGGCGTATGGGTCACCGCAAGCACAGTGCGATTCTGTGCCAGGGCGGCCAGCTTGGCACCCATAATCGCCCCAAGGCGGCCACCAACGCCGGCATCCACCTCGTCGAACACTAAAACCGGCGTGTCGTCTTGCTTGGCCAGAGGCACCGCGAGAGCCAGCGTCAAGCGCGCCGCCTCGCCGCCCGAGGCGATTTCACCGAGCGGGCCAGCCGGCAGACCGGGGTTGGTGCGAACATAGATCTCTTGATGGCGGGTGCCGTGTGGACCGGCCTCGCCCCCTGCAGCCTCGTGGAGCAACAATTGCGCCTTAGGCATACCGAGCTCTTTGAGTTGGGTCTGAACCTGCTTAGCGAGGCGCTTGAAGGCCTTGCTGCGTGCTGTGGCCAACTCGGAGCCGAGGCCTTCACGCTCACTACGCGCAAGGGCCAGTTCGGCAGCAAGCTGATCACGGCGTTGATCGAGGTTTTCAAGCTCCGACACACGCCGGGCGCTGTCTTCACGCGCAGCCAGCAACGAGACTTCGGTACCACCGTGCTTGCGCAGCTGGTCATAGAAGGCGGCCAAGCGCTGATCAATACGGGCGAGCTCACCAGGGTCGGCCTCAAGCCGCTCGTTGGCCGCCGCGCAGGTAACTGCGGCATCGCGCACCGCTTCCAAGGCCTGGCTCAGGGCCAGCCCGGCGCCAGCCAAGTTTTCATCGGGCGCTTCTTCCAAACGCCGCGCCAATCGCGCCAGCACTGCCGACACCGAATCGTCATCGTCGGCCAAACGCGCCGTGGCCTCGCCGGCCAACTCCTGCCACTCCTGCGCACCGGCAAGCAGGCGCTGCCGTTGCTCCAACTCCGCGAGCTCACCCTGTTGCGGGTCAAGTTCGTCGATTTCGCGCAGCAGAAAGCGGAGGTAATCGAGCTCGCGCAGGCTGTCGCGGTCACCCTCTTGGAGACGCGTCAACTCAGCCGCACCATCAAGCACCCGTTGATGACAGGAACGATAACTCGCGGCGAGCTCTACGTGGCCACCGAAGCGGTCGATCAGTTCAAGCTGGCGGTCAACCCGCGCCAAGCGCAGATGGTCGTGCTGGACACGAATGTCGACCAACTCGTCGCCAACCGCTTTCAAGGTGGTGACGCCCACCGGCATGTCATTGATCCAGGCCTGCGACCGACCATTGGCGGCCAAGCGCCGGCGCAGAATCACCTGTTCGTCAGTGAGCGACAATTGGGCCAGATCAGCGATCTTGGCCAAGCGCGGCGCATCCACTTGAAACACGCCACACACCGTGGTGTGGTCGCCATACGGACCCACCCACTTGCGATCACCGCGCCCACCAAGGAGCAAGCTGAGGGCATCGAGCATCAAACTCTTGCCAGCGCCGGTCTCGCCGCTGATCACGGTGAGACCACAGCCAGGCTCCAATTGGGCCTGTTCGAGAATCACGAGATTGCGGATGTGGAGTTCTAATAGCATGAAGACCCTGGTTTGCCAAATGAAGACGGACGAGCAAGGCCCGTCCGTCTTTTGGCTCACTGCTTGGCAGTGTGGCTACTTGTTTTTCTCGGCTGCCTTTTTCTTTTCGGCATCCATGCGACGCTGCTCTTCGGCTCGCTTCTTCTCGGCCTTTTGCGCTTCACGCTTTTCGATTTCGGCCTGCTTGGCGGCCTCACGACGCTTGCGTTCGGCATCCTTGGCAGCAGCAGCCTGATCACGGGCAACCTGCTTGTTGTAGTCACGAATCGCGCTCAGAGCCGAGCGGGCTTCGCTACGTGCGTCGCCCAGTGTGCTGCGACGGCCACTAGCACCGGCGCCAATCTCCAGCACCGGCGCCGCCGCTGCGTAGCGATCTGGGCCCTGCTGGAACATCGCCATACCGAGACGGAAGGCGTAAACCGCGTCCTCCGGCTTGGCTTCCACCAAGGGCGTTATGGTGGCTTCGGCCCCAGCAAAGTTACCGCTCAGATACTGACCCCAAGCTTGCAGCTCGCGAGCCTCGGCGTTATCGGGGGCAATTGCCAAGGCGGCGGTGCCATGACCAACAACGGCGGCACCAGCGTCTGGCGTGGTCGACAGGGCCCAGCCCAGCGCCAGAGGCAGACGGACATCAGTGGTTTCGGCAATGCGGCCGTCGAGACTGGCGATGGTTTCAGCCGGCTTGTCCATGCCCCATTGCGATAGACCGGCCATCTGATGAACGCGAATCTCGGCGGCCTCATCTTCAAGCAGTTCGAGGGCCTTGTCGGCGTGCTCCACGCTGCGGCGGAAATCGCTGATTTCCATGTAGCTTTCGCTCAGGTCCGCGTGGGCCTTGGCGTGCTCAGGCGCCACGCGCAGCAGCTTGTTGAGCCACTCAATCGCACGCTCGTCTTCGTCGAGCTCGAGGCTCAAACGACCAAGAGCGTACAGGGTGTCGATGTAGTCGGGATTGCGCTCGTTATGCCCCACGTACACGACGTAGGCCTCGTCGCGGCGATCCAGGTCCCACAGGTACTGACCCAACAGGCCGTACAGTTCGTCGCGCTCGGGCTCAAGCTCGAGAGCACGCTTGTAGTGATCCACGGCCTCGGCGTGCCGTTCGACATGGCGGAAACGCGCACCGAGTCGGACATGGGCTTCGGTGTAGGTGTCATCAACCGCCAAGGCAGCCTGGAAACGCTCAACGGCCATATCGTAGGTTGCAGCAACCCGCTTGAGACCGATGCGCACTTCCTGACCACGGTCGGTGGCGTGTTCCAACACCAAACCCGAGTAATGGTGCAGGTCGGCATCCTCAGGATTCAGGCGAATCGCAATATCGTATTCGCGCAGGGCGGTTTCGACATCTGAGGTGGCCGTGGCGCCGCCCTTGAGCCCGCGCTCGAAGTAGCTGCGACCGATGGTTTTATGGAGACGGTAATCCTTCGGCGCGCGGTCGATGGCTTCCTTGAGCACGGCGATGGCCTGCTCGTAGTCGCCCTGACGATTGAGGATGCGGCCCAGGTACCAACGTACTTCAGCATTATCGGGCAGCAGACGGATCGCGCGTTCGCATTGCTGCTTGGCTTCGTCGAACTGCTCCAAGCCGGCCAGCGAGATGCCGAGCACCGCGTAAGCGTCGCCCATTTCAGGCTCAATCGACACCGCCGCGCGAGCATGGGTCACCGCTTCGGTAAACAGCGGCGCCGAATCCATGCCAGCGTCGAGCTTATCTTCGGCCATTTCACCAAGAGCACGCGCGAGCATGTAGTGCACGGCAGCGTCTTCACCCTTGGATACCGTCACCGCCTCCTTGAGGATCTCGGCGCCGGTTTTCCACTGCATCGCATTGAGTTGATTTTGCGCCCGCAGCTTGAGCACCGTAATCCGCGCCTCGAGCGGCAAGTTCTCTTCAAGCGCCGTCGCGTAGTTTTCATCGGCCAAGTCATAGGCCTGATCGCCAGCAAGCTGCACGCCACGCTGCACGTGGTATACGCCGTTGTCACTCAGGGAGCCAAGCTGCTCGAGCGGCACCACTTCGTGAACATTGATCCACGGGGTACCGCGGAAGTCTGACACCACCTCGCCAGTCACCTGGATCACGGTGTACTTGGCCAAGGCCGACACCGTACGCGAACCAGCACGCTTCTTCTCGTAATACAGGTTCATGACCGGCGCGGCCCGAACTTCTGGATCCCAGATGTTGGCGTCGTCATCCCAGATGACGATGTTCATGTACTGCCCAGGGGTGAAACCCGTATGGAAAGTATCGAACATGGCCGAGGTCTGAACGAAGGTCGCCAGAAACCGAACTCGCATCCCGAGATACGCGGTTGGTTGTTCAACCAACTGAGCGAGCTCGACGGCATGCGGCCGTTGCTTCTCAATCACCGATTCGGCATGGGTGGAAACGATGGGCGCGGCCGCGAGGGCCAGGGCGAGCAAGGTATGGGAGATACGCACGGGCATTGCCTTCTCGATGAGAGCTCGGGTTGATTGGTCACCTGAAACCGTGTCTGACCGAACGGATTCGGCCTTTCACGGATCCAGTATTAGCCCACGACCGGCACAGCATCAAGACCCGACCTGGGCTTTGCCCCCCGGGCCAGTCACGTGGGTGACATGGTTGGAGCCCCACCAAGGGCACCCAGGAACACCCAAAACGGCCAAATGCAAGCCCAGTTACGAAGCGAGATTGGGGCTTTTTGCAGCGATCACGGCCCACTAGGGCCCAAGGCGACCAAACCACACCCCGCAGCCCCACCGCACGCCCCGGCAATCTCCCCTCCGCTCAGACCAGCCCAACTGCATCACAGCACAGCACCGCCAGTGGCGAACGACGGGGCATCTGGCGCCTAAACCGTGGCCAGGACCTCTAAGCAGGGCGCTGGGAGACGGGATAAGCCAGAAGGCGA
>JAQIBG010000328.1 GCA_027859175.1 Planctomycetota bacterium | reverse complement strand
GCCATAGGCTGCGCGGGCCATGAGCGTCGCGATCATAGACTACGAAGCCGGCAATCTGACCTCGGTCCAGCGTGCGCTGACCAAGTTGGGTGCCGATAGCATCATTACCGCCGATCCTGAAGCGATCGCGCGTGCCGACCGGGTGATCTTCCCTGGGGTGGGCGCGGCTGCTTCGTGCATGGGCAATCTCCAGCGCAGTGGCATGGACCAGGCCCTGCGGGCCGCGGTCGCGAGCGGCCGGCCAGTGCTCGGGATCTGTGTTGGTATGCAGTTGCTGCTGGGGCACAGCGCCGAAGACGGCGGCGTTGATTGCGTGGGTTTGTTGCCCGGCCAGGTGCGGCGCTTCGAGCCCGCCGATAGCAGCCTCAAGGTGCCCCACATGGGCTGGAATCCGGTGCGCTTCGCAGCGGGTGAACCCTTGGCAGTTGGTATCGAAGCCGGTTCGGCGTTCTACTTTGTGCACAGCTACTATTGCCAGCCCGAGCGCAGTGCCGATGTAATGGCGTGGTCAGACCATGGTCACGAGTTCTGTGCCGGGGTTCGCTGCGACAATCTCGCTGCGGTGCAGTTTCACCCCGAGAAAAGCGGCCCAGTGGGGCTGAAGTTCCTCGCGAATTTCCTGGAGGCTTAGGGTGTCGCTTCTCAAACGTGTGATTGTGTGTCTCGATGTTCGCGCCGGCCAGGTGACCAAGGGCATCAAGTTTCAGGGCAATGTTGATCTTGGCGATCCAGTTGAATACGCCCGGCGCTATTACGAGCAGGGCGTTGATGAGCTGGTGTTTTACGACATCACCGCCTCGGCCGAACAGCGAGACTTGTTCATCGATGTGGTCGAGCGGGTGGCCGCGGAGATCTTCATCCCGTTCTCGGTTGGCGGCGGTATCCGTTCGGTTGACAGCATGCGGCAGGTCTTGTTGGCTGGCGCTGAGAAGGTCAGCGTCAACTCGCCGGCCGTGCGTGATCCCAGCTTGATCACCGGCGGCGCCAAGGCTTTCGGTGCCCAGTGCGTGGTCTTGGGGATGGACGCTAAAAAGGTGCCGGCCACAGCGGCGATTCCCTCGGGCTACGAGGTGGTGATCGACGGTGGCCGCACCCCAACCGGCAAAGACGCGCTGGCCTGGGCCAAAGAGGCCGAGGATCGCGGCGCGGGCGAAATCTGCCTCAACGCCATCGACACCGACGGCGTGCGCAATGGCTACGAGTTAACGATCACGCGCATGGTGGCGGATGCGGTTGGTATTCCGGTGATCGCTTCGGGCGGTGGCGGCGAGCCGCAGCATCTGGTGGATGCCGTGACCACCGGCGGTGCCGATGCGGCGCTGATCGCAAGCATGGTGCATTACGGCGATTATACGGTTGATGGTATCAAAACCGCGATGCGCGCGGCAGGGGTGGGTGTGCGATGATGCGTGGATGTGTACTGGTGGCCCTTGCCGTGATGGCTTCGGCCACGTTGGCGGCCGAGGCGGCGCCTGCCGACACGGATGCCCAGCCCAAGCTCGACGACGCCACCAAGGCGCGCGCCGAGGCGGCGGCTGATGCCTTTTTGGCTGAGCAGGCTGCTGTGGCAGCCGGTGCGCCGGCCGAAGACTTGGCTGCCGTGACCAAGGCCGAAGACTTACTGACCAAGGCCGAGGGCGCGTTGGCAGCCGAGTCGGGCATCGCAGCGGGCGAGTTTTACATCGCTGCGAAGCGCGAATTGGTGGCCATTTCGCGTGCTGGCCGCGCCGTTCTTGGCGATCGCCTGGTTTTAGCCGAAAGACGCAGCTTAGCCGTGGCCCGGCGTTTGTTGCAGGCCCAAGATTTGGTCCCGCCGCGCATCAAAGAGCCGGCCGAACCCGAGCAAGCTCCTGAACCACAAAAGGATACAGCACCAGCGCAGCCCGCCGACGAGTAATCGCGGTGAATGGCGCGCCATGTGCTCTTGATCATTGAAGCCGGTCGATTCGACCGGGTCAGCACGGAGCCCCTATGTCGAAGCGGGACTATTACGAAGTATTGGGCATCGCCAAAGATGCGAGCGCTGATGAGATCAAGCGCTCGTATCGCAAGTTGGCGATGAAGTACCACCCGGATCGCAATCCGGATGATGCTGAAGCCGAGAAGAACTTTAAAGAGGCTGCCGAGGCCTACGAGGTGCTGTCAGACGACGACAAGCGCCAGCGTTACGACCAGTATGGTCATGCCGGTGT
>JAQIBG010000235.1 GCA_027859175.1 Planctomycetota bacterium | reverse complement strand
CGATCACCCTCTACGGCATCGATGACTTCCTCGACGACGGTGACCAGAACTTCACTATCAAAACGCTCAGCGCCACCAGTTCGGATCCCAAATACTCGGGCGCCGACCCTGCCGACATCGCGGTCACCACCAAAGACGACGATGAGCGCGGCATCGTTCTCGATCCGGCTAGCGGATTCCAGGTCGCCGAAGGTAGCACCAGCACCTATGCGGTGTCGCTCGCTTCCCAGCCGAGCGCTGGAGCAACGGTGATCGTGAGCCTGACCATCGCCAGCGGCACCGACGAGATCAGCAGCGATACCAGCTCGATCGACTTCGATGACAGCAACTGGAACATCCCCGTTACCGTGACCATCACCGGCACCGACGACACCACCATCGATGGCGGCGACGACGCGTCCATCGACCACACCGCCACCGGTGACAGCTACGGCACCGCCGAGGATATCACGCTCGCGGTAGACGTCATTGACAGCAATACGCCAGAGGTGTTCATCACCCCGGCCTCGATCGATATCAACGAAACCAGCACCGGAACCGTCACCCTGTCGCTCAGCGCGGAGCCCAGCGATACCGTGACCATCGCCCTTGTTAGCGCGGACACCGGGGTCGCCACTGCGCCTGCCACGGTCACCATCGGGACCACCGAGTGGACCGGCAAGACCGTGACGATCACGGCCCCGCCCGATGCCAACTCGGTTGATGATAGCACCACGATCGCCATCAGCATCGCTGGCAGCAATGCCGCTACCGAATTTGACGCAGCGCTGCTGCCGGCCGATCTGATCGTCTGGAGCCGCGATAGCGGTGCTGCCAAGATGACCACAGCCACGACTGGGCTCAGCTTCGACGAATCAGACGCAACGAGTCAGACCTATCAGGTCAGTCTGAGTCAGGCTCCGGGAAGCGGCGAGGTGGTGGTGTTCAGCGTCTCAGCGCCGGGTGGCCAGGTGACGGTCAGCCCACAGACGCTTGTCTACAGCGACACCGACGCCAGTGCCAAAACAATTACCGTCACCGTGGTCGATGACGGCAAAGACGAAGCCGCAACCCACGTCGATGTCATCGATCACAAGATCATCGCGAGCTCCGTGCCCGGCATCTATCCGGTGAACAACGTCCTCCTCTCGGTTCCGATCGATGTCGCTGACAACGACACCCGAGGGATCGTCGTCAATCCCCTCGGCGGCCTCCTCACCACCGAGAGTGGCACCACCGCCAGTTTCTCGGTGCGACTCGCCAGCCAACCCGCCGATAACGTCACGGTTACCCTAAGCTCGAACAAACCAACCGAAGCGACCGTGGCCCCCTCACCCCTGACCTTCACCGCGAGCGACTGGCAGATCGCCCAGTCGGTCACCGTGACCGGCCAGGACGACGGTGGGCTCGACGACGGCGATCAGAGCTTCGTGATCAGCGGCACAGTCGATCAGGCCAACATCAGTGGCCAAGCCTATGACCTGGTCAGCTTCCCCAGCGTGGCTGGGACCAACCAAGACGACGACGAAATCGGTGTGGCAATCACGGTGACCGACAGCACTGCCGAGGAGACCGGCGGCATTACGGCCAGCTACGAGATCGTGTTGCGCAGCAAGCCGAGCGCAGCGGTCCAGGTCGCAATCGCCCCGGATGGCCAGGTCAAAACCTGGGAATCCTCGGTCACCACCGAGATCTCGACCATCTGGTTCAGCCCAACCAAGAATGCCGGTGGCACAGGGCTCGGTGCCGGCTCGCCCAAGGGCTGGAATGAACCGTTCACCGTCATGGTCACGGCGGTTGACGACGACCGCGCCGAGGAGTTGGTCCATCCGGGCAACATCACCCATGCGGTCACCGGTGGCGATTATACCGGTGCCGCAGCCACCACCGTCACCATCGACTGCACCGACAACGACACCGCAGGTGTCACCGTCGGCTCGATCAACACCACGATCCCTGAGGATCTAGGAGCCAGCGTGGTGGTCCTCAGCGAAGACGTGACCGGCACCGCTATTACGATTAAGAGCGGGGATCTGTCTACGGCCTTCGTGGGCCAGTTGATCGTATTTGCTGACGGCGGCCCCAATGCCGGCTTCATCACCTCGATCACCAATATCGCTGGCAATGTGCTCACCGTGGCCGACGCACCCACCGCCACAGCAATCGACGAAAATATCGGTCTGGTCGCCGGTTTTACCGTGGTCTTGAAAAGCCGCCCCTTGGCACCCGTGTCGATCACATGGGTGAGCGAAGACGACACCGAAGCCTACACCACTCCCAACGAGATCATTTTCACCCAGGCCGACAACGACTGGGATCGCCCACGCGTGATCAGCGTCGTCGCCGAGAATGACGACATCGATGACGGCCCCCAGACCTTCGACATTGTGCCAATCTCGGTAGTCAGCCTCGACCCCAAGTATAGCGGCCTCCCCCTCACGCCGGTATCGGTCACCGTCACCGATGACGATGACGACCGCGGCTGGACCTTCGTTGGTGAAACCGGACTGCAAACAACCGAGATCGGTGGCACCGACAGCTTCACCTTGGCCCTGACCACCGAGCCAACCGGCACCGTGACCGTTTCATTCGCGAGCCTCGATGCTGACCAAGGCAGCGTCGATCCGAGTAGCGTCGTGTTCACTAGCGACAACTGGTACACGCCGCAGACCGTGGTGGTCACCGGCGCCGATGGTGACGACGCCGACAATACGCCGGCAGGCATCGACTGGACGCTTGATCTCAGCAACGACACGCTCAGCGGAATCGATTACTTCGCGCTCGCGATCGCCGATCTCACGATCAACAACAAGGCCGTCAACCACGCGCCAACCATCGACACGCCAAGCCCACAGGCCGTCGCCGAAGACGCCACCGCCACCGTCGTCAATCTGACCGGCATCGGTAGTGGGCAGACCGGCGAATCACAGACCCTGGCCGTCAGCGCGTTCTCCTCAGACCCAGCGCTGATCCCCGATCCGGTGATCGCCTACACTAGCGCCAACACGACCGGCACGCTCACCTTCACGCCTATCGCGAACAGCAGCGGCAGCGCCACGATCACGATCACGCTCAGCGACAACGGCGGTACCGCCGATGGTGGGATCGATAGCACCGAGATCAGCTTCCCGATCACGGTGAGTTCGGTCAATGATGCGCCCACCCTCGACTTGGACGCAAGCGCTGCCGGCACCGGCTACACCACCACCTACGACGAAAATGACCCAGCGGTCCCACTCGCCGATGCCACTGACGTGGCCATCACCGACGTCGATAGCAGCACCGCGATCAGCGCCACGGCTACCCTGACCGTACGGCCCGATGGTACTGATGAGGTCTTGGATGCCGACCTGAGCAGCTTCCCCGGCGTGGTCAAAGACTTCAATGCCACTACCGGCGTGCTGATCCTGACCGCAACCGATCCGCTGCCATTGAGCGATTGGGAGGACATCGTCGCACTGATCAGCTACCGGAACACCTCCAACGACCCCAATTCAGTCACGCCACGTACGATCGCGATCACCGTCAACGACGGCTCCAGCAGCAGTACTGCTGCCACCGCCACGGTAACCGTCAACGCGATCGCGTTTGCGCCGGCGATCGATCTGGTGAGCACTACGGCGAGCTATCAGGAAGACGATGGGGCAAAGGTCATCACGTCACCTTCACTCACAATCACCGACGATGACAGCACCAACCTCTCACAGGTGACCGTTGCCATCACCAATCAACTCGACGGTGCCAATGAAAGTCTTGCAGTCAGCGTCGGCACCACGGGCATCAATGCCAGCTTCGCCGGCACCACGCTGACCCTGGACGGCACCACAACCCGCGCCGACTATGCCCAGGTGCTGCGCACGCTGACCTACACCAACAGTTCGCAGAATCCCGACGCAACCGACCGTGTAATCCGATTTGTCGCCACCGACGCTGGTGGCACCAGCAGCGCGAATGCCGACCTCACCCTCAGCGTCAGTCCGGTCAACGATGCACCGGTGGTGACACTGAACACAGGCTCTAGCGTCGCGATTGATGGCATCATCCCCATCAATCAGACCCATATTGATGCCAGTGATGAAGAATCGAACAACGACACCCTCACATTTGAACTCCTCCTCGTGCCCAGCCGGGGTGACCTGATCCATGCCACCAACGGAACGCTCCTGTTGGGTGACTCCTTCACTCGTGCAGATCTGGTGGCCGGAAATATCACCTATGATCACGGTGGCTTCACCGCTGACCCTGACGGCTTTGCCTTCCGCGTCTCCGACAGCGTCGACGAATCAGACCTCGAAGTCTTCAACATCACCGTCACCGGCCTTGCGTCGCCTCAGGTTGTTCTGCCCAATCGAACAACAGATCTGATTTACACCGAGGGCGATGCCGCCATCAAGATTGACGCCGCCGCCACTGCCACCGACACCGACTCCCCCAACTTTGCCGGCGGTAACGTGACCGCCACCATCAGCGGGACCAGTGACCCCAATGACGTGCTCAGCCTCTCGACCGCATTTGGGGTAACCATCGATGCCAGCAACAACGTCATACGCGGCGGCACAACGCTGGGTACTGTAGCCGGTGGAACCAGCAACAGCCCCCTCGTGGTTGCGCTCAACATCAATGCCAGCGCCGAGCAAGTCGAGAACATCGTCCGCAGCATTCAGTTCCATAGTGCGACCAATAATCCCACCAGCGGCACCCGCACCGTCACCATCATCGCCAACGACGGCAGCACCGATAGCGATCCCACCACCGCTGCTCGCGACATTCAATTCGTCCTCGTTAATGACCCACCCACCGTTGTGGTGCCACCAGTGGTGGTCATCCCAGCCCAGGCCAAGGATTTCCAACTTACGATCAGCGATCCCGAATCGAATGCCTGGACGGCAACCGTCACTCAGCCTCCGGGCAAGGGCACCCTCCCCGCCTTCAACACCGGTACCGGCGCTTTTACCTACGAGTCATTCATCGGCATCGCCGGATTCGACACCTTCCGCGTGGAGGTCAACGATGGGTTCGGCATTACCACCGTAGACGTTGCCGTCACGATTGCCGGCGCCGGCCTGTCTTCACTCCGCTTTGCCAACAACCCACCATTCCAAGTTGATGAAAACGGATTCCTGCTGTACCAGCCCCAGCTCGCCGGTGTCGCCAGTGGCGCCACCCTCAGTTATGAACTCGTTGCCATAACACCAGGAATTGGCAACGCCGCGAACTTGGTCTTCGTAGGCGCTACCGGCACCGTCACGTGGTCCAACGTCCCCAAACCAAGTGGCGACCACTACCTGTTCGGCATCATGGTGACCGATACCACCAATCGCCAAGCGGCTTACCTTCCCATTACCCTCACGGTGGTAACCCCGCCCGTTGGAGGAGGCTGATGCGCACCTTTTTACCCTTAGCTCTCGCCACCTTCCTGTGCACCGGTTGCGGTGTCAGTGGTGACCTAGGCCTCGCCACCGACGGTGGCGACCAGACGGGCGAACTCGCCGGCAACGATGGTGCCGTACGCCTCGCCACCGCCGACTACCTGATTCTCGACATCGCCACCGGCACGGTCACAGCACGCGCCGCGGCACCCGATCTCGACAATGGCTATCGCAGTCAGCAAATAGTCTTCCGACGGGTTGGCAGTGGCGGCAACGAAGTGCTCATCGGCGTGTTTGAGCTGACCCAAGCCCAATGGCAGGCGCTAGGCGGCAGCGCGGTGTGGAGCGGATTGCCCGCGGCCGTGGTTGGCTCAAGCCCCGAAGCCGGTGACAAACCAACCTTCGCCCTGAGCTATGATGAACTCGAGGCAACCCTGGCCAGCTATCGCAGCCGCACCGGGATCCAACTGGGCGCGCCAACGCGCAACCAGTGGTACCTCGCGGCCAATGCGAATACGAGCTACAGCTGGGGCAACACTACGCAGCTCACCACCGTGAAAAACCACGCGGTAACCTGGGACACCCTCGACGGCGTCCGCGGTCCGCGTAGCGTTGGCAAGCGTGAACCAAACGCCCTCGGTCTGTACGACGTCCACGGCAACGTGTGGGAGTGGTGCGCCCCCGGCGACGTGGTGTGCGGCGGCTCCTGGGCCGACAGCATCAGCCTCGCGCGCGCCGATAATCAGCTCAGCGCCAACGATGGCGGCATCGACCAAGCCAGCAGCCACGCCCTGTTCGGCGCCCGTTTAGTGCTCATTCCCAATAGCCCCTGAAGACGAGACCGTGACCAAGCATCTCCCCATCCTCGCCCTGCTATGCCTCGCCGGCCTTGTGCCCGCAGCCGAAATCGTAATCCGCGATGTGCGCGCAGCTGTTTTGGTACGCGCCACCGATTTTGATTTCGACCTCAGCGCGCCCAACCGCACCCAGAGTGGCAGCGATGCCTTCAACAGCGGCACCGGCCTCGAATTGGGCGTGCGCTACGGCTTCTCGGGCACCGGGAGCTCAGTTGGCCTGATTGTCGGCGGCGATCTCAATGCCGACTGGTACAGCTACGACGGCGATGACGGCCTCGCCAATTACGGCCTGCGTGGCTGCGTTGCTGGTGGCTGGTCGCCCATTGATCGATGGACTTTCATGCTCGAAGGCGGCCTCGGCGCCGGCTATTCCAGCCTTAGCCTGCCTGCCAGTGACGCCTCGGCTGCTTTTGAGGCCGACGGCAGCTCGCTGGCCTACGATGCGCGTTTGGTCACCATGTTCCGCATGAGCAAGCGCTGGGCCGTGCACGGCCACCTCGGCTACATGGCCGCCAGCAATGATTTGAGCGGCGACGACATCGACATCACCATCGACCAAGGCGGTCTGTTTGCCGGCGTCGGCGTCACCTGGATGTTCTCAACCCGCCCAACGCGGCTCGAATAAGCACCAAGGCAGGCCACTGGCCTGCCTTGGTGGCAACGATCAACGCCGATGGAAGTCGCGCGCCTCAGATGGCGTTGCGTCGCCGATATCATGATCGGCAGCGGGGATTTGCGCCCACCACTCGTTCATCTTACGCGCGCTCCAACTGCGGTCGCTGTCGATTGGGATCGACTGCAAAGCTTCGATGAACACCGCCATGCTCGGCGGCCGCTGTGCTGAATCCTTCGCCAAGCAGCGCAGCAACAGCTCGTCTAAGGCTGGCGGGATTTGCTGCAGAGCCAAGCTCGACACCGGCTGCGGCTCATCGCTGAGCTGAGCCATGCAACTCTTCATCGGCGTTTCGCGCATGAAGGGCTCGACACCCGAGAGCAAGTAATAGCCAACCAGCGCCAAGGCGTAACAGTCGGCACGGCCATCAACATCCTTGCGGTCCTCAACCTGTTCCGGCGCCATGTAGGATGGCGTGCCTTCAATCGTACCCTGAATCGTCAAACGATTGGAGGCCTCTTCGCCACCGGTCGTCATGGTGTTGGCGTAACGCCGCACCATGCCGAAGTCGAGCACCTTGATCACATCCAATTCACCGGCCATACGGCACAGGTAGATGTTGGCTGGCTTGATATCGCGATGCACCAACTTGCGCTGATGGGCTTCGCCCAAACTACGCGCCGACTGAATCAGGATATCAATCACGCGCGCAAAAGGCTGCGGGCCATGCTTCTCCATCAAGTCGTAGAGGTCCATGCCGTCGAGTAGTTCCATCGCATAGAACAGGTCACCAGTATCCGACACGCCGAAGTCATAAATATCAATGGTGTTCCGGCTACGCAGTTGCGCCAAGGTTTTGGCCTCGCGCTCAAAGCGTCCAATCGTGGTATCCTGCTCCTGGGTATTCATCTCACCGAAGAACTTGGCATTGACCAGCTTCACGGCCACCGGGCGCGCCAACAGGCCATGCTCGCCGAGCCACACCTCGCCCATGCCACCTTCGCCAAGAATGCGATACAGATGATAGCCACCAATCTTGCGCGCTGCCTTGCGTGCTCGCTCGGCTTCGGCCTCGGCCCGCTTGACCCGCACGTGCGTGCGCACGATGTGACGCGCGAAAAACAGAGCGAGCACAGTGGCCAAGCCCAAGGCCGCCATCGAGGCAATCAGCCCCACATTGACCGAATCGCGCGCGGCTGCGAGACGTTGATCCAGGCTGCCAACACACACCACGCGCCACGGTTCACGCCCGGGCACTGGAACTGGCCGGCTAATCGCCAAGAACCGCTCGCCAAGGACCTCAAGCGCCTGGCGGTCGGCCTTTTCGCCGGCCAAGTAGGCTTGCACCACCGGGTCGTCCAAGTTGGCCAGCATCGGCACGTCGCCCTGACCCTCTTGATTGCGCAGCGCCTGCTGACGCAAACCCGGGAAGGCCAACACCTCGCCCTGGGCGGTATACACAAACACCTTGCCGCCCGGGCCGGTCGACAAGTCTTCAACCACCTGTGACAAGGTGTTGAGATTGACGTCTACCTCAATGACCCCCAAACGTTTGCCGCCAAAGCGGAATGGCTCGGCGATGGTGACACCGATCAGGCCAGTATCGAACCAAGGATAGGGGTCGCTGGCAATGCGGTCGCCATGGTCAACCGCCTTATTATACCAGGGCCGCGTCCGTGGATCGTAACTATATTCCGGTTCATCACGAAACAGGTCAAATCCAGCGTCGGTCACGATAGACTCGCGCAGGTGCGTCTTGCCACCAGGCTGCATTCGGCGGTCGGTATACACCACTTCGCGCTCATTATTAGCGCCACGCACAAACACGCCGACATAGTCGCCGTTCTCTGCCCCGTAACCGATATAGGCCACCACCGGGCGCCCCTTCATCTGTGCCCGCATTTCGTGCGCGAAGCTACTCGGGTCGACCTCACCCTGACTCAGCACCATATGACTGCGCAGCGCACTCAAGGTGGCCTCGCATTGCTCCATCGCTGCGATGAACCCATCGGCGGTCTGCTGCGCATCGCGGCTAAATTCGCGCTCAACCGCCAACTCGGTATTGCGACTCTGCGTCGCGAAGCTGGTGAGGGTTACAAACAGGCCCACACCACCGACCAAGGCCGGGATCAAGATCAAGATCGCCACGGGCCCAGCCAAGGCTGAACCGATAAAGCCGGTTTGGGTTTGAGCCGCTCCACGACGGGCGGCACTGAGACTGGCAGCTTGGGTTCTACTCACGGGGGCGATAATCGCGCCCCGGCCCTCTACCTCAAGTTAGATACGTGCCCTTTCGCCGCAGGCGACTCGCCACCGGTGGCGCCACGGCAAGGCTACTCGCGCTGCGGAAATGCGTCGCGCGAGACCGCTGGAGCCGGAGTCAGCTTGGCATCAACCGTTTCCCGCTCATCGAACACGAAACACCGGCCCTGCCAGTTACCCGAGGCGTTCCCAGTCTGCTCAAAGTAGTTCAAAATGCCGCCCTGCAGATGGTACACCTCGGCGAACCCACGCTCGCGCAGCAGGGCCGTAGCCTTCTCACAGCGGATCCCGCCAGTGCAATACATTGCCACCGCTGGTTGCTGCTCGGGGTCGAGGTGCTCAGCAACCCAGGCCGGGAACTCGCGGAAAGTGTGCACGTCAGGCTCAATCGCGCCGGCAAAGCGGCCCTCAGCGCATTCGTAGTCATTGCGGGTATCCACCAACACCACGTCCTCGCGCGCGATCAGGGCGTCCCAATCAGCCGGATCGACATAGCTGCCGGTGCGCCCAGGCACCGTCAACTCACGCTGCCCCATGGTCACGATCTCGTG
>JAQIBG010000206.1 GCA_027859175.1 Planctomycetota bacterium | reverse complement strand
GCTTGCAGCAGAGGCCGGGTGAAGCGCTTAAAATCATGCGCATTCACGTTCTCGTTGGTGGACACAAAAGACACCGTTGCCCGCAGCGCTTCCTGTTGCAGGCGCAGACCCGTTTGTAGAGAGCGCGCCATACGTTGCGCCGTATCGCGCAGTTCACTGAGTTGGGCGCGGTTTTGTTGCTCACGCATCGCCAAGAAGGCCACCAACACCAGAACCACGGTGGCCACCAGCGGCACCGTGGCCAACAACCAGCTACGCGCCGGGCTGCGGCGCTCAGGCCACACAAGCGGCACCAGGATTGGCCACATCACCACCACACCGATGCAATCGGCCAGCCACCACAACAGCCAACTGCCAAGCACCCCATCGGAGCCCAGAGAGCCCACAGCGGCCAGGGCCATGCAGCCAATCGTCGCCGAGAACACGCTGGCAAGCGGGCCAGCCAGCAGCATCGCTAGGAGATCGCTGCGCATATGACGCTTGTCCGACCACGCCCAACGGCGCACCACGAAGGCGCCCAAATGCGAGCGCAGCACAGTGCCCAGCGCGATCATTGGGATCAAGATTTGCTGGGCGCTCCAATCGGGCGAACCGCCCTGAATCATTAGGTCGATTAGGTTGGTGAACACCGAACCCAACACCACGGCCGGCCACAAGCGGTAGCCCCAGCGCAGCACCAGCAAAACGGTCAGGCCGGCTGCCGGCCACACCGGCGCCGCTACGTTAGGTGGAATCGCGAGTTGGATCGCGCCCACGCCTAAAGCCACATAGCCCACCAGCAGCAACAGTTGCGGCAGCAAAGACGAGGTCTTGCCTGATGGTGTCTGCGGCATGGAACTCCAGCTATCACCGCGGCCACACAGCCGAGGGCGATAACCCGATTCTCACGACCCCCGGCCTGGATGCAAGGCGAGCGCAACAATGCCCTAGCAAGGCCCCAGCCGGTGTACCCTTGCCCGATTGAGGCCCTTGGGGCTACTGGAGTTCGATCGGAGCCGCCAACAGGGCACGAGCCCGCCCGTGATCAGGGTGGTCGGTCAACTCCACCCCAACCCACGGCGGGTTGACCATGGCGTTATAGCTGGCATCAACACGCCAGCGTTCTTGCCCCGCCTTGTCGGTATTGCACACCGCATTGGCCTGCTGCCACACCGCCTCGCAGCGGGCAGCCATGTCGGCTGGATTCGTACTCAAGCCAGTGCGTCCGGCCGAAGCCACCGACACGTAGGTGGAGCGGTTATAGCCGTAGGCCTGCAAGGCCGCGCGCAGGTATTCATCACTGGCGGCGGTGGTGCCAAAGGGGCCGCGTTGATGTTCCGGTGGTTGGAACACGGCGTGCGCCAGCACCAAGGGTTGGCCCCAGGCATCGTTCCACGGTTCATCCGGGTTACGATCGGCGTACTCAGTCTGCGCGGCGGCATCGTCACCATTCAACACCCGCGCCGCCTGCAACAGGCCCTGACTCGCGCTCGTCCGCAAGTCGCTCAAGTTGTGCGACTCAGGCTGCTTCCACAGCTCTTGATCGGAACGGCTCATCTTATGCTTATTATCAGACTGCGGCAGCGACAGCGTGGCGCGGTACCAGTCTTCCAGCCCAAAATACTCGCGCGTCTTGCCCCACGGGTAGGCGAACACCATCGGCACACTGCGGTCACTCCAATTGGCGGCCGGGTTGGGGTGCGTCAGATGCCAGGCGCCGCCACCCTGGGGCTTGCGGCCGACAAAGCTTTCGGTGCCACCGAAGTGCGGGATCTTGCGCTGGAATTCCCAGGTCGCGCTCGCGCCTCCCTGTGCCACCTGCGACAGCACCACCAGAACCTGCTCCATGCGCTGCATCGTGGTGGTTTCGCGCGCCTTGGTCCGCAGCAACGGCAGCACGGCAAACAGCAAAGACATCAGCACGCCAATAACGCCGATCACCACCAGCAATTCGACCAAGGAAAAGCCTCGACGACTATTGGGAAATATTATCACTGCTCGCCTCGCGATCATCGCCCTGGGCCGCCTTAGCGTTGGGCGGAGTTTGAAACAGACCGTCGTCACCCGGGTGCCAGCGGAACGCACCGTCGGGGCCAGCCGAGGTCAGGGTCAGGCTTCCACGCGGGCCTGCTGCCGCCAATAACTCAGTACCCCAAGCATCATACAAACCAGCGCCGCGCAGGCGGTAGGGCTGCCACTGTGCCGAGCCGTCTTGACAGGTGGCGTGGTCCCAAGTTTGCGAATTCTGACGCTCGGTGTCGCGATAGACCATGCGATGACGTAAGAATGCGCCACCTTGGCCATAAATGTCGTCGCTCGGCGGCTCATAAAGCGCACCCAGCTTGGCCAGCTCCTCTTTGCTGCCGGCCACCAACACCGTGTCGAGACTGCGCCGCACGTCGGAACCCTCGCCGCCATAGCTGCCCTCGGCCTGCCACGTGCCCGAGTTGTAATCACGAGCTCGCGTTATGGCGCCAGAGTTGAAGCCTGTCAGCTTGCGATACCCCGGCGCGATAAGGTGGGTCATGTTGGGGTAGCGTTGGTTGTCGTACGGGCCCTGCAGAATGCCGTTGGCATCAGTGTTGACGCCGGGCACCGGCTCCGGCAACCCGCGCCACGCAATGGCATCGGTCAGGCCCGCGCCAAGCAAGCCAAGCTCGCTGCGCGGCAGGCCGTACAGGGCCGGCACTGGGCTGGGCCACACGGCACCACTAGGCGTGCAGCCCGTGAACAGGTCGCTGTCGAGCAAGATACGCGGGCTATCTACTGCGAGGATCATGCCCGGCTTAACCCCGCGCAGAGCCTCACCCATTGTGGACAGCGCGGTTAATACCGTGGTGCTGCCCTGGGGTTCCCACTCGCGATCAGTTGCCTGCCACTGCCAGTTGCGCCCGTCGACCCGATAAAACTGTGGTCGCGCATGCTGGGTGGCGCTTGAGCCGGCCAGTGGATGCTCGCTGCGCTGCACCACCACGCCTTGAGCCGCCGCGGCTGCGATGGCGCCCTGCACCACGCCCAATATCGTTTCCGTCTTGCGTCGCTTGGCGGCCTGGCCGCCACTGCCGAGCACAGCGAACAACATACCAGCCAGAACACTAATGATCAGCATCACCACCAGCAGTTCGATTAAGCTGAAGGCGTTGCGATGCGAAGGTGTCATGTCGCGCCTCCTCACCACGCGCTCGGCAGGCTGTTCGGGTTGATCCAGGCAATGCGCTTGATGCGGCCGAACATGCGCCACATGTCACCGGGTCGACTGAAGGTCTGATGCCCGGACACGCCCCAACCGGCCACCAATTCGTGCGGGTCCTCAAAAGCATCCCATTCGATTGGGAGATGACTGGGGTCTACCACCGGGTCTATCTCCTTGGTTATATCGCGATCGTAGTAACGCGCGTACAGGTCATTCTCAGTGGCGTCGCCATCACCATCGTCGTCGGTGCCATCTGACCAATACTCTGGCAGCCGCCGGATCTCCTCTTTGCTATACGGCGCCCACTCCACCAAGTACCAGGCGCGGAACTCGCTCTGTCGCAGATAGTCGAAGAAATTGCTGTCGTTGTTGAAGGTACCGCCAGCGCCGCGGGCCTGCACCTCCGACCAGTTGCGATAGCCCCGAGTGCCCCCCAATGCTGTTTCCCTAACGCGACGCTATAACCACCTGCAATAAAACAACTTGACATCGCTTTGGGGTCTGGCCGTCGGGCCTCATGAGCCAATCGACGTTGCACGCAGGGC
>JAQIBG010000161.1 GCA_027859175.1 Planctomycetota bacterium | reverse complement strand
GCCGCAGCGTTTGATGGCTGGCGACTTGCTGGTGTTGCCGGGCGGCGGGTGGGTCGGCCATGCGCCGGGCGGGAGCTATCGCTCGATTGGATTTGGTCTCAATCGCTTGGGGCTGAACTGGTGGGTGCGGCGTGTTGAGGCGTCTGATCGTGCGTGGCAGATGCTCGAGCCGCTGGCGCATTGGTGCGGTAGCCGAGCCTGTGATGACGCTTCGGCCTTGGTGCGCGACTGGCGCCGGCTGAGCGAGGAAGCGATGCCGGCCAGTATTGCGCGACATCTCGCCGTGGTGGTGTTGTGGCGGATGGGCGCTCTGGTGCGCGGCGGTGTGACTGGCGGCAAGGCCGCGGCCAGCTTTCATGAGATGCGCGAGTGGTTATTGGGGCAGTGGCGCGATCCGCCCTCGCGCGAGCAGTGCGCGGTGCAGTTTGGCCTGTCGCCAACCCATGTGTCGCGATTGTTTGCGCGCTTTAGTGGCGGCTACGCTGACTTTCTTGTTCACCTTCGGCTTGAGCGCGCGCGTGCGGCTGTGGCGACCCATGAGGGAACCGTGGCGACGCTAGGTCAGCTGTGTGGGTTCAGCGATGCCAATTATTTTATTCGGCGCTATCGGCGTCGCTTTGGCGAAACGCCAGGGATCGCCTTGCGGCGGGCGCGTCGTACAGACGACGGCAGCAGGCGGCGCTGAGCGCTGCCTGCTGCCTCGTTCTCTGACTAACTCAGTCAGCTAATTCAGCTAGAAAGCTCAGTCAGAAAGGACCACCATCTGGTGGCATTCCACCGTGGGGACGGTGAAGCTGACGCGGCCGTCGGTGTAATCGAATTCCAGGGCTTCGCCGCTCGGTGCGAGCGTCACTGCCGAGGGCTTGGCACCGCGTGCAACCGATACCGCGATGTTGAAGACGGGCACCAGGTCTTCGATGACTTCCACGCCGTCGCCGCGCTTGGAGGGTTGGGCGAACAGCAGGTGGAGCACCTCGCGCTTGTTGGCCTCTTGGCGAGTCAGGGTCACGCGGCCGGCAGCCGGCAGGCTGGTTTCCACCACGGCACGGCCGAGCTCGTGCTTGATGGTGTAAATCACCATATCGCGGATGACCTGTTGGCCGTGCTTGGCGTAGATGTCGAACACGCCGTAGGCAATGTAGCTACCGGCCGGGCCGCTGACGATCACCGGGCCGCCATCGGTTTTGCTGTTGGGCGTGTGGCGGTGCGAGCAGAAGTGCTGGATCTCGCGGTTGAAGTAAGGCGGGTCGCGATGCGCGAGGGCTTCGCCGCCTGACAGGCTGATGTCGCGGGCCTGACCGTAGATCAGGAACGCGGTGTTGCGCCACGGCGGCAGGTCGAACTTCGGCACGATGTAGTCGGGATCGTGCGGGTGTTCGCCAACCATGGTGCAGCCGAAATCGAGCGCGAAGGCATCGTCGCTGGTGAGGCAGCTGGTACCGCTGGCAACAATTTTCCCGCCGCTGGTAACAAAGGCTTGCAGCTTGGCGGTGAGCCCGGCGTCGCAGCGGATCGCATCGGGCAGCACCAGCACCTTGTAACCATCGAAGGCGGCCTCGCGGTCAACCACGTCGTACACGAAATGGCCTTCATTGAGGATGCGCGAAGCGCCGGCGTCTACCTTGCTGTTCTTGGGCATCTGGCCAATGCCGGCTTCGCTGGTGCCAGCGGCTTCGGCGCTGAGCAGGGCGATGTCGGCGCAGTTGGTGGAGCCCTCGAGCCACGGCTCCTTGGTTTCGAGCTCGGCGTAGGCTTCGCCGATCAGGGCGTAGGTGGCTTCTTCCATCATGCCGCCGGGATGCAACTGGTCGCCAACTGAGAAGCGCGCGCCATGGGCGGCTGCTGCGGCTACTTCGTAGCGCAGGGCGTTGGGATGCTTGAAGCCGCCGAACTCGCCCCACGAGAAGTGGAACTTGCCCGACATGCCGAGGAAGGGCATGCCGACGGTGCGGGCATAGGCCGCGGAAAGCGGGAAGTGGTCGTAGCCCCAGCCGCCGGTGGGCAGGCTCTCGAGCTCGAGGTGGGTGTTCTCGTGCGCCAGCTCGCGGTCGCCCTGGCGGATGTGCCCACCGTTGTGGAACACTTTGTGGCCGGGTTTGTGCTTGTCGATCGCGGCACGCACCGAACGGGTGTAGGTAAGGTAAACGCGGCGGGCTTGTTCGTCGATCGCGGTGGCGTCGTTGGGGCTGCTGCCATCGGCCATACGCTCGCTGACGCAGGTATTGCACCAGCACGGGCGCGGGCTGACGATGTCGAGGAAGATGCCGTCGCCATCATAGCGCTGGCACACTTCTTCGATCTCGGCCAGCAGCAGGTCGAGGTACCCAGTGTTCATGCACATTTCATGGTAGCCGGCGCGGTCGTTGCTGCCGGCCCACGGCACCGAGCCGTCGGCCTGACGGCGGGCCCATTCGGGATGCTTCCAGTAGGTCTGCTCATCCAGCCCGGCCGAGATGTACACCGGCACCTTCACGTCGATGGCGTGGGCGGCTTCGATTTGGGCGCCGAGGAGGTCAAAGTCGAGCTCGGGGTGCTGTTTGCCGACCTCGGTGGGATGGTAGCTCCAGCCGTGGTGACACTTGGAGAAGCAGGTGATCGAATCCACGTGGCCGAGCTTGAGCATGGCCTGGAATTGCTCGGCCGAAAATTCGGCACCGATGCCGGGGATTTTTTCCGAGGTGTGGAAGTCGAGGTGGATTTGGCGGTAGCGCATGGGAGCTCCTGAGCAGGTGTCGCCGGGTATGGGGGCGGCCCTGGGTGTTGGGCGGAGAGCCTAGCAAGGCTTGCTGCGCTGGCTATATCGCCAAGCTAGGGACTTATGTCTTATCCCGACCACATGGACGTTGATGGCGGCGGCGCACCGTATCCGATCAATGATCGCATCGGATTGCGATTGTTATGCATTGGTGCGGTTCGGCTCACCGAGCGCTGGAGTTACCAGCGCTTCAGCGACCCATTTTGGCGGCTGTATTTGAATAAGCACGATGGCGCCGAGTTGGTGGTTGAGGGTAAGCCGTTTCCGATGGGGGGGCGGAAGATCTACCTGATTCCGGCCTGGGTTACCTTTGGCACGCGGCCATCCAAGGATGTTGACCACATTTATGTGCACTTTGATTTGCCGGGCTTGCCGGGTGCTATGGTGCGGCACTTGTTCAACGCGCCGATTGCGATGGACGGCCCCGGCCGCTGGGAGCGTGATCTGGTGGCGATTGGTGATGAGTTGGCGCGGCGCCGCACCACCACCCCGCGCATGATCGGCGAGGTCAAGGGCTTGATTGAGATTCTGCTCGGGCGTTTGTTTGAATCATTGCCGCCCGAGGAGCGTTTGTTGTATCAGCAACAGTTGCGGGGCATGGGCACGATTCGGCCGGCGCTTGATATGATTGAGCGGGATCCAGGCGCTGACCTTGGCAATACCGCGCTGGGCCGCGTGTGCTGTTGTTCGGCCGACCACGTGATTCGCATGTTTCGCAAGAACCTGGGGCAAACGCCGGCGCAGTACGTGGCTGAGCGACGCGTTGCCTGGGCGGCGCGGCGCTTGGCCTTTAGCGATGAATCGATCGACGCTATCGCTGAGCGGTCGGGCTTTGCCAATCGCAATTATTTTACCCGCGTGTTTACCCGTCACACGGGTGTGCCGCCCGCGAGCTATCGGCGCATGAGCGGAAATTGAGGGTGCGGTGATCGCGGGCCAGCGGCCGGCTAGATGGCCCAGAGCGGCATGCTGCCCAGGCTGAGGCCGAGGCCGGCGCCGAGCAGGTGCTGCCCGCACGCGCAGCCGCGTCGGGTGACAAGGGTCAGTGCGAGGCCGCTGCCGGCCAGGGCGGCGCCGGTGAATTGGAACACGGCGGCGATGAGCAGGGTTTCAATACGTGGCTGGTTGACCAGCGCGCTGTAGGTCAGCATGGTGGCGAGGCCGCTGAGCCAAGTCAGCAGCATGGTGATTGGCATCATGCGCAGGTAGACGCGCCGGGCCCAGGTGTGGCTGGCGAGGGAGAGCACGCAACCGGCCAGCGCGAGACCAAGTGGCAGCGCCATGAGCGGCACGCTGGCGGCGTGTTGAGCCTGCCACTGCCAGATTTGCAGGCCAAGCAGAGCCGCGATGGCGCTGAGCGCGATGGCGCGCTGCGCCCGCGGCTTGAGCTGCAGCCTGCGGCTTCCGGGCTTGCCTGTGGTGGCGCATCCGAGGATCTCAGCGAGGCGCTCCAGGCGGCACTTGCTGTCTGCGAGCAGGCGCCAGGGGTCGCGCATGGGCGGCGCTTCGGCGGTCACCACGGCACCGATTCGCGCGGTCACTCGGGTGATCTGTCGCTCAACGATGCGGATGGGGCGGGTTACGACGGGCATGGCTTCCTATGGCATTCAGACGACGGGGGTAGTCATCTGGCGGCATGGTTGTGCGCAAGGGTGCGCAACTTGTCAATGCTGTTGTCATCAGCAGACTTACCGCTTGATGCGACCGTGATTTCCTGTGTATTAATTGTTCACCCTCACCTCGAGGACCACCGCATGACGATGTACTCGAACCATGAGATGCCCAGCATCGAAGACTTTGAGGCCTTGCGCCATCAACTGGCTGGTATTGGCATTGGCGCCGAGACGGTTGATAAGCTCGATGTGGCCTTGCTGAGTTGGATGGTGAGCCAGGGGCAGACTCTGGCCGAGTATCAAAAGCGGCTGCGGTGTTGCGATGAGCGTTCCGCTCTACTTGAAGCCGACGTGATCCGTTTGCGTGGTCAGCGCGATGCGCTGCGACAGGCCTTGCTACGGCGCAATCAGGAAGACCCGATGCAGGGGTACGCGAGCGACCACATGCTCGCGGCGATCCGCCCGGAAGACGGCGCGCCTCAAGACTGAGCCTGCTGGGCTGATGCAGCTGAGCAAAAAGTCCAGTTGGCTGTCAGCGGGTCCATTCGGGACAGCACATTTGCGGATATAGTGGAAGGCGCCCGGGCAGTTAGTCTGGGCAGGGAGTGCCTTCATCATGAATCCGCGTGATGCCATCATTCAGCTTTATCGTCGTCAGGGCGCCGCAGCGATAGCGCCGCAGTTTGACCTGTGCCCGTCTTTGCACGACGCCTACCGCGCGCGTTACGGCGATGGAAAAGCGTATGCCGACCGCTTTGGCTGTGCTCTGCGCCGGATGTGGGATACGCCCCACTGCGGTGGGCCTTGGGACACCGAGCGTTGGTACGGCGACCAGCAGTTCAAGCCCGGCACCAGCTTCGATGACTGGGGTATCGGGCATGAGCCCGGCTCCGATGCCGCCCATCACATGACGCGGATGTGGCATCCACTGGCGCAGGCCGAGTTGGCCGACCTGGAACTATACCCTTTTCCTGACTGGAGCGCCGATCCGAGCGCTGCCATGCGTGACCAGGTCACGGACTTACATAGCCGGGGCTTGGCTGCCTGCGGCGATATGGCCTGCACCGTCTGGGAGCGCGCCTGGTATCTGCGCGGCATGGAGCGTTTGGTGTACGACTTCGTGGAGAACCCAGAATTTGCCAACGCCTTGCTAGACCTGATCACCGCGCGCTCGTGTCGCCGCGCTGCGGCCTTTGCCGCGGCGGGGGTGGACGTGCTGCATCTCGGTGATGACGTGGGTACCCAATCACGCTTGATGATGTCACCCGTGACCTATCGCACGTGGCTTAAGCCGCGCCTTGCGGCGGTGATAGCGGCCGCGAAGGCGGCGAAGCCCGACATCATCGTGCGCTATCACAGTTGTGGCTACGTTGTGGAGTTGATTCCCGATTTGATTGAGGCCGGCGTCGAGGTGTTGGATCCGATCCAGCCGGAATCGATGGATGTGGCCGGCTTGGTGCGTGAGTTTGGGTCGGAGTTGTCGTTCAATGGCGGCCTTGGCACGCAAACCTTGATGCCACACGGCACGCCCCAAGAAGTGCGGCTGGAAACGCATCGTTTGCTCGAACTCGCTGGCGAGCGTGGCGGACTGTTGCCGTGTCCAACCCACCTGCTGGAGCCCGAAGTGCCGTGGGACAATATCGAGGCCTATGTGCAGGCCTGCCGGGAGTGGAACGCCTTGGTGCTCGGCTAGATCTGACCGCGCCGGCCCCGTATCGCTGGAAACAGCGGCGCAGGCCCGGCGCGCTCGTAATCAGGACTAGCTTAGTTCGGCAACGCGCACCACATGGTGAACGCCGTAGGGATACCCGGTGGCCTTGAACACCAGCAGACCGGTGTCGGCATCGTGGCTGAAGCTCATGTCTTCGTCGTTCCCGAGCCAGCGCACGCGTTTGATCGGGCGGTCGATACCGCTCAGGGCCATCGCGCCGCCGCGTCCGCCGCGCACTACCACGTCGGCGCTGCCTTGCACTCCGAGGTCGTGAACGAATACGAACAGACGTCCGTCTGGGTGGGCGAGTACGAAGTCGCTCGCGTGCTGGGCCTTGGCCGGATGCGGCCGAGCACAGCGCAGGCATTCATCGTAGCGGCTGACCCAATCGCCAACGCGTTCCAGGCAGGCACGTTCGTAGTCGGGAATCGCGCCGCTGGCGGTGGGGCCAACGTTGAGTAAGTAATTGGCGCCGACCCGGCGGCACGCGGCGAGGTTTTCGATGACTTCCTTGGGCGATTGGTAGCGGAAGTCGGCCGCGCCGATGCCCCAGTGGCCATTCATGGTCTGGCACATCTCAACCGCCACGTATTTGCTCATGCCCTCGCGATTGAGGGCCTCGGGGCGTCCTTGCTCAAAGGTGATCGAATCAAGCTCGGGGTGACCGAGGGCTCCGCAGTTGCCCAGGCCAGTATTATTGATGATCATCGCGTTGGGTTGGTGCGAGCGAATCATCCCGTAGAGGGCGTCTTCTTCCCAATCGGCATCACGCTTTGACCAATTGCCGTCAAACCACAGACCGCCGATCTCACCATAGTTGGTGCACAGTATTTCTACCGAATCGCGCAGGTAGGCGAGGTAGGCAGGAAAGTCGTCGGTGAATTCTGGTCGCGACCAGTCGAGGGTGGTGTGGTAGAACACTGGCACAATGTCTTCGGCGCGGCAACCGGCCACGAACTCGGCAATCAGATCACGACCGGCGGCGCTATGCGGCGCATCAAAGTCATTGAGGCCCTTGGTGTCGTAGAGCGAAAAGCCGTCGTGATGGCGCGTGGTCAGCGTGATGTAGCGCATGCCGGCGCGGCGGGCGGTGCGGGCAATCGCCCGGCCGTCGAAATCTTCGGCGGTAAAGGTGTCGGCAAGCTTGCGATACTCAGCGTGCGGGATGCGCTGTTGGCTCATGATCCACTCGCCCTGGCCAATCTGGCTGTACAGGCCCCAGTGGAGGAACAGGCCGTAGCCAAATTGTTCGAAGGCGGCGATGTGGGGGGCAGGGCTGGGGATGGCCATGAGGGCTCCTTGGGTATATTTGCTCGATCCTATGGATGAGACGGCTGTATTGCTAGGGCTGCGAGTTGCTGTTTTGGGTACATTCCTACCATGGTGGTCATGAACCCAGCCGCGCCGGCTCCGCAGTTACGTATTCTCGAAGCCCAGCAAGTGAGCCTGTGGCAGCAATGGGGTGCCGGCAAGCATGGTAAAATTGCGCCGTATTGGCGCCTGTACTGGAATGCCGAACCAGGCGTTGAGGTGGGCTATGGGCGCCAGTGCCATCACCTCGGGCCTGATCAGGTGGTGGTGATCCCGCCCTATTTAGATTGGCATGGCACGATTGCCCGGGAGGTGCCGCATACCTATGTGCACTGCGTGCTCGGGCGACCCTACGACCGGGCCCGCCCAGGTTTGCTCGTTGTGCCCCTGGATGCCGCGCAGCGCCGTGAGATCGCGGCCTTGTCGGAGCGTATGCGCTGCTGGCCGGCGGTGGATGCCGTCAGTTGGATGGCCTTGCAAGCGTGGACCCTGGCCTGCTGCGCGCGCTTACCGGCCCAGATCTGGGGTGTTGAAGCAGCCGATGCCCGTATTCGCAGCGTGCTTGATGCGATTGATGCCGACCCGGGTGTGGCGGTCGATAATGAGGCCTGGGCGCGTCGCTGTGGCTTGAGCACCAATGCCTTCGTGCGCCTGTTCAGTCAAGAGGTGGGCGAATCGCCGCAACGCTACCAGCGCCGCCAGCGCCTAGCCCTCGCCGCCCTGCTGCTTGAGCACGAAGATCTCAGCATCGAGCGCATCGCCGAGCGCTGCGGCTTCTGTGACCGCCATCACCTTGGCCGCGCGTTTAAGCGGCATTATCAGTTGGCACCGGCCGCGTATCGGCGGCGGTCGGGTGCTGGTTAGCGGGTTCGTGGAGTAGTGGCCGGGTCCTGGGTCCTGGAACGCCTGCAAGCAGGCTTAGGCGCGGAACTGCCGCCCCGTACCCCGCCCAAGTGGGCTTGGTCGTGGATGCTTGCCGGCTGTTCCCATGACCCAAGCGCCGCTAGGCGCGTACCAGGACCCAGGGCCTTCGTGCGCTCACGACAAAACCCCGCTCCAGGAATAGCGCGGCCAGGTCCTGGGTCCTGGAACGCCTGCAAGCAGGCTTAGACGCGGGACTGCCGCCCCGTACCCCGCCCAATGCACCATGTCGTGCTCTCTCTCTGGCTGTTCCCATGACCCAAGCGCCGCAGGCGCGTACTAGGATCCAGGACCTTCGTGCGTTCCATCCATGCGCACCTGGCTGACCGATAATGCACGATACCAGGCAAGACATGGGCGCCAAGACTGTGGATCAGTCGGTATACTCAGGGAATGCACCACCTTTTCTCAGCTATTCGTGCCCAGCGCAATCGCGGTACCCGCCATGTGTTTCTGGGGCATCCGCTTAGCGATGCCTGTGACAAGACCACGGTTGAGCCGGGCAATCATTACAGCCCAGGGGTGTGGACCTGTGGCGTGGGGCTGTGGCTGTCGGTGGCGGGCGGGCCGTGGCGTAGCCAACTTGAGCTCGATGAGTCGCAGCTGCGCTGGGCTTGGAACGCCGAGGGGGGATTCACGCCGGTGCTGGAGGCATGGTACGAATTGGATGCGGTCACAGTGTCACATCGCTTGGCCCACCAGGGCGGACCGGGGAGCACCGGTGTTGATGGCAATGTCATTAACCTGAGCAGTGCGGCGGCGTGCACGGTGCAGGTGGCGATTGCCGTGTGCGGGAATGGGCCCTGTGGTGGCCCGGTGGCCGGCTTTGGTGTTGATGAAGGGGTGCTGACCATTGGTAGCGGGCTGCGTCTGCGTTGTGAGCAGGATGTGCAGATAATTATCGATGAGCATGAAGACCCGATTGCCGTGGTGCTGTGTACCTGCGCGCTTGAGCCAGCGGCCCCAGTTGGCATCAGCTTTGTGACTGAGCATGGCGGCCTTGGGCGCCGCTGGGGCGATCTGGAACCCGGTGTTGAGCCGCGGGCCGCTGCGGCACTTGTTGGTAGCGCGGTGGCGGATTGGCCGACCAGTGTGCCGGCGCGAATTGTGTGCAGCGCCGACCCGCGGGTGGCGCGTAGCTGGCAGGCGGCCGCGCATCATATCCTGACCGCGATGGAATGCGGCGTGCCGCGCATCGGCTGCGTCAATTATCCAACCTATTGGTTGCGCGACGGCGTGCTGGTATTGCGTGCGTTGGATCTGATTGGTCGCCACGATCTGGCGCGCAGTGGGGCAGAGGCGCTGCTGCCGATGGAGTTTGGTGGCGGGTTTGGTGCTGAGGCCGATGCGCCAGGCGAGGCGATCTGGGCCTTGGTGCAACACGCGGTGTTGACTGCTGACGATGCCTGGTTGGCCGAGGCCTTCCCGTTTATTGTCCGCCGCGTGCGCTGGATTGAGCGCATGGCTCGGGCTAGCGGTCCGATTCGGCTGGCGGCAGATGGCCGGCACGCCGGCGTGGCTAATGAACCGATGAGCACGGTGCTGTGCTGCGCTGCCGCGCATGGTTTGGTTGATGGGCGGATGGATGGTCACCATCCGAATTTCTTCATCAACAGTTGGTGCGTTGGTGGCTTGCGCATGGCGGCGGTGGCGGCGCAGCGTCTTGGTCGCGGTGATGAGGCCAGTGACTGGCATGCCCAGGCTGACGCGATGGAGGCGGCTTTGGCGCAGCATCTGTTGCCGGGCTTCGGCAATGACCGTGATACCATCATCACGCCCTGGCCGAGTGGTGCCTTGGCCGAGCATCCGCCTCTGCGCGCTGCCTTTGCTGAAAAATTCCGCCAGCAATACATAGGCTCGGAGGGGCAACGGCAGCCGGCCAAGAAGTGGACCTATTTTGAGGCCGCATCGTGCCACAACGCCTTCTTGTTGGGCCTTGCCGACGAAGCGTGGTGCCTGCTTGATGGCCTCCTGGGCGATGACGTAGACGTAGTGGCTTTTGTGGAAGGGCCGCCGCTGGGCAACGAGCATCTGCCGTTCCGTAATGATCGCGGCGCCGATGGTTGGCTCGGTGAGGCGTCCATTGCCGGCAATATGCCGCACAATTGGAGTAACGCCGAACTCATCGCCTGCCTGCGCGACTGTGTGGTGCGTGATGATGGCGACGCTTTGGTGCTCGCGCCGCACCTGCCCGAGGCCTGGCTGGTGCCGGGTGCGAGCGTCAGCGTGAGCGATCTGCCAACGCGCTTTGGTCCGATTTCCTATCAATTGCTGGTGGCCAATGACGGTGCCCGCTCGCTTTCCTACACGGGCCCGGCGGCTCGTTGTCCTCTCGTGGAGATGTCCTCATGTTTGTGACCCCAACTCAATTACGTTCACGTTTGGCTGCTGTGCTCGAGACCTTGGACGCCCAAGGCCATGACATCAGTCAGGCTCAGGCCCGTTTTGAGGCCCTCGATGACAGCTACGATGCGATTATCGCGTTCGGCAATGCGATCGGCGATCTGCCGATGCGCGCCGACTGGCAGTGGGACGAGCCGATCGCTTGGGAGGGCATCGAAGCGGCGATGGACCCGGCCCGCACGCGCGGAGCAATTGGCAGCGCAGATGTGAGCGCCACCGCGGCGCGCGTTCGCACCGCCTTTGAGGCCTCGGTGTGTGGCTGCATTCTTGGCAAGCCGGTGGAGTGTAATCCGAGTTTAGACGAGTTGCGTCAGGCTGGTGAGCAGGCGGGTTGTTGGCCCTTTAATGACTACCTGCCGGAGGCGCTGCTCACAGAGCTCAGCGTCGTACGTGGCTGCCGCAGCGGGCATTGGTCGCAGACTGAAACCCTGCGCGAACGCATCCGCTACGCTGCGGCCGATGATGATATCAATTATAGCGTGATGGGCATGATGCTGCTTGAGCAGCACGGCTTAAACTTCTCGCAGCGCGATGTGGCCAAGATGTGGTTCAGTAATATTCCGCCCGGCTGGGCCTGGGGCCCGGAGCGCACCCAGATTCTCAATCACGGCTGGAATAGTATCCTTGGTGGTGAGGCCGATGCTTCGTGGGTGACGACGTGGAATCCCGGCAGCGAGCTCTGTGGCGCGGCGATTCGCGCCGACGCCTATGGCTTTGCCTGCCCTGGGGATCCGGCGACCGCCGCTTGGCTCGCCTACAAAGACGCCTCGTTCACCCATGTTCGCAATGGTGTGTACGCCACGATGTACATCGCGGCAGTGATCGCGACGGCGGCGGTGTGCGACAATGCGCTTGAGGTCCATCGTACTGCGCTGCAGTACATCCCGCAGAACAGTCGCTTGGCATCCGCCGTGCGTTTCAGCATCGATGCGGTGGCGCAGGCCAGCGATTGGCTTGACGGCTATCGGCGGATTCACGATGAATACATCGATTATAGCCACTGCCGGGTCTACCAAGAAATCGGCACCTTGGTCAATACCCTGCACTTTGCTGAGAGTATCGATGACGGTTTCTGCAAGCAGGTCATGCAGGGCAATGACACCGACAGCTTTGGCTGCACCTCGGGTTCGATGTGCGGCATGTTCATGGACCCCGACCGTTTCGATCGTCGCTGGCTGAAGCCGTTTCAAGACACCATCAACATCGGTTTGGCCACCGTTCACGAGCACCGCCTCAGCGCGCTGGCCGAGCGCATGGCGCAGTTGCCGGCGCTGGTGGCCCGGGGCGGCGCTGAGACGGGTGCGACCCCGGCCGCCGATTTGGCGGCGGCTGCCACCGACGGCGCTGCCAGCTAGGTGACGCCAGTCAGGCGACCGGTCTATCAGGCGGCTTACTCGGTCGCCTGATAGACGCGGACCCAGTCGATCACCATCTGCTGCGGGAAGATGGCATCGTCAATGCCTTGCTGACCACCCCAACTGCCGCCGACTGCGATGTTCAGGAGCAGGTAGTGGGCTTGGTCGTAGGGCCATTGGTCGAAGCTGGCATTGGCGTCTTTGGTAAATGTGAAAAAGCGGGTGTCGTCGACGAAAAAGTCGATGCGCGCGTCGAACCACTCGATGGCGTAGGTGTGGAACTCGTCGTGGGGGTTGGTCAGCCGGGTTTTGGCGCCCTTGCCGGTGCCGTCGCGGTGGTTGTAGGCGCCGCAGTGAATATTGCCGTGGATGACGCCGGGTTGATGCCCAACGAATTCCATGATGTCGATTTCACCGCATTCGGGTCAGCCGATGCCCTGGCCGCGTTGCGAACCAAGCATCCAGATCGCGGGCCACATGCCGCGCCCCTTGGGGAGTTTGGCGCGCACGGCGATTCGGCCGCGGTTCCACTCCTGCTTGCCCTTGGTGATCAGGCTGGCGGCGGTGTAGGAAGCGCCCTCATAGTCTTCTTTGCGGGCCTCGATAATCAGGTGGCCCCCTTCAACGCGGGCGTTCTCGCGGCGGTCGGTGGTGTAGAACTGGGCCTCTTTATTGCGGACGCGGCCGTGCTCATAGCCCCAGGTGGCCGGGTCGGGCGCCCCGTCGACGGCGAATTCATCGCTCCAACTCAGCTGCCATTCAACGGCGGGCAGGGCGAGCAAGCAGGTGGCGAAGAGGAGGGCAGCGCGCATCAACATGGAGGTGGTACCGGGCAATCGCTGTGGCGCTGAATGCTGGCGCCTAGGCGCGTTCAGCTGTGGGTGGCACCGGTGGCGCCCTGGCGCCAGGCTTCGGGGCCGCAGCCGAGGTGCTGTTTGAATTGGCGGTACAAGCTGCTGGGCGCCGAGAAGCCGGAGCGGCTGGCTATTTCAGCGACGGCCTGATCGCTATGGCGCAGCAGGTTGGCGGCTTGGTGGACGCGGTGGCGCATCAGGTAATTCTGCGGCGAGCAGCCGCAGGCACGCATGAAGTGGCGGTGCAGGGTGGACTGGCTCATGGCGCACGCGGCGGCGAGTTCAGTGACGGTCACGGCTTCGGCAAAGCGGTGGTTGACCAGATCGATCGCCGGGTCGATCGCGTTAAGGCTGGTGGTGCGGCGACGGTGCTGCTCGGGGTCTTGGTCGGGAAGGCGTTGCAGGAGCGCGGCGCAGGTCCACAGCAGGCCCCGTACGGCGTCGTGCCAGCCGCTGTGGCCGGCTCCGCATTCGGCCGTGAGTTCATCGATGAGGCGGCACAGGCGCGGTTGCTCCGCAGGCGTGAGCACATTAGCGAAGCTAGGGCCGCACAGGCCGTCGGTACTGAGCAGAGCGGGGTCGGGCACCACGGCGCCGAGGGCGCGGTCGAGGTCGACGTAGAGGAAATCCCAGCAGCTGTCGGTGCCGGGCGTGGCTTGGGCGTAATGCCGTTCGCTGGGCGTGATCACCACCGCGCTGCCACGATCGAAGGGCAGGATTTTACCGGCCACGCAGAAGGTGCCGTGGCCGTCTCTACAGAAGCCCAACTCGAGCTTGGTGTGAATGTGACCGCGATGGCCACAACGATCGCCGAGCACGTAGCCGGGGTGAAACTGGATCGCGTCGGCGAGCATGCAGCGATGCTAAACCGAGCGCCCTACGAGCGCCAGCGCCCAGGCTGGGGGCGCAATCGAGTGGTGGATCTCGTTGCGCGCCTGCCGATGCTTTGGACATGGCTCGATTGCCCGCGCCCAACCAACACTCTGACTCGTGGCAGCGCCCGTGGCCGTACTCGGCACCGGTAACACCGGCGGTGGAGGCCGCCCGCGCGCAGCGCCAGGAGCTCGAGTTGCCGGTTGGCGAAGTGATGCCGCAGGTGCACATCGCGCATCGCTTGCTGGGCGAGGTGGGCGTGGGCTACCGGATCATTTATGATCATGAGTTGATTGCGGTGATACGCGGGCTCGGCGATCTGTATTTGGATGGGCATCGCTATCCGGTGGTGGCGCCGTGCTTGCTGAGCCTGCCGCCCTGGGTGCCGCATACCGTGGTGACGCGAACCGGGGCCAGCGGCGATCATATCGCGATCCATTTTGATTTGGCGCCGGGGTGTCCGGATCGGCCGCAGGCGAAGCAAAAACGATCGCCCTATGCGGTCACGGTGCTGGGGGCGCCGCACCTTCCGCCGGTGCAAAACATGGACGATGTCACGCTGAGCGCGCTGGGTGAATGCCTGCGTTGGTGGCGGGCCAGCGATGCCCTTGCGCCCTTGCGCGCGTCGCGATCGCTGCAGGGAGTGTTATTGCGGTTGTGGTCGCGTGCGGCGGTCAGCGCATCGGGCGTGGCTGGTGACCCCGGCGTGGTGGCGGCCCTGGCGATGATCGCCGAACGCTTTGCCGAGCCCTTGACGGTGGCCGATCTAGCGCGCTGCGCCGGTTTGGGGCGGAGTCGTTTTGCCGAGCGCTTTACCGCGTGGACCGGGCGCACCCCAGCAGCCTTCCTGCGTCGCTACCGCGTTGACCGTTGTTGCGCCCTGTTGTTGGAGGGCGTGGGCACCCTCGGCACCCTCGGCACGATAGCGCCGCAGCTCGGGTACAGCGATGCTTTCGCCCTGTCGAAGGCGGTTCGGGCCGAATTGGGCTGCAGCCCTAAAGCCTGGTTGGAAGAGCAGCGGTCCGGCGTTTTGGACATGCTTTGAGGCGGGCAGCCATGGCATGGGCCGGGGTCAGTGGGCATCATGGCAGCAGGAGAATCACATGCCGGCCACCGCTTCTGCTTCCGCTCTTGATCACGATCTGATTCGCAACCCGCCGGCGCGCCTGCGCGGCACGCCGTTTTGGAGCTGGAATCACGACCTCAGCGATCACCAGCGTTTGCGCGATCAGATCGACGCACTTGGCGACATGGGCATGGGTGGGGTGCACCTGCACTCGCGCATGGGTCTGCAAACGGCCTACCTGTCTGATGAGTGGTTCGATGCGGTGCGGGTGTCGCATGAGCATTGTCGCTCGCGCGGCATGCTGACCTGGCTCTATGATGAAGATACGTGGCCGTCTGGCTTTGCCGGTGGTTTGGTGGGGCGCGAGTTGCGCTACCGCCAGCGCACGCTGTGTGTCCGCCGTCACGACAGCGATGCGCCCGTGCCAGAACCGGTAGACGACACCGATAGCGACGCCATGCCCTTGCGGCGCCATCTCGCCTCGTGGCGGATCGAGCTTGATGCGGACGGTTATCTGCTCGCGGCAACGCCGGCTGAAGCCGGTGCGCACGGCGCCGATATCTGGTCGGCCTGGATAGAGATCTCGCCTGATAACAGCCGCTACAACGGTGGCGGTTACCTCGACGCCTTGAATCCGGCTGCAGTCGACGCGTTTATTAGTTGCACCCATGAACGTTATTTGGCGGCATTTGGTGGCAGTTTCCCCGATGACGTGCCGGCGATATTTACCGATGAGCCGCAGTACGCGCGGCACCGTCCGCTAGCAGATCCGCGCACGGGTGTGGCGCGCTTCCCGTGGACTGACGACCTGCCGACGAGTTATCACGAACGCTTTGGTGCTGACCTGATTGCCGATATTCCCGACTTGGTGTGGTCACGCCGTGAAGCAGTGCAGGGGGCACGGTGGCGCTTCTTTGATCACGTTACCGAGCGCTTCGTTTGCGCCTTTGCTGATCGTATTGGTACCTGGTGTGAGCAGCACGGCATCGCGCTGACCGGCCACATGATGCAAGAGCCCAGCTTGCGCAGCCAGATTGGCGACATTGGCGAGGCGATGCGGCACTATCGCGGCTTCCAGATTCCGGGCATCGACATGCTGTGCGATCAGGAAGAGTTCACCACCGCCAAGCAGGCGGCTTCGGCGGCGCGTCAAGATGGCCGGGCCGGTGTGCTGAGCGAGCTCTATGGGGTGACCGATTGGGATTTCCCCTTCGCCGGCCACAAGCGGCAGGGCGATTGGCAGGCAGCCTTGGGCGTGACGGTGCGCGTGCACCATTTGACCTGGCTGTCGATGGCGGGCGACGCGAAGCGCGATTACCCGGCCTCAATCGGTCCGCATATGCCGTGGTGCCACGAATACCCGGTGATTGAAGATCACTTCGCGCGCGTTGGCGCGGCGCTGACCCAGGGCCAAGCCAGGGTGCGTTTGGCGGTGGTGCATCCGATTGAAGGTGCGTGGTTGCAGTGTGGTCCGCAAGCCACCGATGGCATCGCCTTCAACGAGCTCGACGATAGCTTCCAGAACCTGACGCGGTGGTTGGTCGATCAGCATGTCGACTTCGATTTTATTTGTGAGTCGCGCCTGCCCGAGCAATCACACGGCGTGGTCGACGGCCGTCTTCAGATTGGCGCCATGGCCTATGACGCCGTGCTGGTGCCGAATATGCGCAGTATTCGCAGCACGACCCTGGCGGCCTTGAGCAGCTTGCAGCAGGCCGGTGGCGGCGTGGTGGTGGCGGGTGAACTGCCGCAGGCTGTTGACGGCGTATCGAATGCGCAGGCTGTTGACCAGGCCTTGCGGGCTGCGCTGCGCGTGCCGTGGTCGCAGTCGGCAATTCTGGCAGCCTGCGAAACCTGGCGCGAGGTCGCGATTCGCGCGGGTGCGGGCGAGCATACCGAGTCGCTCTATCAACTGCGTGAACTTGGCACCGGTGAGCGCGTGTTATTTGCCTGTGACCGGCGTCGCAGTGGCGGTGCCCTGGCGTGTAGCGTTCGGGTGCGGGGTGAATTTTCGGTGGCGGGCATCGATACCGCGAGCGGCGAGTCGCAGGCATTGCCGTGTCAGCACAGTGATGGCTGGACCACTTTCGCGTGGACGGCTGAGCCGAGTGGGCATTGCCTGGTGCATCTGCAGCCAGGCTCGGCCAGCGACGATGGCGCGCCGGCGCCGTGCTACCAGGTGGTGCAGGATTGCCCGCGGCCGCAGGCCTGCGAGCGCGATGAGGCAAATGTGCTGCTGCTTGATCGCGCCGAATGGGCGCTCAACGATGAGCCGTGGCAGCCGCGCTGTGACGTAATGATCACGCACCGCGCTCTGGTGCAGCGCTTCGCGTGGCCGTCGTGGTGTCAGCCGTGGACGGTGAGCGATGCCGGCCCAGTGCAGCGCCTGCGTCTGCGGTTCCCGATTGAATGCAGCGCCACGGTGGTGGCGCCGCGCCTAGCGCTGGAGCGCGCCGCGGAGACGACGATTCGGATTGATGGCGTAGCGGTAACGGCGGCCCCGGCCGGCTACTGGGTCGATCCCTGTTTCAGCCTGGTGGCGCTGCCTGACCTGGCGCCGGGTCAGCATGTGATCGAACTCGATGGTCCGGTTGATGCCCTGCGTCGACCCGAGTGGTGCTACCTGCTGCACGACAGTGCGGTGCGCTGCCTGGGTGAGCGGGTTGAGGTGGGCGGCGCGATTCCGGTGCCGGCCTGGGGTGATCTGTGCCAACAGGGTCTGCCGAACTATGCCGGCAACGTCACCTATCGTCTTGAGCTGCCGATTGCTGAAGATGGCAGCTACGCTTTACGGCTACCGCGCATCGGGGGCGCGTTGGCGCGGGTGTGGTGTGATGAGCGCGATTGCGGCCCAGTGCATCGGGCGCCGTGGCGCTGCGAGCTTGATGAGCTGAGCGCCGGCAGCCATGCCATTGCGATCACGGTGTTTGGCCACCGCCGCAATGCCTTTGGTGCGGTCCACAATGATGAGCCCGGCTTTAACTGGTGGGGGCCAAGGGCATGGCATGTGCAGGGCGACGGTCACCGCGACGCCTGGATCTTGCGGCCCACCGGCTTGCTGCGCGCGCCGATCCTCGAACGCATTACGGCGGGCTAGAAAGAAACCGTTCGGTGCGTGCGAGCGCGTGGTGCTTCGGCAGGTCAGGCACGTGGAGGCAATCGCGTGTGGGGAGAAGCTCTGAGCGCGGTGCCGGTGCCTGGGAGTGTCGCTGCCCTCAGCGACATGCGCCCGAGGAATATGGGTATGCGTTCGTTTGGGTGATCGCGCGCGGGGCTGGCCTTGTGTAGTGCACTCACGGGATCGCAAACGGTGACACAAACGCACGCCGGGCGCAGGTCTACCAAGGACGCGGTCGCGACGACTGTGTGTCGCTGGGGCAGCGACACTCCCAGGCGCCGCCGCGTTGACTGTGGCGTAAGCGAGAACGGTGGTGTTGTTGCGTGTGGGCAATCAGGGAGACACTGCGTTGATTGGGGCGTAGCCGCTAGAAATCCTCGGCGCCGCCTGTTTGGTCAGGCTTGACCTGAGCCTGGTTGAGCAGGGCTTCGATCTCGCCCCGGACGCCCCCCTTGATCAGGTCGACCGGAAGTTGGCCTTTGTCGTTGCGGCGCGCCGGATTGGCGCCGGCGTCGAGCAGCATGTGGGTCATGCTGCCCGAGCCGTGCCGAGCGGCTTCGTGCAGCGGCGTGGAGCCGCGGGTGGGTTCTGCTACGTCAGCCTTGGCGCCCAGGGCCAAAACCTGCTTGAGCACGTCGGGTTGATTCAGACGCGCCGCTGACCACGCCGGTGGCGGCAGGATCTCGGGCCAGGCGGCAAGGTCAGGTTTTTCTGCGAGTAATTTCTCGAGTTGACCTGGGCGTGACCGCTCAAGGGCTGCGGCGAGTTGCCAGTAGATTGGACTGATGCCGGTGGCCGGCGCCTTGGCAGCATCCAGTGCGGCGAGTACGGCAGCATTGTTGTCGGCGCCACCATAGCCGCGCGTGGCGCGCCATTCGAGGTGGTGGCGGGCGGTCCAGCCGTGGCTGTCGACGGCCGCAGGGTCGGCCCCAGTAGCGAGCAGATTGGCGACGGCGCTGGCTGGCCCTTGGGCTGCGGCGCGACCGAGCGCGAAGCGGCCTTCGTTGTCTTTTACACTTGGGTCAAGACCGAGTTCGATCAGGCGCGGCGCCAGGCCTGGGTCTGAACTCATCGCGGCTTGGTGAAACAGCGGCATGTGGCTGTTAGCCTGGGGATCGAGACTCGCCCCTGCGGTGACTAGGAGGTCGAGCACTGCGGTGGTGTTGTTGGGATAGGAGTACAAAAAATCGAGCGCGCCGCGGCGGCTGTTATTTTTTGTTTTCGCCTGAGCCCCGCCGGTGATCAGTTGTTCGAGTATCGCTGGTTCGCAGCGGCGTTGCACGGCAAGCAAGAGCACGGTGTTGCCAGCCGTATCAGCACGATTCGGATCGGCGCCAGCGGCCAGTAGGCGCGCCACGATGGCACTGCGTTGCGCGTCATCACGCAGGGCGCGGCCACCGCTGCCGCCAACCGCCGCATGCAGGGCGCTGGTAGACTGCACATGGCCTGGCTCAACCATGCGTGATACGGCAGGCTTGGCCGCAAGGATCGCATCAAGCATGACCAAGTCGCCGCGTTCAACCGCGAGGATTAGCGGCGTGTAGCCGCGCTCATCAGGCGCGTCGATGTTGGTGCTGAGCGGCGCGAGCGCGGCCACCAATTCGCTGCGCCGGTGCATGACAGCCTTGGCCAGCAGCCCGGCGCTTTCGATCACCTCGGGGTGCTCGGTTGCGAGGGCAATCAGGGCCTCGTCTTTGCGGGCATTGAACAGCGCGGCGGCTTGAATCTGGGCTTCGGCTTCGGGAGCGAGTTGCTTGCCGGTGGCGGCAGTGATCGCAGTGACAGCGGTGGCGTTGCCGATGGCGGCGGCGATGTCTTGCGCGGTTTCGCCACTGCTGTTGCGGAGCGCCGGATCGATGCCGGCTTTCAGCAGGAGTGCGACGACCTCGCCACTATCGCGCTGCCGCGCAGCGGCATGCAGGGCTGTTTCGCCACTGACGCGGTCTTTGCGCCACGGATGTACTGTGGTTACCGCGTGTACGTCATCGCCGTCTGTGATCAGGCGCTGGCATAGTTCAGCGTCACCCATCCGTGCAGCATACCACAGCGGCGTTTCGCCTTGCGGGCCGCGTGACAAGGCGAGCGAGGCCTTGTGGTCGAGAAGCACTCTGGCCGCGTTCGATGACCGCCGCTCCAGGGCGCCGATTAATGCGGTGTGCCCGGGCTTCTGGTCGGCTATGGCTTTTCCTTCCAGGTCGGTACGCGCGTTAATGTCGGCGCCGGCCAGGATCAGCGGGGCAAGGGCGGCTTCAGAGCCATTGCGTGCTGCGTGTTGCAAAGGGGTGTGGCCATTATCATTCCGCATGTCGACGGGCACGCCGGCTTCTATCAGTGTCAGTGCCATTGCGAGGCTTTCGGCCTGGTCAGTGGAGACGAATCGGTGGATGCTTGCCTCCGGCAGGTGCGTGAGGGCTCCCTGCTTGAGTAAGACGCGCAGGGCCCCCAGCCGATAGTAGTTGGTGGCAGCAATCAACAGTTCGTGGCCCTCTGGAGTCGCATAATCGATGCGGAGCCCGTTGTTGAACAGGGCCTCGAGGCTGGTGACATCGTTGTTGTGAATCGCGATTGCGGCCGGCGATCCCTTGGGCGTTTCCATGTTCGGATCTGCACCGGCAGCGAGCAGGGCATCGCGCCAAGCACCGGTTTCGGTGAGAGCCTGCCACGCGTCACCGCGGGAATTGGCACGGCCATCGAGCCATGAGTCGCGTGCGCCGAGAACGCTAACCAGGGGCGTGAGGCCGGACGAGCTCACAAGCTCAGCGCACGCTTGCGGCGTGTAGACCGAGGCGAGGGCCTCGCCGCCTGGTGCCCACAGCAGTTCCCACAGTACGCGGCCGCTATACTCAAAGGAGAGCTCAGCTGGGGTGAGTTGGCCGAGCACTGGCACGAGGAGGTCGAGACGCCTCTCGCGTATGATGAGCTCCAGGGCGGCACGACGCTGATCGTCAGCTAGCGGCGCCATGTCGAGGATCTCGCCGACTGTTAGAGGCGCGGTGTGTGTTGTTTGCCGCGGGGTCATGCTGAGCATGCCAACAGTATTGAGGTCTGGCTTTGCCCCGCGCGCCAGCAGGGCTTCTGCTACCAACTCATGACGGGTCATGCGGGCAAGGGCGTGGGCGCTGAGGCCTCGTTGATCGGTGGTGTCGATGTTGGCGCCATGATCGAGCAGGACGGTTACCATGGCCAGGTCGCCTGCGCTTGCGGCTTGGTGAATCGGGCTTTCGCCGCGGTAGCTGACGTTTGGATCAGCCCCGGCGAGGAGCAGTGCTCGGCTGACGCTGGCGCCGCCGGATTGACGGTACGCCATGAGGGGCGGTTGCTGTTTCTCGTCGATGGGATTGGGCGGAACGCCTCGTGCCAGAAGGGCCTGCACCAGGCGGATATCGCGATTGCCGGCGGCGTCGCGCAGGATGTCGATACCGCCTCGGCCAGCGAGTGGATCATAGCCACGTTGCTTTAATGGCTCAATAATTTCTAACCCACCACGGAGGATGGCACTGCGGATGGAACTTTGAAGATCCTCTGCATGGCGCCCCTCTCCGGTCAGTGGAACATGTTGCGCCGCCAGCAGGCGTAACGAGCCGTGGCGGGTCTGAAATAGGCTTTGTGCAAAGCGTAGGTTTTGCAGCAGCGTCGCGTAGTCGAGCGCTTCGACAGCAGCGACCGCCATGGTTTCATCGCTACCGTTGAAGGCGTCGCGAAGGACATCTTGCGGCTGATCGCCAAGCAGGCCCTTGGCGACCAACCAACGCACCGTGTCAACGCTGCCGCTGCGATACGCATCGCTAAACAGGTTGCGCGCGGCGCGGTCTTTGAGGTCGAAGCTCACGCCTGCATCTGCCAAGGCTTGCAGCATGTCGACTCGGCCACGACGGGCTGCGGCGCTTAGTCCTTCATTGCGCTTGCCCATGTCAAGCTTGGCGCCATTCGCGAGGGCAGCTTCGAGCATCGCGAGGTTACCGCTCTTACACAGAGTGGCCACGAGGCCGATACGGTAGCCGTTTTGCTGCAATTCTGCATCAAGTGTTGGCGTGTTGGTGTTGATTGTTTCCAGCACACTACGTGCAAGGTGTGGATCAGCGGGGCTGCGCTGGAGTTGCGTCAGGAAGTGCTCAGCGTCTACGCCCTCGGCGGCTGCGAGGGTGCAGGTGCACATGATCAGAAGCAGGTAACGCATAACGCCGAACCCTATGCGAGTTCGGCGTTATGGCGATGGATTCGTCGGTGCGATCCAATCAGTGCATGTTCAGCCTAGCTGGCCGGAACGCGGATGCCTTCGAGGACGTCGATCACGTCGTTGGCGTCGTAGTCGTCGCCTTCGCCGATGAAGCGCGACAGGGTGCGCAGGTCGCCGGCGGTGACCAGGGCCGGTTCCACCAAGCCGTCTTTGCGGGTGTAGCCGAGGCCGACGGTGGCGAGCAGACCATTGCAGACGCAGCGGCGCCCCTGGAGGTCTTCTTCCTTGCCGCCCTTGGCGAGGAAGGCGTCAACCGGTTCGGCGGCGCAGCGCCAGCCAATCGAGTTGTTCTCTTTGCGATAGGCGGTGCGCAGGTAGCCGAGTTGGCATACCTGGCGCGGCCGGTCTTCGGCGATGCCGGCGCCGGCGGTGCCTTCGAGGTCGAGCACCTTGAACGGGAAGCCGGTGGGCGAACCGCGGCCTTCGGTTTTGGTTTTGAGGGTACCCTTGGCGCATTCCACCAGCGCGCGGCGGCGGATGTCGCGGTCCATGCCCGAGTCAGAGCAGAAAGCGAAGGCAGTGCCAACCTGAATGCCAGCGGCGCCGCTTTCGAGCGCTTCGGCAATTGCGCCGGCGTGGTCTTGGCCACCGGCGAGGTAGTAGGGTTTGCCGAGGCCCTTGATGCGGTCGAAGTCGGGCACATCGCGATCGCCGTATTCGAGATCGGCGCCCTTGTCGGCCGACCAGCCACGCGGCGGGGCGTTGTGGCCACCGGCGCAATGATGCTCAACGATGAAGCCGTCTACGCCTTCTACGCGCGACAGGGCCATGGCCAGCACGTGGGTGCTGATGATGGCCAGGAAGCGTGGCTTGGCGATGGGGCCGAGGCCATGATTGACGAAGCTGGGGTCGAAGGGCAGCGGTTCGGTGCTGCCGTCTTCAATGTTGATCTTCAGCGTGCTGACTTCGTGGCGGCTGAGGCGATCGATATGGCCCGGGATTTCGCGCGGGATACCGGCGCCCATCAGCACGTAGTCGATACCGGCCAGCATCGCGCCGTAGAGAATCGGCAGGTTGGGGATTTGGATCTTTTCAAGCAGGTTGATGCCAATAACGCCGTCGTGGCCTTCTTTGGCCAGCCACACTTCGCAGAAGCCGCCGACAACGCCCGCTTCGAGCGCAATTGGATTGGGCTTGAAGCCAGCGATCGGGAAAGGGTCATACTTGCCCGGTTCCTTTTGGCCGTCTGGACGGAAATGGCGCTCCAGCACACGCTTGGCCATGTCTTGATCGGGGAAGGCGGCCAGGGCGCGGCGAATATCACCGCTCGGATCACCGTGTTGCAGGCGCACAAACACCAGCCGATCGACGGCGGTTCCTGACACCACGCCCATGTGCCCACGGCGCGCAACTTTTTGCGCCAGCGGGTAGGAGGAGATGGCGACGCCCATGCCGCCCTGGATCAGGGCGGGGAAGTCGGACGAGGGCTTGGAGCTGCTCATGGGCGCGAGTATGGCGGCCTTGGGCGGAGCCTATGCAAAGGCATGCAAACGCGGCGCTTGATGCGCTGGAGCACCCTAATAGCAGGGGCTATCCATCACCGGCGTGCATGGAGCTGGCATGGGCGTGGATACGAGGCGGGCCGTAAGCGGGGGGACGGGCTTGGACAGCGGCTCTTCAGGGCGCCACCGTTCTAACGTAAGTGTTGTTTGACGGATCCTTTGTGACCCCAGTTCGAGTATCAGTCTAGTGAATTACATCGGCGTGGTTCGATGCATGCCTCATTACGGATTACGAATGAGTTCATAGCTGAGCCAGGCACCCCAGGGCTGGACCACGTCGAGCGCGAGCACGCCGATTGGTGCGGTGAGCGAGCTGGCTCATCTCGAACAGCAAGGCATTCCGTACGCGTCGATCAATGGTGTGGCTGGCCCGGGTGGAATCGCCGTGACCTGCGACGACACCCAGGGGATGCAGCTCGCCTTGACCCATCTGTGGGACCTCGGCCATCGGCGCCTCGGGTATGTTGATACCGATATGGGCTATCCACGGCAGACAACGCATCCGTCGGTTGCGGCCCGTGCTGCAGCGTATCGTGCGTTCTGCGCCAAGCAGGGCATCGAGCCGCTGTTGGACTGGAGTGACGGAATCCGACGCTTGGAAGATGTGGTTGCCGAGGTTGGCTACGGGCGTGGTGTGCTATGATCACACCCAGGCCTTGGCCCTGCATCAATTGGTGCGCTATCGCGATGATCTGCGCGCGCCAGACGACTACAGCGTGGTGTGCTTCAATGATATTTATCCGGTGCAGCTGCCGACGCCGGCGCTGACGGCGGTGGCCGTCCCCTTTGCTGAGATGGGGCAGCGCGCTGGCGAGGCCTTGGTGGCGATGATGCAGGGCGGGCCACGCGGTGGCACGGTGTGTCTGGAGCCCGGGCTCACGGTTCGCGAGTCGACAGCGCCGCCGCGCGCTTAGCCTTTTTTGCGGCCGTTATGGCCTTGCTGGGCCTAACACCGTGATGCTGAACGGCGGCAGGCTCAGGGCGGCTCCGCTGTGTTGCTGCGGTTTAGACAACTGGGGTGCGGTGTCTTCGGGACTGGTGCCGGTGAAGTGGCTGATCTGCCAGCGCTCGGGGAGGGTGCCACCAGTGGCGGCAAGGGTGGCGGCGGCGGCCTTGGTGGTGGGGTTGAGGATGAAAACCACGGGGCCTGCGTCGCACATGCTGGTGTAGGCGCTCAGCGGCGCTGGCGCGGTGGTGGCCAGGAGTGGGCCCTGGGCATGGTGTGACCAGATCGCACAGGCCTTGGCGATGGGCGTCAGTTGATTGTCTGGGAGCAGCAGGTCGGTGACCGGTGTGACGGCACCCTGCTGTAATTGAAGATCAGCGATGAGCGCATCGCCGGGGCCTTTGGCTTTGCTGAACCACAGGGTCACGGCATCGGCCTCGGGCGGGATGGTGAAAGTTTTATACATGCCCCACCAGTGCGTGCCGCGGGCTTTCTCGCCAGCGTTGCCAAGCTTGCGCTTGCCGTGATACCAACTGATGCCGACGCCGGCCCACGTTGCACCCTCGCGGCGGATCCGACCGCTGAGCGTGTACACGCCGGGTTTGACGCTGGCTGTAAGGTCATGACTGACCGTTGTGGCTTCTTCACCTTGCAGGCGCAGCCCGGTTTTGGTGGCAACGCACGCGTGCGGGGCCTTGTTCCAGGCATTCGGATTATTGGCCAGCTTTGCGAGCAAGTCTTTGCGCCCGAGTGGGGCCACCGGTGCCGGCTCAATCCACCGTGTATTCCAGGGGATGACCCGTTCGACATTGGCAAAACGCAGGTGTTGCCCGATAATTTCAAACACCGCCAGGGCGTGACCGAGGTCGTTGCGGTCTTCCCAGCCTCCGGCGTAGTCGATGGCGTTGGTTTCGGTGAGCGCGATGCTGATGCGGGCGCGTTGCTCTGGCGTACAGTTGCGTTTGAGGGCCTGATTCGCTTTGCGCCATTCGCCGGTGAAATTGGCTCCGGTGGTGGGCCAACTGGCGAAACCCTGGTTCCAATCCCACACCGGGTAGGTGTGAATGACTAAGGTATCGATCAAGGGCAGCAGCTTGGGGTCACTGAGGACGGCGTCCATGCGTGCTGGCTTATGCACGTTGATGCCGATGCGGGCGCTGGGGTCTTCTTGCTTGATAGCGGTGGCTATCGCGGTGGCGTCGCGCACAAAGGTGGCGTGGCCAGGATCGTGGCCGGCGTAGCTGTCGTCATAATCGGTTTCATTGCCGATTTCCCACAAAGCCACGCGAATATCGTGCTCGCGGCAATGCCGGACCCAGGTGACGGCGTTGGTGAGCAATTGCTCGACGCTTGGGGCGGTGCCGTCTTGGCCGGGTGCCTTGTAGGCGCTATCGAAGGGGAGCACCAGCACGAGGTCGGCCTTGTTGCTTTGCGCCAGCAGCCAGGCGGCGTCGGTGTCGAGCGGCGGTCGGTCGGCATGCCAGCTGCCGTCATGATGTGCAAACAGGCGTTTGTCACTGGCCGGCCATTCGTGCGGCCCGGTGCGCGCGAGTTGTGGCGTGGGGGCGGTATAGGGCGGCACCGACCACAGGGTCAGCTCAGCCTTTTCGCCACCCGGGTAGCGCAGACAGCCAGCGCCGAGTTGCCCCAGCGCCTCGCTGAGGCTTTGGCTGCCGCTTGGGCGTTGGGCATCGTGGTCGGTTAAATAATTGAGATTGATACCGAGGCGCGGCGGCACTGCTGGCGCGATGGTTTGGTCAAGGGCGATGGTGATGTCGGCGCCGTGGCAGGCGATGGTGGTCACGCTCACGAATAGGCTCCAACGTAACAGGCTTGTGATCGTCATGGTGCTACCTCGAGGCGGAAGGCGTACTGGTAGTCGCGACCGCTTGGCAGGCGGTAGGCCTCGCGGACGCGGGCGCCCCAGGCGTTGTCGCCGCCAACGCCCATTTGTGCCAGGTCGACATTGAGGGTGATGGCGTCGCGTTGCGGCAGTTCGTGATCGTGGCTGGTGGACTCAAGATCGTGTTGGGTCCAGCGCCAGGCGCTCAGGTTGAGGGCTTGGCCCAGGCTGGTGATGCACAGGCTGCGGCCGGTGACGTCAGCCAGGCGCGCCCAGCGTACGCCGCTGCGATTGCCGCATTCTTGGGGCATCAGATAGCGGTGATTCCAGCTCGAGACTGCGGCTTCGTGCCGGCCGAGGAGGGCGGACTGATGCCGGTCGGCGTAGCTTTCGTGCGGCCCGCAGCCGTACCAGGTGATGGCGTCGAGATCGCTGGGGATTTGAAATTGGCAGCCAATGCGCGGGATCTCAGCAAGCGGGTGCTGGGGCTCAATGCACCGCAGGTTAATGCTGACCTCGATGCACTGCGCGTGGCGATAATTCCAGGTGCAGGTGCACTCGTAGCCGGTGTCAGGCAGGGCGTAGCGGCTGATGGAGCGCGTCTCGCCTTCGTGCTTGTGGTCAATCAACTGCGCGCAGCGGCCCGCGTCGCGCCACGGCGCGAGCTGCTCTGGCATGCGCCAGCCACGGTCGTTGTCGGTCGGGGCGCGCCAGAAATTCAGCACCGGCGCGGCAAGTAGCCAGTCGCGCCCGGCGCTGTGCCAGGTGAGCGGGTGGCCGTGGGTGGGATCGATGCGCGGGGTATTTTCATCGGCTGCTGCCTCGGGCGTAGGTGGCACCGGGTCGGTTGGGGTGTAGCTGCCGCAGCGCAGCTCGCCGCGTGCCAGCACGGTGCCGGCGGGGGCCCAGGGTAGGTCAAGCCTGGGTGTGCATACGCAGTTGACGACATGCTCGCCCGCAGGGCTGGTGTCGACCGCAAGGGTGAGCGTGTCGCAGGCGCCTGGCGCAGCGTTGAGTGCACAGCGCCCTGTGGTGATGACTTCGCCGTTGTGGAGGTGTTGCCAGTGGAGTTCGAAGTTGTGCAGGCTGACCCAGGCGTGGTCGTTGCGGACGCGGATCTGAGCGAAGTCGTCGCTGGCGGCGTCGATATCGATCCAGCGTTGTACCTGCTGGACTTCGTGCCAATGCGGATGCGGCGTGCGATCGGCCGCTACTAGGCCGTCGATGCAGAAATTACTGTCATTGGGCGTGTCGCCGAAATCGCCGCCGTAGGCCCAGACAGTGGTGCCGTTTGGCAGCTTGCGGCGCAGGGCGTGGTCGTTGAATTCCCAGATGCAGCCGCCCCAGAGCTGGCGATGGGCATCGATGACATCCCAATAGTCCTGGAAATTACCGAGGCTGTTGCCCATCGCGTGACAGTACTCGTTCATCAAGAAGGGCTTGCCGGACGGATAGCTGCCGTGCTGCTCTTCGTTGGAGCTCTGGCCCTGCTCGCCCTTGCGGGTGGCGCGATTCTCGACGTGCTCGAGGAGCCAGTCGACCGGCGGGTAGGTTTGGCTGTCCATGTCGGCCGGCAGGTTCATGTCGGCGTAGTGGATCGGGCGCTGTTGTGGATCGAGGCTGCGCGCTAACGCGGCCATCGCGGGGAAGGCGTCACCGTAGCCGGCTTCATTGCCGAGCGACCACATCACCACGCAGGGGTGGCTGCGATTGCGGATGACGAGTCGGCGCATGCGGTCTTCGGAGGCCGCGCGCCATTCGGGCAGGTCGCCTGGGAGGGTGCGCTTGTGGTAGCCGATCTCGTGGCTTTCCATATTGGCTTCGTCGAGCACCAGCAGGCCGAGGCTGTCGCACAACTCATAGAAGCGCGGATCGTTGGGGTAATGGCTGGTGCGCACCAAGTTGAAATTGCCCTGTTTGATCAGGCACAGATCGCTGTGGATGCGTTCGGTGCTCATGGTCTGACCACAGTCGGGATCAAACTCGTGCCGATTGACGCCTTTGATTTTGATCGGCACCCCATTCAGGCAGAACGCACGATCGATGATCTCGACCCGCCGGAATCCAAGGTTCTGGGCGCGGGCCTCAGTGATCTGACCGCTCGGGTCGATCACTTCGATGGCGGCGCGATACAGCTGTGGCGTTTCTGGCGTCCATTGGGCCGGTTGGGCGAGCGTGATGGTCGCGCCAAAACTGCCATCGGCCTGTACCGCTACCTCGCGCGCGGGTGCCGCTGCGCTGCCGTCGGCGTGGCTGAGATGGGCCCGCACGCGCCAGCCGTCTGCGAGGGTGTCGGCAAGCGCGAGTTGGCCATGGCAGTGCGCGAGCCCGTCTTGGTACCCGGCGTCGAGCTCGCCCCAGCTATGAAAGTCGCTGAGATGAATGGCCGGGAGCGACACCAAGAATACATCGCGGTAGATGCCGGCTAGGCGCCACATGTCTTGGTCTTCGAGGTACGAGCCAGCGCAGTATTTGGTGACAATGATCGCGATCTGATTGTCACCCACGTGCAGCGAATCGGTGAGGTCGAACTCGGCTGGACTGGTGGCGTCTTGGCTGAAGCCAAGGCGTTCACCGTTGACCCAGAGGGTCAGGTTGGAACGCGCCCCGGCGACGTGCAAAACGACGCGGCGCCCAGCAAGCCAGTCAGCGCTGATGGTGACCGTGCGGCGATAGCAGCCGGTGGGGTTGCGTTCGGTGGCGCTGGTCCAACTGGGGTCGGGTTCGGCCATCACCGCCGGTGGCGCGCAGCGGAAGGGGTAGCGCCAATTGGTGTAGATCGGCGTGCCGTGGCCGTGGAGTTCCCACTGTCCGGGGACGGGAATCGTGCTCCACCCGGTAGTGTCACAGTCGATCTGATGGGCATCGCTCGGACAGGCACTTGGCTCGGGCGACCAATGAAAGGCCCAGTCGCCATTGAGGCTCTGGACCCAAGCACCGCGCTCATAGCTGCCGGTTAGCGCGCTGGCGAGGTCAGGGCGCGGCCAGGCCGAACTACGCCCAGGCAGGCGCCCGGCGGCGAAGATGGCAGGGTTCTCGAGGTCGGGCAGGGCTGGCATGGCGGACGACTATGGACCGCACCGCCGCTCGGCAATCGCCGCATTGCTCGATGGGTCTGTTCGCGAGTCCTGCAAACACAACAGCGGAGGCGCCCGGGTGGACGCCTCCGCTGATAATCAGTTGCGCTGAGGGGTCAGCGTTCGATGTAGATCTGGAAGATCGGCAGGTCGTTGGGAATCACCAGCTTGCCGTCGCTGATGGTGCCGGAGCCGATCTCGTCGAGATTCCAGTCTTTGAACACGTAGCGGGCGCCGTTGAGGAAGGGGGCTTCCACGGTGGCGGCAACGCGCGCTACCAGCACTGGGGTGGTACCAGCCTTGACCTTGTGGTTGATCTTGCGGTCGACCTCGGCCTCTTTGACCGAGAAATCGGTGTTGAAGCTGGTGCTCTGCAGGCCGATCGACAGTTGCTTGGATTCAGCCAAGGGCTTGCCGTCTTCGGCCGTCATCGAGAACGCGAGGTAGTTGCTGTCTTCGGTGATGGGCGAGTAGATCCCCTCGGGGTTGTTGATGCTGACCCCGGTGAGTTTGACCCCATTGCTGAAGGCGACCTCGTTGCCGATCTTGGCCAGTTCACCGGCAAAGGCTACGCTGCGTGGATCGTCGAACTTGAGGAAGCCCTGCTTCCAATCAAACGTAATGGCGTCGGTTGGCGTGTAGGGATTGTGGGTCAGGCGCTCTTCGAAGCTGACCACGGGGCCGATGACCTCGTCGTCTTCGCGGCTGGGGTCGATCTGGATCCGCACACCGTATTGGTACACGGTCTGGAACATGTCCATGCCATCGGGGCCGTAGGAGCCGGCGTAGTCCATGCTGTCGGGATCGGTCAGGCTCTTCTTGCCAAAGATGAAGGTGGTTGGATTCGGTGCCGGATCGAGGTTCATGTTGCGGAACAGCAGCCCGGCTTGGCGCATCAGGGCGTTTTGCACTTCATCGTAGGTGAAGTGGTAGCCCTGCGGGTGGCTGCCCGAGGTGACGTCCATGGTCTTAGCGAAGGGCTTGTCTTTGTTTTGGTCGCCGGCGGCGAAGTAATGCCAGCTGATCCAGTCCCAATCTTGGATCGAGCCCAAGGCAGCGAGGCGCAGCGGGAAGTCGGCGCGGTATTTGGCCGGCTGTTGGATCTGGGTTTCGTACACGAGGTAGGGCTTGCCCTTGACGCGGTTGTGCTCGAGCCACGGCACGCCCTGCGAGATACCCGGCGGCTTCTTGAGCCAGTTGACCCAGATGCCGTCGGTGGCACAGATACGTTCGGCGTCGAGTTGACGCAGCCGGCGGGTGACTTCGTTTTTGGCACTCTCGAGATCGGGCGCCTCGTATTGGGGGCCCCAGCCGTTGACGTAGGCGTCGTGGGCCACGGCTTCGGCTTCTTGATGGATGTACTGGCTTTGAATTTCGTAGCCAATGCCGGTGTCATGAATCACCACGCCATTTTGAACGCTCTTGCCAAACTGTTTGACGATGGCGGCGCAGCGCTTCTTGTGGCCCAGTTGAATGCCAACGAAGAACTCGATGACATCGTGGCCGCGTTGGCGCGCGAAGCTCTCGCGGCTGTACTTCTCGGTCATGCCTTCGAGGGCAGCGCGGGCGTGGGGGTTGGCATCGTTCATCGACAGCTTGGGGTCGGTGGGGCCGGCCATCGGCAGCAGCGCGATGGTGCCTTGCTCCAGCGATTCACCCGGCAGGAGCGTCTCCCAGGCCTTGGTTAGATCGGCTTCGGTGCCGTACTTCTCGCGCAGGAAGGCCTGCCACTTTTCGAGCAGGGCATTGCGGAAGTAGGCCGGCTCCTTGCGCCAGTTGCCGCCAACCATCTTGCGCATCCACCACTCTTCGTTGGTGAGTTCCCAGATCACGAAGGTGGGGTCGTCGGCCCAGCGCAGACCGTTGTGCTTGTTGACGTGATCGGCGTTGGCCTGCATGCGCTTGACGTAGAGCGCTTCGAGGCGGGGATCCCAGTGGCGCGCGAGGCTGTGGCGCAGGTCGGTTTTCTTGCCCTTCTTGCCGCCAACGTTCACGCCCTTGTAGACTTGGATGGCTTCGAGCCAGGCGTCTTTGCTGGCCGGGTCGTCGATGATGTCGACGTCGGCGTCGTTGACGCCACCAACCCGGTTACCGAGACCGGCAGCCCACACGCGCATGCCGCGCTTGGCGCATTCGGTCAGGAAGAAGTCGACCACGTCGGCGCGTGAACCGTCGCCCACGGCGTAGTCGTCGGTGCCCGGAAC
>JAQIBG010000308.1 GCA_027859175.1 Planctomycetota bacterium | reverse complement strand
CGCTGGCCGATGCCGCGTCTAAGGCCCTCAAGTCTGAATCGGTCAAACGTGAAGAGGTAGCCAAGGAAAAGAAGAAGCGCAAAGAGGGCGCGGTTGGCGACATCGGCCCAGCGATTCTGACCAACTACGGGGTAGAAGAGGCCAAGAACAGCCGCCAGTGGCTACTCGGCCTGGTTGCCGTGGTAGCGGTGGTCCTGGTCGTCGGTCTGCTGTTCGGGATGTCGAGCGATCGCAGCCATGCCCTCAAAGCCTTCACCGAGCCCGACCCCACTTGGCGCCCGCCGAGCCGCATCCAGTCGCAGCAAGAACGCGCCTGGCTGGCCGACCGCGCCTTGCCGATCATTCTCAACCTCGACGAAGCAACGATCGGCGCCAACCGCACCATCTCCCTCGCGCCGCTGCGCCAAGTATTCGGCGATGCCGGCCTCAAAGACCACGTGCTGCTGAGCGAACAAAAATTGTGGGTGCCTGCCAAGGCCCGCGACAACGCCCTCGAGGCCTTGCGCAGCCTGCCCCCGAACACCACCGCCATTCAAGGCCTGCAAGCCAAGGGCATCGTGGCCTACCCCTTCGACTCGATTGCCGACTCGCTGAGCCAAAACGGCATGCCGGAACGCGACGCGGCCCTGGTGATGCATCTGCTGAGCGGTCAAACCAGCTTCGATGGCGAAAACTGGATTCGCGACCGCTTCGCCGAGGGCCTGATCCCGGAGTCACTCGAGATCGCTTATTTTAATGGCCGCGAAGGCCGCCGCCTGAAACTGGTCGGTCAAAATAAATACGGCTCTGATGAAGGCATCACCTACCGCGGCCGCCTCATGCGGATGAACGGTTGGACCGGCGCGCAGGGCAACAAAGACCTGTCCCGCTGGCACCTGCTCGACGTGCAAGTTGCAAGCCGTAGCGGCAGCTTCCCAGAAGGCCGTGGTTGGTGATTTTTTAGAGGTCCTGGGTCCTGGTACGCGCCAAGCGGCGCTTGGATCCTAGGAACAGCCAACGCTACCGAGACCAACGTTACTGGGCAGGGAATCGGGGCGGCCAGCCCCGCGTCTAAGCCTGCTTGCAGGCGTACCAGGACCCAGGACCCGTAGTCCCATTTGTCCTGATCGCTAGACCTCACTGCCCTTTGGCATCGGGCTTGGGCGGCGCGGCTTTGCTGCCGGCGCGGCGCGACCATTCGTCGGCCGCAACGCCGTCGCCGCGCATGCGCGCGAGTTCGCTCAAACGACGCGCGATGCTGGGCTCGGGCTGTAAGCGGTAGGCGCGCTCCCAGGCGCGGCGCGCGTCTTCACGACGGCCCTCTTGCTCGTCCAATTCGGCAATCGCACGCCAACCACCCACGCTGCTTGGCTGCAGCGCGATGAAGCGCTCGAGCATCTGGCGCTGCATACGTAGGTCTTGATCCTGACCGGCCAGCGCGGCGCGAGTGAACAAACTTGGCGCGTGATCGCTCTGCCGTTTGAGGGCCTCTTCAAGGAAGGCGCGCGCGTCTTCTTCGCGACCCTGCATCAGGGCGATATAGCCGCGACCATAGGGGCCAGCAGCGTAGTCGGGCGCGAGGCGATCTAAGTCTTGGTACACGCTGTCTGCGCTCGACAGGCGATCGAGCCGCATGTACACGTCAGCCACATCGATGCGCGGCTGAATCCAGCGCGGGCTCTCGCCGAGACAGCGCTCAAAATCTTGCGTAGCCAACTCTAAATTATCATCACCGCCGCGCGCGGCGTACATTTTGCCACGCAAATAATACAGGCGCGGATGCTCGAGGCCCGCTGCCAGGGCTTCATCAACCGCAGCCGCCACGCCGGGGAGGTCACCCTCGTCAAGCAGGCGCTCGATCTCGTCCATCCGCTGCGCGTCAGCCAGGCTAGCCGCATCGGCCGAGGGCGGCAACACGCCGCGTCGGTAGCGATCATGGCCTTCGCCGCAGCCCCCCAACACGCCGAGAGCCACAATAGCCATAGTGAACAGGCGCGTCATGCTGCCCCCACCGCTGCGCGCATCGGCGCGGCCTTGGCCAAGGCTTCGTCCCACTCGGCGCCGCCATCGGAGTCAGCCACAATGCCGCCGCCGGCATCAAGCCGCAGCTCTTCGCCCTGCAGCACCATGGTCCGAATCGCTACCGACAGGCTGCACGCCGCCCCGGCCCCAAGCCACCCAATGGTGCCGCAGTAGGCACCCCGCGGGGATCGCTCCAATGTGCTGAGCAAGCGCATGGCTGCGATCTTGGGGGCACCGGTGATGGAGCCAGCGGGATACGCGGCCGCGAGCATGTCTGCCACTGCCACCCCGGGCGCCAAATCCGCACCCACCCGCGCCACCAGATGGTGAACATAGGGTAGGTCGATCACGCTGGCACGGCTGTCAACGCGCACGCCACCCTGCACCGCCACCCGCGCCAAATCATTGCGCACCAAGTCGACGATCATTGCCAATTCGGCGTTATCTTTGGCCGCCGCCAACAAGGCCGCACGCGCCTCGGCCTCACAGCCCGGCTCGCGGCGCCGCGTGCCCTTGATCGGGTCTGACACCACCCGGCGACCGTCACAGCGCAGAAAGCATTCCGGACTGTGGCTGATCACGCTGCGCTGGCCACTGCGTAGCAAAGCACCATGGCTACCCGGCGCCGCCGCCCGTAAACGGGCATAGATCGCGGTGTCACGCCCCGGAAGCACTGGCA
>JAQIBG010000100.1 GCA_027859175.1 Planctomycetota bacterium | reverse complement strand
GGCCAATGCCTATCCACCCGAGCCGCTGCCGGTTGCACTGCGGCAAGGCGAAGCCATTGACCCAACCAGCTACCGTCGCCGCGTGGCCGAGATCGTACGCCTGGGCGGCACTGACAGCGACGTAGCGATTGGCGGCGGGCAAGTGCCCGCAGTACTCGCGCCGGAGCGAATTCCGGCCGACGACGACGCTGGCACGCCACCAGATGCGATGATCATCGATCAGAGCCAGTTTAGCAGCCTTGGTGACCGCGTTGCCAGTCGCCCCGAAACCGCCGCCAGCGCCCAGCTGATTCGTGCCAAAGCCGGCACCATGGTCACCGCGCCTGCAGGTAGCCTGGTCCTGCTCGACCTGCCCGAGCAAAACCCCGCCGCCGCCCTCGCCACCAGCCTGCATGCGCTCGACGGCGCCGTACTGGTCGGCATCGCCGAGACGGGCGGGCTGGGAGCAACACGGGCCTATCGTCTACTGGCCGCGATCAGCGAAGAGCTGTTCCTGGGTGCTGAACGCTCGCAGCCCGGCACCGGCGTGCGCCATGCGATCGCCGTCGCCCTACCGTTCGAGCGCGACCTCCTGCGCATCGCTGCCATCGCCGGCGGCATTTTGATCGATGGCATTGGCGACGCGGTGTATCTCCCGTCCGCCGAATTACCGGTGCGCACCGCCTTCACCGTGCTGCAAGCCGTGAAGGCCCGCATCACCCGCGCCGATTACGTGGCCTGCCCGAGTTGCGGCCGGACCCTGTTCGACCTGATAGAAGTAACCGAGCACATTAAGGCCACCACCGCCCACCTCGATGGCGTGACCATCGCCATCATGGGCTGCATCGTCAACGGACCGGGTGAAATGGCCGACGCCGACTTTGGCTTCGTTGGCTCCGGTCCCGGAAAAATCACCCTGTACCGGCGCAAAGAACCGGTGCAGCGCAACATTGCCTTTGCCGATGCCCGCGATGCGCTGATTCAGCTCATCAAAGACCACGGCATGTGGAAGGACCCCGAACCATGCGCCGATTCCTGATCCCCCTCGCCATTATCAGCCTGCTCAGTCTCGCTGCCTGCGGCCCCACCGCAGCGCCTGAGACCAATAACGCTCAGGCCACGAGCGAACAGCCCGCAACCCCGCCAGCCGACCTGCAATTGGCCGAAGGCCAACAACAGGCACGCCTCGCCATTGAAGGCATGCACTGCCACAACTGCGTCAACGCGATCACCAAGCAAATATCGGCCGTGCCGGGCGTCAGCGCCTGCGTGGTTGACCTTCCCAGCGAGCAGGCCGTGGTCGCCTATGACCCGAAACAGGCCGATATGGACGCTCTGATTGCCGCCGTGGCGGCGGTTCCCAAGGCCAGCTATGTTGCGAAGACTGCTGAATAGCGCCATTTCGGACAACGCGGGGCATGCGCGCATGGTGCATCCGTTGATCTGAGGCCCCCGATCACCAGACTGCCGGGCTGCCATGAACGCAAGCAGAAGCCTCCGGTACCTGGTCTCTAAAGGCCTACGCGTCACCGCCGCCAAATGGTTGGTGCTCGGTGGCGTGGTCGGCGTGCTGTGCGGCGTCGCCGGCTTGGTGTTTTACATCGCCACCGACGTGGGTGCCCACCTCGTCCTGACCCGCCTCGCCGGCTATCATCCGGCGCTCCCCAAAGGCGAGTCACATCTGCTGCACAGCGAGGGCTCAGACGTTCTCCGCTGGTGGTGGTTGCTCCTCGCACTGCCCTTGGGTGGGCTGATATCAGGCCTGATCGTCAGCCGCTTTGCCCCAGACTGCAAAGGCGCCGGCACCGAAGCAGCCGTACACGCCTACCACCACAGCGGCGGCTTCATGAAGATAAGCGTGCCGATCACCAAGTTCATCGCCTCCGTGGTGACCCTGGCCTCGGGCGGCTCAGCCGGACGCGAAGGCCCCATCGCCATGGTTGGCGCCGGCTTTGCCTCCTGGTTTGCCCAGCGCCTTGGTCTCTCGAGTCGTGATCGCCGCATCCTCCTTGCAGCCGGCATCGCCGGTGGTGTGGCCGCGATTTTCCGCGCCCCCCTGGCCGGCGCTTTATTCGCAGCCGAGGTGCTCTACAGCGACCCAGACGTTGAAGCCGATGCGTTGATTCCCGGCTTTATTTCCGCCATCGTGGGCTTCGTTACCTTTGGCGCGCTTGAAGGCATGGTACTGCCCGAACTGCTTGAAACCCACCTGATCTCCTCCTTGTTCTTACCGCCGGCCAACCTCAACTTTGCTCCGAAAGATGCGATCCAACTGGTTGGCTATCTGGCGGTCGCCCTGTGCACCGTGGTGATGGCCCGGGTAATGGTCTTTGCGGTGCAGCGTTCCGAACGCGGATTTGATGCGTTACCCATGCCCAATTGGAGCAAGCCTGCGCTCGGCGGCCTGCTGACGGCCGTCCTCGCGCTGGCCACGCTCGGCGCGTCGTGGTGGCTCAACTTAGTTCCGGAAGGCAACACCACCGCACTCGCCACCCTCGGCGCGGGCTATGGCATCTTGCAACAGGCGATGGACGGCGGGGTTGGCGTAGGCGGAACCGCCGTGAGCCTGCTGTTGCTGGTTATGGTTGGCAAGCTCGCCACTACCTGCGCCACCGTGTGCTCAGGCGGATCGGGCGGCCTGTTCGGCCCCACGATCGTAATTGGTGGCTGTGTGGGTGGCGCGGTAGGATTTGCCCTGCAGGGCACGCCGGTGGCGCCGCCAACCTCGGCCTGCGTCATTATGGGCATGGCAGGCTTCTTCAGCGCCACCTACAAGGTGCCTATTGCCGCCCTGTTGATGGTTTCAGAAATGACCGGCAACTACGAACTGCTTCTTCCTGCGATGTGGGTGTGCGCCATCTCCTACCTGCTCTCTGGCCAGCGCGGCATCGTTCACAGTCAGGTTGAGTCACCGGTTGCGAGCCCAGCGCACCGCGGTCACTTCTTCAGCGACGTGCTCGGCGGTATTCGGGTCTCAGAAGTTTTCCACGTCGACAACCGACCTGCCCTGGTATTACATCCCGATTCCTCGATCGACGAATGCAAACAAATGGTGGCCGACAGCCACCAAACGGTGTACCCAGTGGTTGACGCCTCAGGCCACCTGACCGGCATTTTTAACCTCAATGATCTGCGCGGCTTCCTGTTTGACGACAGCCTCGCCTTGGTTGCGGTTGCCCAAGATGTGGCCCTGCCAACGCGCGACATCATCGCGATCACCCCCAACGACACCCTGGCCACTGCACTGCGCAGCTTCACCCACAAGAATCTCGAAGAGATTCCGGTGGTTGACGACAAAGACCGCACCGCCTTCCTCGGCTTGCTAACGCGACGCGAAGTGATTGCGTACTACAATACGATTGTTGGCAAACTGCAGGCACAACGACGCGAAGAGGGCTGGGGCGAAGACAGCGGCGGGCGCGAGACCGAGCACGATCGCCAGGCACAAAAGGTGCCCGGCGTCACTAGCGGCACCAAGTCGGTCGACTGAGCAACTGGGCTGTCAGCCCGGAGTCACGTAGGGGCCGCTATCGCCGCCCGTTGGCTTGAGATATTTAATCGCCACCACCACGTTGCCCTTCGCGTTCCAGGTCACCTTATCCATGATATTTTTGATCAGGTGCACGCCGTAACCGCCCATGCGCTTGCCCGATTCACGGCGGTTTTCAATATGCGCAAAGGGGTCTGACGAGGGGTCGGGCAACTCGTGCGGATTGAAACCTTCACCCTCATCGGCAATCTGAACAATAACCTTATAAGGCAGGATCCGGCAACTGAAGCGCACCATCTTATCGCCATCGCCGCGGTTGCCCCACTCGATGGCGTTACGCCCGAGTTCTTCCAAGGTCAAGCGGACCTCACTCGCAGCAGGCTCGGTCAGCTGGAAGCTATCCAGCAAGGTAAGGAAGCGGCGATAGCGATAGAGCACCGCGTAATCGCTCTTACCCGACACCTCAAACCAGCCACCGGCATCGTAATCAACGTCGATCTCGGTATCCAAAGATGGCATGTGCTGCAAGGCGGTGGTGGCCGCCACCTGCAGTTCATCGATCGTTACCGGCTTGATCAGGTAATCGCAGGCGCCGGCGCGCAGGCACCGAATGATCAACTCGTCTTGCCCATGCGCCGTTAACACAATCACCGCGCCAGAGAAATTGCGGGCCCGCAATTCGTGCAGCAGGCTTTCGCCATCCATGCGCGGCATGGTGATATCGGTGAGCACCAAATCGTAACCGCGCTCTCCAGCTGCCTCAACCTTCTCAAGCGCCTCAACCCCATCGCCGGCCTCATCTACCACCACATCATCGCCCAATTCAGCCATGGTCTCCGCGAAGTGTTCGCGCAAAGCGGGCATATCTTCAACAACGAGGATTCGATGGGACATACGGCCTATTCGACAGGGGTGATCACATTAGTCCGATATACCCACGGAGTCAAACGGCTTGGAGTTCACAGCGTTGAACTGAGGCGAACTGAGGGTTCAGGTGTTCCTGGAACCAGTGGGTTCGCGCTCGAAATGCACCCACGCTATGCGTAGCCTGCCACCAAGCGGGGCCAAGCCCCCCACACGAGGCTCTGGCTCGCGATGATGCGGGCCCTGGCTAGTCTCAATAGGTGAAGGAGGACGCATCATGGGCGCACACCAATTCAACTGGGATCGCACAATGGACACCGGCATCGAGGAGATGGACGTCCAGCACCGGCGCGTCACCCAACTACTCAACCACATCGTCGAACGCAACGAGGCCGAGGCCCAAGCCGCGATCGACGAACTCCGGCGCCATTTGCGCGTGCACTACGCCTGCGAAGAGGCCCTGCTCGAACACTACTGCGACTGCGACCTCAACACC
>JAQIBG010000063.1 GCA_027859175.1 Planctomycetota bacterium | reverse complement strand
AGGCCCTTCCCCCCTCACTCGGACCTCAACTCCCTCAACTCCCTCCTGCTAATCAAATTTCAAACTTCGAGTTTGCGGGCGAGGGGCATGCGGCGGCCGACGCCGAAGGCTTTGAGGGTGACGCGTAGGACCGGGGCGGCTTGGCGGCGTTTGTATTCGTTGACCTCGGTGAGGCGCAGGACGCGCTGGACGGTGGCGGGGTCTTCGCCGCGGGCGATGAGGTCGGCGGGGCCGGTGTCGTTCTCAATGTAGTCTTTGAGGATGCGGTCGAGTTCGGGGTATTCGGGTAACGAGTCTGAGTCTTTTTGGTCAGGCCGCAGTTCGGCCGAGGGCGGTTTTGTGATCGTGTTCTCGGGAATGCGCTCGCCCTTGATGTTGAGATGCCGGGCCAGGTCGAACACGCGAGTTTTGTAGACGTCGCCGATGGGAGCGAGTCCGCCGTTCATGTCGCCGTAGATGGTGCAGTAGCCAACCGCGAGTTCGCTCTTGTTGCCGGTGGTCAGCGCCATCGCATTGTGTTTGTTGGCGTAGGCCATCACCAGCAGCCCGCGCAGGCGGGCTTGGATGTTTTCTTCGGCCACGTTTTCGGCGAGACCGGCGAAGGATTCACTCATGGTGCCCATTACGGCATGGTAGCCGTCGGCAATGGGGCAGGTGAAATGGGTAACGCCGAGGTTTTCCGCAAGCGCGATGGCGTCGGATATCGAGTGGTCGCTCGAGTAGGGGCCAGGCATCAGGAGGCCGGTGACCGCATCGGCGCCGAGTGCGTCTACTGCGAGGGCTGCTACCACGGCCGAGTCAATGCCGCCCGACAGGCCCAAGACGACGCGCTGCTGGCCGGTTTTGCGGCAGTAATCGCGGATCCCGCGCACCAGGGCGAGGCGCAGGTCTTCGAGTTCGTCGATGTCGGTGGGTTTGGCGATCGGCGTCGTGAGGTCTGCGATGACGAGGCCTTCGTCCCAGCGCGGGGCGTCGGCGTACCAACTCCCGTCGGGGCCGATGGCCATGCTGTCGCCGTCGAACAGCAGTTCGTCGTGGGCGCCAACCTGATTGACGTACACCACCGGAGCACCCACGCGTTCGGCGACTTGGCGCACGAGGCGTCGACGCTGCGCCGGCTTGTCGGCGTTGTAGGGGCTGGCGGCGAGGTTGATCAGCACGTCGACCTGGCCTTCAAGATCGGCCAGCGGGTCGTCGAGCCGGTAGCCGAAGCCGAGGGCCTCTTGGGTCCAGATGTCTTCGCACACGGTGATCCCGCAGCGCTTGCCGGCGATGTCCACGATCAGGGACTCATTGCCGGGCTGGAAGTAGCGCCGTTCATCGAACACGTCATAGGTGGGCAACAGGCGCTTGCGATACACCGCACTGACGGCGCCGCCTTGGCACACCACGGCCACGTTGGCGAGGAAGGGGTAGGCATCGAGGCCAAGCGGCTCAATGGCGCCGAGAACGGTTGGCAGCGGCAGTTCGGTGGCGAGTTGGTGGACCAGATCCCACTGGGCTTGAACCAGGCGGCTGCGGTCAAGCAGGTCACGTGGTGGATAGCCGATGGTGGCCAGTTCGGGACAGACCAGCAGTTCGGCCCCGGCCGCGTGGGCCTCGGCGGCAGCGGCGCGGATCTTGCCGGCGATGCCGTCGAGGTCAGAGATCAGAGCGTCAAATTGAGCCAAGGCGATGCGCATGGGGGGAAGGTCCTAGGTCCTGGTACGCGCCTGCGGCGCTTGGGTCGTTGGGACAGCCGCTTGTGCGTGGTGGCGGGCGTCTGTTTGATTTACGGGGCGGTGTGTGGGTCTTGGTCGGACGCGAACGTCGTGGAGCGTGGGTGGCGGGCTGTTCCTAGGACCTACAGGGGCATTCGCCCCGTCCCAGGACCTAGGACCAATAAGGCCAAAGGCCTTATTCCACAAACAGTTCGCCTACCGTGGCAGGCGTGGTCAGGCGAATCGACTCGATGATGACCGGCTCCACTGGTTGGTTGCGCGATGCGGTGGCGACGGTGCTGATGGCATCGGCTACCTCCATGCCGCTAATCACGCGGCCGAACACGGTGTGCTTGCCGGCCAGGTGGGGGGCGTCGGCAACATTGATGAAGAACTGCGAGCCATTGGTGGCTGGGCCCGAGTTGGCCATCGCGAGCACGCCGCGTGTTGGCACGGTGGAGGCCGGGAGTTCGGGGCTGTAGGTGTAGCCCATGGCTTCGTAGAACTGTTGCAGGGTGATGGTGCCGTCGAGTTCTTTGATCAGCTTTTGAAAGGCGGCTTCGCCCTCGGCCTGGGGCGTGTTTTCGGTGATGCCGGCGGCGCGCATCTTGGGGCCGATGACGTACTGCATGAACTGCGGCTGCATGTAGCCGCATTGGGCGTGCAGGGCGCCGTTCTTGAGCGCGGCTTCTTTGTCGAGGTCCAGGCTCTGAGCGTTGATCTCGTCGCCGAAGCTGAAGCCGGGCCCGCTGCTCCCGTCGCCTTTGGGGCAACCGCCTTGAATCATGAAGTTGGGAATGGTGCGGTGGAAGGTGAGGCCGTCGTAGAAGTTATGCTTGGCGGTGGCGCCGTTGAGGGTGCTGTCGCGTTGCGCTTCGGCGAGTTCAATCACGGTGCGCACGGTCTCGGGGGCTTGGTCGGCAAACAGTTCGGCCACGATCACGCCCTTACTGGTGGTGATCGTGATCTGGGGCCGTGCGGTGCTGAATCCAGGTGGGGGCGTGGGTGCGTCTTCCGCAAGGAGGCTGCCGCAGCAGGCCAGGCATAGGGCGAGGAGGGCGAAGAGGCGCATATTGGATCTCGTTAGGGGCTCGCTGCATCGCTTGGTGATTGACGGATGCAGGCGTGAAATAGAACGGGGCCGCCCAAGCTTTCGCTGCGGCAGGGAGCTATCTAGCATACCGCCCGCGCCAACCAAGGAGACATCATGAGCCAGCGCCTGTACAACTTCTCAGCCGGGCCTGCCACCATGCCCCTGCCGGTTCTCGAACGGGCCGCTGCGGCCTTCGTGGAGTACCGGGATTCTGGCGTGGGCATTGCCGAGGTCAGTCATCGTGGCAAGGAGTTCACCGCGGTGCGCGAGGAGGCTGAGGCGCGCTGCCGCAGCCTGATGGGCGTGCCTGATGACTACGCGGTGCTGTTTCTCCAGGGTGGTGCGACCCAGCAGTTTGAACTGCTGGCGATGAACCTGCTGAAAACCCGTGCAGACTACCTCGACACCGGGCAATGGGCCGCCAAGGCCATTGAGGGCGCGACGCGCTACGGTGCGGTGCGCGTGCTGGCCTCGAGCAAGGCCAGCAACTACTGCGAATTGCCCGACTTCACCGTCGACGCTGGCGCTGACTACCTGCACCTGTGCTCGAATAACACCATCTTCGGCACCCGCTTTGCCACCTTCCCCGAGCATCCCTGCCTGATTGCCGACATGAGCTCGGAGATCATGGGCCGCGTCATCGACGTGTCGCGTTTCGGGATGATTTACGCCGGCGCCCAGAAGAACTTGGGTCCTGCTGGTGTGGTGATGGTGATCATCCGTAAGGACCTGCTCGAGCAGGTGCCGAGCGATATCGCGCCGATTTTCAGCTACGCCAAGCACGCGGCTGCCGACAGCTGTCTCAACACGCCGCCGACCTTCGGCATTGCGGTGTTGCTGGAAACTTTCCGCTGGCTCGAGGAGCAGGGCGGCATCGCGGCGATGGAGGCCCGCAATACGGCCAAGGCCGAGTTGTTGTACCAGGCCATCGACGGCAGCGACGGCTACTATCGCGGCACCGTGACCGACACCGCGAATCGCAGCCATATGAACGTGACCTTTGTGCTGCCCAATGAGGATTTGACGAAGGTCTTCATCAGCGGCGCCGCCGAGCGCGGCATGGTGGCGCTCAAGGGGTATCGCTCGGTTGGTGGCATCCGCGCCAGCATCTACAACGCGATGCCGAGCGAGGGTGTTGCTGCCCTAGTGGGCTACATGGCCCAGTTCAAAATGGCCAATGCTGCATCATAAAGCATCGATCTGATCAATAAGCGAGCGCATTGGGCCCCGAAGTGTCTATCAGACAGGCACTTCGGGGCCTGAATCGTTTACCGGCTATTGGCACAGCACTCGCTCTGTCTCAGCCATGAAACGCACACGACGACATACCCTAACCGACCTTGACGCTGTGATGCTCGCGGTGGACTTCGCTGGGCACAATGTCGCTTGGATGCAAGCCCAGGCAGCGTAGGCTTAGGGCATAAGTTTTGGGTTGTTCCGCGCCTTTTGGGCCGCACCCCTCCCTCCTTCCGGCCTGATTCTGGTCTAGGAGGTGTGGAACTTCCCTTTTCGATACAGGCCCGTGGTTTCACGGGCCTGTTTATTTTTGGAAAGGTCCTGGGTCCTTGGTCCTGGAACGCCTGCAAGCAGGCTTGGGCGCGGGGCTGCCGCCCCGTACCCCGCCCAGTCCGGAGGCATGCGTGTGTCCGGCTGTCCCTACGTGCTAGGACCTACAGCGCCGAAGGCGCGAACCCAGGACCTACAGCCCTTCCGCCAAAAACGCCCGTGCCAGCTCCAAAGCCCGTGCGTCGCGATCTGGCGCATCGCCGGCGATCCATTGGATGTCGGTAAAGCGGCGGTACCAGGTCTGCTGGTGCTTGGCCAGGTGGCGGCTGTTGCGGCGCACGAGTTCGAGGGCGCGCTTTTCGTCGTAGCCGCCCCAGAGGTGGGCGATGACCTCTTTGTAGCCAACGGCTTGGCGCGCCTCTTTGCTGAGCCGGTCTTGGAGGCGTGCCACCTCGTCGACTAGGCCGTCGGCAAACATCTGCTTGGCGCGCAGGTTGATCCGCTGATTGATCGCGCTGCGGTCCCAGTTCAGGCCCAGCAAGAGGGTGCGGTATTCGCTGCGGCGGATGCCGTCAGTGGTGTGAAAGCTGGAATAGGGCTGGCCGGTCAGGGCGTGCACTTCCAGTGCTCTAATAATGCGGCGTGCGTCGTTGGCGTGGCGGTCGGCCGCGTAGCTTGGATCAATCGCCGCGAGTTCAGCCAGCAGTGCTTCGCCGCCCTCGCTGTGGTAGCGTGCCTGCAGGGCGTCGCGCACGGCCGCGTCTTTCGGGGGGCCGGCTGACAGGCCTTCGATTAGAGCTTTGGTGTAGAGGGGGCTGCCGCCGGCAACCACGGGCTGCTTGCCGCGTTGGTGGATGTCGGCGATCACGGCCTCGGCCATCTCGAGCCAGCGCGCGAGGTGGCAGGTTTCCTCAATTGGGATGCAGTCGAGGCAGTGGTGCTTGATGCCGCCCTGCTCGGCCAGGCTGGGCTTGGCGGTGCCGATATCCATCTCGCGGTACACGGCCATCGCGTCGGCATTGACGATTTCCCCGTTAAGGGCCTGCGCCAGGGCAACCGAGAGGGCGGTTTTGCCCGAAGCGGTGGGTCCGAGGACCAGGATCAGTGGAATCGTCATGTCTCAGAATTGTCGGCGCTGGCCCAGTCGGCTCAAGACCCACTTGACCCACGTGGTGTTGATTGCGCTTTGCATCGGTATGTTGGCGCCCTTAGTGCTCGGCCTTCGGGTCCATCTATGAAACAGATTTTATCGCTCGTGAGGCATTCTGAGGGCTGGCGGCTGTGGTGACTCTGGAACGCGAGATGCTCAGGCGGTTAATGCGACCATGACATTGCCTGCGATTGGTGCTGATGATTTTGCCTTTGTGGCTGGTTTACTGCGACGCCGGGCTGGTATTGTGATTGAGCCAGGCAAGGAATATCTGGTGGGATCGCGTCTGTCGAGTTTGGCGCGCTTGCGCAAGTATCGCGGCGGCATTCCGCAGTTGATGGAGGCCTTGCGCGCCGCACCTGATCGTAGTCCGATCGTGATGGATGTGGTTGATGCCATGACGACCAATGAAACGTATTTCTTTCGTGATCAAAACCTGTGGCAGGCATTTCAGGACCACGCCTTGCAGCAGGTGGTGTCACGGCCAGAGACGCTTGCGCGTGTGGTGTGCCGCTGCGTCGACGGGTCAGGAGCCCTATACGATCGGCATGTGTTTGCGTGAGCGGCAGCACCTCATGCGAGGCTGGGATGTCGAAATCGTGGCCACGGATATCTCTGCTGGGGCCCTTGCGCGTGCGCGCGAAGCCTCGTATTCAGATTTCGAAGTCGAGCGCGGCTTGCCGCACCCCATGCGCCAGCGCTATTTCACGCACGCCGATAATCGTTATGTGGTGCAGGAGGCGCTACGCGACATGGTCCGGTTTCTGCCGCTCAATCTGATTGAGCGTTGGCCGATCGCTGAGTCGCAAGACATCATTTTCATGCGTAACGTGCTGATCTATTTTGATGACGCAACCAAGGTCGATATTCTTAAGCGCGCACTGCGTCTGCTGACGGACGACGGTGTGTTGTTTCTCGGCTCTACCGAGTCGCCGCCGCAGGGCTTTGCTGGTATGCAGCGCACGGTGTTTGGGCCGGCGTGGGGCTATACTAAGCCGCGTGGCGCGGGCTGATCTGGGGCAAGCCTTGGGAGAATAAACAACACAGGCGGCTCCGAAGGAGCCGCCTGTGTTAAGATGCTCGTGCTGATGGAAATCAGCCTTCGAGTTGTTTGACCGCCTTCTTGAGGGCCGCCACCTTGGTGGTGCCTTCCCACGGGAATTCTTTGCGACCAAAGTGGCCGTGGTAGGCGGTGTGGCGGTAGATCGGGCGCAGCAGCTTGAGGCCGGTGATGATGCCGCGGGGGGTCAGGTCGAAGACCTGGGCCACGGCTTCACTGAGGACATCGTCGTTGGCAACGCCGGTACCGAAGCTGTCGACCTTGATCGAGACCGGTTCGGCCACGCCGATGGCGTAGGCGAGCTGGATCTCACAGCGCGTGGCCAGCTTGGCGGCCACCAGGTTCTTGGCGACCCAGCGCGCAGCGTAAGCGGCCGAGCGGTCGACCTTGGAGGGGTCTTTGCCTGAGAACGCGCCGCCGCCGTGGCGGCCCATGCCACCGTAGGTATCGACGATGATCTTGCGGCCGGTGAGGCCGCAGTCGCCCTTGGGGCCACCGATTTCGAAACGGCCGGTCGGATTGATATGGAAGATCGTTTTGCTGTCGATCAGGCGCTTGGGCACCACGCGCTTGATCATGGCGATCATGTCTTTGCGAATGGTGGTGAGCTTCACGTCTTTGGTGTGCTGGGTTGACACCACCACGGTGTGAACGCGCAGGGGCTTGTCGCCCTCATACTCGATCGTGACCTGGCTCTTGGCGTCGGGCTGGAGATACTTGAGCTTGCCCTTCTGGCGCAGCTTGGCGTGTTCAGCCAGGATGCGATGCGACAGCGAGATCGGCAACGGCATCAGCTCAGGTGTCTCGTTGCAGGCGTAGCCGAACATCAGGCCCTGGTCGCCGGCGCCCTGCTCTTTGTGCAGGCCTTCGCCCTGGTTCACGCCCTGGGCGATGTCGGGGCTCTGCTCGTCGAGGGTGACCATCACCGCGCAGCTCTCATATTCGAAGCCGATGGTGGGGTCGGTGTAGCCGATTTCCTTGATGGTGTTGCGAACCACCTTGGGGATGTCGACGTAGGCCTTGGTGGTCACTTCACCAGCCACGACCACCAGACCGGTGGTGACCATGGTCTCGCAGGCTACGCGGCTGCGCGGATCCTGCTCAAGCATGGCGTCGAGAATGGCATCGGAGATCTGGTCGGCGACCTTGTCGGGGTGCCCCATGGACACGGATTCCGAAGTAAACAGCGAGCGGCTCATGGGCTCTCCAGCTGATATCGTTGTATGTTGATGGGGCGATACGTTATGTGGCGGCTATCCCGAGGCAAGCGAGATAGGTCTGGCATCGATTGGATTATCTGGTCCTGGGTCCTGGAACGCCTGCAAGCAGGCTTAGGCGCGGGGCTGCCGCCCCGGGTACCCCGCCCAAAACGGGCCGATCCGCGACGGCTGTCCCCACGGCCCATGACCCACAGCGCCTAAAAGGCGCGACCCCAGAGCCGGGCGACCGCGCTCAGCTCAGCCCTGAACAACCCCAAGGGTCAGCAGACACAGCAGGCAGCCGCCAGTAACGATCAGGGTGCCCACGACCTGGTTCTTGAGCCGCACCACAGAGATGATGCCGAGCACGGCGCAGGTGATGGTGATGATCAGGCGTACGGTTTTGTGGTCGTAGATGTGCTCAACCACCGGAACGAACTGGACCAAGCATACGAAGGCAGCAACGGCGATGGTGATGCCGGCTAGCGATTTGACGGTGTTGTCTTTGCCTTCCTGGATCAGGGCGATGATCGAGGGGATCAGCATCAGGAGGCCGAGGGCGGTTATCAGGTGCATGTGGGTCTCCGGGTTCAGGGGGCAAGCTGCTTGATGGTACGCGCCAGGGCGCCTTGGCCAGCATGCCACGCCGCTTCGCCGTGCTCGCCCATGATGCGGCGACGGGCAGGGTCGCGCACCAGGGTGTCGAGGGTGGCGTCGAGGGTGGTGCTATCGACCTCGACGACGGCGTCGGCGCTGCGTAACAGGGCCATCGCATCGGGGAAATTGCGGGTGTCGGTGCCAACCACGGTCGCGCAGCCAGCGGCCGCGGCTTCGAGCATGTTTTGCCCACCGCGTCCGGAACCCAGGCTGCCACCAACAACGCACAGGGTGGCGTTGGCGTAGAGCGCCCCCAGGCGGCCGATCTCATCGACAATGATGGCGTGGTCGTCAGGAATCGGCACCGGTTCGCAGCTGGTACGGCTGCACAGCACGCTTTGGCGCAGACACAGGTCGGCAATTGCCTCGCCGCGCTCAGGATGGCGTGGGCAAATGACCAGGCGCCAACCGGCAATGCGACCCCATTTGCGCCACGTGGCAACCAAGGCGTCTTCTTCGCCGGCTGAGGTCGAGGCAACGAGGAATACTTTTTTATCGTGAGCGGGTCCGAGTGGCAGGCCGAGCCGGCTGGCTTCGGCGTCGCGCTGCTCGGGGCTAGCGCGGCGGACCATGTCGGCCTTGAGGCTGCCGCTGACCTTGACGCTGGGCAGGGCTAGCGCGCGTAGGCGAGCGCCCCAGAGTGAATTTTGTGCCAGCGCTAGGTGCATGCGGCGCAGAATTGGTCGCAGCAGTCCGCCTGCTCGACGGTAACCAGCGAAAGAATTCTCACTGACTCGTGCGTTAACCAAAATCACCGGGATCTGGCGCGCGTGACAGGCTAGCAGCAGCAAGGGCCAGATCTCGAGTTCGAGTAGGATCAATGCGGCGGGCCGGGTACGCTGCAGGAAGCGCGCAACGGCCCAAGGCAGATCGACCGGCAAGAAACGGCGCTCGTGGTCGGGGAAGTGTTCAGCTAGTGCGGCGGCGCCGGTTTCCGAGCTCGCAGTGAGCACGCAGGGCCGGCCGAGGCGCTGCTCGAGCAGTGGCACGAGGGGCCGCATCAGCTGCACCTCGCCCAGGCTGACGCCGTGTACCAGAATGCCACCGGGGGGTGTTGGTGCCACTGCGCCGGTGAGTTTGTCGCCGAGGCCGACCAAGCCCTTGCGTCGCACCCACAGGCGATGCGCGAGGTATAGCAGGATAAGGGGCACGGCTGGAATCAGCAGGATCGCAAATAGCTTACTGCGATGCCGCCAGGTAAGATCGGTGGCGGGGCCGTTCATCAGCCGAGTGCGGTCACGATCGCCGGGATGTCGGCCATCGCGCCGACGCCTTGCTCATCACAGGCCAGCTTGCCGCTGACCGGATCGATGACTTCAGCGCCGCGTGCGCGCAGGGTGGCGAGGTTGGCCTGCACCGTCGGGTGGTTCCACATCACGGTGTTCATCGCCGGGGCGAGGACGAAGCGACGGTCTTGCTCGAGGGCTAGCGCGGCGGTGGTGACCAGGTCGTCGGCGAGGCCAAGGGCGAAGCGCGCCATCACGTCGGCGGTGGCCGGCGCAACCAGGAAGATATCGCACCAACGCGGCAGTTCGATGTGTGGGATCGACCCGTCTTCGGTCCACATCGAGGTATATACCGGCGAGTCGCTGACCACGGCGAGAGCCCCGGTGGCTACCAGGTGGGTGGCGCTGGTGGTGGCCATGCAGCGGACTTCGTGCCCGGCGTCACGCAGGCGTCGCACCAGTTCGGGGGCTTTGTACGCGGCAATGCCGCCAGATATTGCCAGAAGGATGCGCATAGCTGGGCAGCATCGGCTGCTTAGTCAACATGCGCAAGCGCGGGTCTGTGGAGGGGTGCTCAATTGCCCAGGCCGGAGGGGCGGTTTGCGATAAAATTGTCGACTAGGGCTTGGCGGGCTGCGACAGGAGATCGATATCACTTTCCGAGCCATCGCCGCGGAAGGTCACCGTAGTATACTGCCATTCGCCGTTGATGCGTGTTGCGAGCACATGCACCGTGCCGGAGCCCTGCGGGCCCATGATCGGGATGTGCAGGTCGGCTTGGCCGAGACTGTTCTCGATGTTGATCGAGCCAGTTGGGAACATGCCGAATTCAATCGGTTCGCCGAGAGCGGCAGCCACGCGCGCGTCGGCCTGAGCGAGGGTGGCGCCATATTGGTATGGCGCGGTAGATTTCATCACGCCGAGAATGCCAAACGCGAGCGCGCCACAGCTTCCGAGAACGAGCACCAGGGCGACGAGGCAGCCACAACCGAGTTTCTTGCCGGTTGACCAGGGCGCTTTGGGGTGGTTCGGCGTTTCCGTCGTCATATCCATCTCCGGTGGCCTTGGCTGTTTCATTGGTTTCAGGCGTGCGCCTCGGGGTCAGAGTGATGACCGCCAACCAAAGATGGTGCTCTGCACTTTGCCCTATTGATGCCAATAATGCGTCTATTTCTGAGAGCGGCAAGGTGGGAGGTGCTGTCGCCTTCGGAGAAACGCGAGTAGATTATGAAACGGGCGAGAGATTAACGACGTGAGCGCGGCTGTGCGGCGCGGGCTTCGCGGGCTTCGCGTTCTTTGCGCTGCTTTTCAATCTCGTCGAGGCTGACGGCCATCGCACGGGCGGCGCGTGGGTCGAGCGCGAGCACTAGGCTGGGCGTGACTACGAGGAGGTGACTGCGTTCGATGCCAACGAGGCGATCGGGGGCAAAGCCAACTTTGCCAGCATCCCAGCGCACCGGGCGCGCTTGCCCGGGAACGGTAAAGTCCCAGCCGCGAATCTGCCAGTTACCGTCGTTGCGTTCTTGGGCGCGAAGACCACCTGCGCTCGGCTCCACCTTTGGCCCAGGGCGAATCGTGCCTAGCAAATTGAGGTGGCGGTCGGCAACGAACAGGCCCGGCTCGCCGATGGCATCACAGAAGCGCGTCGCTCCGGGGACAGCGCCAAGTGATTGCCAGCTACCCTTGCGATCTTGTGCGAATACTTCGCCGCGCGCATCGAGGAGAAGACCCGTGCGTCCGAGCAGGGTTGCGTCAGCGAGTTGCCAGTTGTGCTCGGCGGCCGCGTCGTCGGGCTTGGCAATGGGCGTCAAGCGGGGTGCGTAGCGCCAAGGCTGAAACAGGCGCCCGGTGTTGTCGGCTTCGCCCTCAACGCCTTCGGGATAGGGCCGTGGCACGGCTGCTGGGCCTACGCCAGCAGTGCCGATGACCTTGCCGGTTTCGGTCGATAATTCGACCCAATCCTCGCGGCCGCCGACCACAAGGCGCTCGCTGTTTGGGTCAACCTGGGCGCGCCAGTGGCTAGAATCAGCAGGGAAATCGAGGGCGACTTCGCTCCGCTGCGCGGGGTCGCTTGCCAGGCGGAGGAAGCTGTAGTCTGTATCGCCACCAGTGTAGCGCAGGGCGTGGCGATGGGTTTTGACCACGATGTGCTGACCCTTGAGGGGGCCATGCCAGAGGATGGTGCCTTGGTGGTCAAACACGACGCCACTGTCGTCGGCCAAGCGGGCGACGTAGTGGTGATGGCTGCTCTGGATTGAGGTGATTGCGGCCGGCATGGTGGCCATGGGGGTGCGGATTGGTGTGTCGCCAGACAGATTGAGGAGGTCGAGTTGGGTGCCTTGCCAGAGCCACAGCGCTGGCCCGTGGCTGTCGGCCTGGCAGGGCGCGTCGGCGATTTGATAGACCGGTTTGGCTTTGGGGTTCTTGGCGAGATCGCTCCAGCGGTACAGCAGGGCTGAGCCGCTGGGGGGCGTCTCGGCTGCCGGGGCACCAAGTAGATCGGCGCCCGCTGCGGCGGGCTCGGCTTCTACGGCAGCAAACAGGTCGACGCTGTCGGCGGCGGCTCCGAGTTGTTCGCTATCGATGGTGCGGTTGATGTGGACTACGAGGTAGTTGCCGACCTGGTAGATGCCTTCAAGGCGCTCCTTTTTCTCGAGCCCGCTTGGGCGCCATGGCTCGCCGGTGCCGTCGGCTTCAATGCGCATTAATTTATTGCCGTTGCGGATAATTCCGATGCCCCCGCCGGCGGCAATGCGGCCAAGGTCGAGCTTGGCTTCCATCTCGAGTTGATCGCGACGAAACCAACCGGCGCCCTTGTCGAGCAGCCGGTGGTTAGCAAGAATCCAATTTCCTTTGGGGCCGATGGCCATTGGCCGATAGGTGTTCACCAGGGGGAAGCATTCGGTTTTGCTACCCACGAATAGGATTTCGTTGCGCTCGTGGCCAATGTAGTGGTTGATGGGTACGGCACAGGCGGAGCCGTCATCTGAAACGATGGGGGCATCGTCGATATATTTGTTGACGCCAACCGGTGTGGTACCCACCGGGTGTTGGCGCTGCCAGAGCAGGCGATTTTTATCCAAGTCAACCACGGCCATGTGGACAATCCGGTTGTTGGATTCGCCGATCAGGTTGGCGACGCCGAGGTAGCGTCCACTGGCGCTGATGCCGGAATGAGAGGCGTCTAGCGGGAGGCGGATGGGCAGAGCCAGCGGGCGGCCGTCGGCATCAATCTGATGGGCGCGGCGGCCGGCCACCACAACGATGCGATCGCCGAGATCATGGCTGCCGGCAACGCTATCGGGGAAAGCCAGAAGCGGGTCGCCAAATACCATGCTCGCGCGGCCAAGAGCCGGGCCGAGGCGTTTGCCTTCGCGCTCAGCCCAGGCCTCAAGTTGCAGGCAGGTCCAGATATCGGCTTGGCTGAGGGCTTCGCGGTGCAGCGCTTTGGCCGCACTCATGGCGTCTTCGGCAGCACTGGCGTGGCTCAGGCTTGCGTTACCCAGGCACAGGGCGGCACAGCTCAGCAGGGAGGTGATCACGGATAAGGGGCGCATCGGGTCACTCGCTCATGCACGCGGAAGGGACGCGGCATAGAGATACCACCCGCCCCGCTGGACGCTGTTGTGTAGGGAAATCCCCCACTGTGCAAGATCTGTCCAGTTAGTGACTTAGGATGTCGCTCTGAGCTGCTGTGGCGGGTCTTCAAACACCCGCGGGTACGTCGGGGCGACCAATCGCCTGATGCAGCGCACGGACCTGAGCCAAAAAGTCATCGAGGGCCGCGAGCGGCAGCATGTTGGGGCCGTCGCTGAGGGCGGTGTTGGGGTCGTCGTGGGTTTCGAGAAACAACCCTTCGCAGCCAACCGCCAGGGCGGCGCGCATTTGGCCGGGCGCGAGGTGGCCGGCGCCGCCAGAGGTGCTGCCTTGGCCGCCGGGCATCTGCACGCTGTGGGTGCCGTCGTAGATGACCGGTACGCCAAGGGCGCGCATCATGGGCAGGCTGCGCAGGTCGCTGACCAGATTGTTGTAGCCAAAACTCGAGCCGCGTTCCATGAGCACCAACTTGCTGCCGCCAGCCTGTTGGAACTTGGAGACCACTTGGGCCATGTCCCAGGGCGCCAAGAACTGGCCCTTCTTGATGCTAGTGGCGGTGCCACTACGGGCGCAGGCCACCACTAGGTCGGTCTGGCGGCATAGGAAGGCCGGTACTTGGATCAGGTCAACCACCTGCGTGATGGCGGCAACCTGCTCGGTTTCGTGGACGTCGGTGGTGATGGGCAGGCCGCACGCGCTGCGGGCGGCGTCGAGAATCGCGAGGCCTTCGTCGAGGCCTGGGCCGCGGTAGCTGGTGTGGCTGGTGCGGTTGGCCTTGTCGAAGCTGGCCTTGAAGATCCCGGGTAGGCCAGCGCGCTGGGTGGCGGCAGCTACGGCCTCCGCCATGCGCAGGCAGTGATCGCGTGACTCGATTACGCACGGACCGGCAATAATCACCGGTAAATCCCCGCCAATGATGACCTGCTCGGTAACGGAAACGGGCGTAATGGGCGTGCTCATAGCCGGCGAAGTCTGCCGCCGCGCCGGGCGCGTCAACGAGTGCGCCGGTGTCACCGGCCACGAGCCCTTGCCAGCGGCACATTCCCAGCGCATGGTAGCACCCATGGCCTTCACCCGACGTTGGAAACGGCAGGCAGCGCTCGGTGCGCTGGTGACCGTGCTGTTAGTTGGGGCCATCGGCTGCTTATTTTTCTTGGTCGCTATGAGCCCGTGCCGGGTTGATCTCGAGCCCGGGGCGATGGTCACCTATCGCCTGAGCACGGCCGTGTATCCGATGGACGGGGCCGAGGCGATTTCCCGGCGCGAAGACTTGGTGCACCTGGTGTGTATCGATAACGGCAATGAGTTGGCGCTCGTTAGCGGTGGCGCGGCTGGTGAGCGCGATGAGTTGACGCTGCTGCAGATGTCGAGCGATGGCCGCGTGCGGCGCTATGACCCGGCCTTGCGCCTGCTCGATGAAGGCAAGCCGCTGGGCTTTTTTGACTTCAATCTCTTGCCCCTGCCTGAGGGCTTGGATCAAGACTGGCACGTTGAATTGATCTACGCGGTGCCGCCGCCCGGCCAACGCCGGGTTCAGGCGCGGGTGCGTCGCGTGACCAATGGGCTCAATCCGATCTTTGAATTGCGCTTGCCCACCATCGAGTGGATCGACGAGCGGACCCAGTCCGGGCGTTGGTGTCAGATCAAGGATCTCGTGTGTCGCTACCGCTTCAACGGCCGTCAGGGTATTGTCGACCAAGCTGACCTCGCGTTTGTCGCTGGGGTCGAGGTGCGCGGCGAGGAGGGCGCGCGCTATCGTCGCGTGCACTTGAGCCTGCTCGGCCAGATCGATCGTGATGCCAGCGCCGACCCGGTCGCTCTCAAGGACCTCGCCCTGGCGACGGTGGACACCCAAACGCGGCTTGAAGATGGCAGTCGTCAGGGCCTGCGACCCTTGGCGGCTCGTCTGCGCAAGGCGGCCGAGCAGGGCCCTGAGCGCTTGCGCGCCTTGGCGATCGAGCTGGCGCGTGCTGCTGACGGTCAGGCACCGGTGGTGCAGGGCGGTTCATGGGCAGTGCAGGTAGCCAGTGTGGCGGTGGGCCGGCGGACCCAGGCCCAGGCCTTGGTTGACGAACTCAACGCTGATGGCTGGCCGGCCTGGTTGGCCGATAAGGGCACCCAGTTGGGCATTCTGATTGGGCCCTACCGTGAGCGCGATGAGTCGGTGTTGCGGCGATTGCGCGAGCGTTTCCCGCGTGAGCGGCCGCTGTGGGTGCGCGCCGAGCGTTGAGGGCGCGCGCCTGATGGGCGCTGCGGGTCATGGGTTCGCGCCTTTCGGCGCTGTGGGCTATGGGTTGTGGGGACAGCCGATAGCGCTTGGTGGGGGTCCTGGGCGGGGTTCTCGGGACGGCAGTCCCGTGCCTAAGCCTGCCTAGCAGGCGTTCTATAACCTAGGACCCAGGACCGGCTGTC
>JAQIBG010000035.1 GCA_027859175.1 Planctomycetota bacterium | reverse complement strand
CCACCTACACCGCCAATCTGACGCTGCCCGGCAACGGCGGCATCACCGGCATCAGTTGGACGGTAACCGTTAGCGGCGGCGGAACCGCAACCGCCGGTACGGTCACCGTACCGGCCTCGGCACCGCAGGCCCACCCCGGCCCCTGAGACGGGTCGTTTCGCTGTTAGCGTAGCGCCGTGGGCCCGTAGCGGACCCGCGGCGCAATGTTTCCCTGCTGGCTGATGCAAGGCCGGGGGGGGGGCTTGCTGGGACGGTTCGGCGGCCCATCAAAACGAATTAGTTCTTGCGGCGCAATTCCGTGCCCATACAAGGCTCCGCCCATCACATATCGAGGGAGGACCGCACACGCGGCCCGTACGCACCTCGAGGAGGAATCAGATGGCCAAGAAGAAAGAAGTCATCGGCGAGATCAAATTGCAGATCCCCGGTGGCAGTGCGACCCCAGCTCCCCCAGTTGGCCCCGCTCTCGGTGCCAAGGGCGTGAACATCGGTGCGTTCGTCAAAGAATTCAACGATGCCAGCGGTCAGCGCCGTGGTGAAGTTGTGCCGGTGGTCATCACCGTCTACAAGGACAAGTCGTTCACCTTCATCATGAAGGAGCCGCCGGTTCCTGAGTTGATCAAGAAGGCGATCGGCAAGGACAAGGGCGCCAGCGAACCCGGCCCCCTGACCAAGCACGCCACGATCACTGAGGCGCAGGTGCGCGAGATTGCCGAGCGGAAGGCCAAAGAGTTGACCGCCCACTCGGTTGAGACCGCGATGAAGACTGTACTCGGCACTGCCCGCTCCATGGGCATTGTGCTCGAAGGCTGACGCCACCCCCCATTCGACCGGATCCATGTGGGAGATCCCGGGCACCAGGGCCTTTACCTGATGCTCAACACGGATCGCACACCACGCGAGGACTGCCATGCCATTCCGCAGCAAGCGATACAAGAAGGCCGCCGACGGTGCGACCAGCGACCCCCAGCCATTGGCTGAGGCGGTTGGTCTGGTCAAATCGCGGGCGAGTGCCAAGTTCACTGAATCAGTCGATCTGGCCATGCGCCTGAACATCGACACCCGCAAGGCCGACCAGCAGGTCCGTGGCAGCTTCTCGCTGCCTCACGGTACCGGCCGCGACGTCCGCGTGGTGGTGTTCGTAGACGACCCAGAGAAGGTTGCCGGTGCTCTTGAAGCCGGTGCCCTCAAGGCCGGCGGCGAAGACCTGGTGGCCGAGATCCAAGGCGGCTTCATGGACTTCGATGTGGCGATAGCCACGCCGAAGATGATGCGCGTTGTTGGTAAGCTCGGTCGCGTCCTTGGCCCGCGCGGTTTGATGCCGGCGCCCAAGGCTGGCACCGTGACCGACGATGTGGTCACGGCCGTCAAGGAGTTCAAGGCCGGTAAGATCGAATTCCGCGCCGACTCGGCCGGCAACGTGCATGTGCGCGTTGGCACGGTGGAGTTTGAGCCCCAGCAGCTGGAAGAGAACATCTCGGCTGTGGTCCGCCACATTACCGACACCCGCCCGTCATCCGTGAAGGGTGACTTTGTGCGCGGCGTCAGCATCTCGTCGACCATGGGCCCGGGCGTCCGGGTCCTGGTGTAGGGAGGGATTGACATGCCGAGCCTCATCAACGAGTTGGTACTGAACGACATCAAACAGACTGTCGACAGCGCCCCCGCCCTGATCCTAATCGACCCGACCGGCCTCAAGGCCGAAGAGAGCCTGATCCTGCGCAAGCAGCTGAGTGAAGCCGGTGCCTCGATGCGCCAGGCCAAGGCTCGCCTGATTGCCAAGGCCGTGCCTGAGGATCTGGGTAAGAATTTCGAGCCCAAGGGTAGCCTTGCTATCGTGGCTGGTGAAGACATCGCCGCCGCGGCCAAGGTGCTCAGTGGACTGGTCAAAGACGAGAAGGTCGCCGTTCGCGCCGGCCTGATCGAAGGTCGCGCGGTTGATGCCGCTGCTGCCGCCCGTTTCGCCGACCTGCCGACCAAGCACGAGGCCCGGGCACTAGTGGTTCGCGCTCTGCGCGCGCCCTACGTCAAGCTCGCCAAGATCGCCAAGGCACCTTATCGCAAGATGGCCCGCGCGATCGTGGCTCACAAAGAGAAGCTGGAAGACGGCTGATCTGGCCTGTCGTTAGCATTTACAACCCAATAGGCCCAAACCTAGTAATCAAAACGGCAGGTCTGCCTGCCCCCCAAGGAGTACATCATGAGCGAAGTCAGCGAAAAGCTCGCGGGTGTCATCAGCACCATCAAGGAACTCAGTGTTGTCGAGCTCGTCGAGCTGGTCGATGCGCTTAAGAATGAGCTCGGTCTGTCCGACGCCGACCTGCAGGGTGGCGGCGGTGTGGTCATGGCTGCTGGCGGTGCCGCCGGCGGTGCAGAAGCCGCCGAAGAGCCCACCGAGTTCAACGTGATCCTGGCTGAAGCCGGCAGTGAAAAGATCAAGGTCATCAAGGCGGTCCGCGAGATCACCGGCCTGGGTCTTGCCGACGCCAAGAAGTTCGTCGAAAGCGCCCCCCAGACCATGAAGGAAGCCGCTTCGAAGGAAGAGGCCGACGAGATCAAGAAGAAGGTCGAAGAGGTCGGCGCCAAGGTCGAGCTCAAGGGCGTCTGAGAACACCCACGGTAATCGCCCTCGTTCGAGGGTGATTGCCTGATCCAATTAGCCCCGCTGCGCCTGTGCGCGGCGGGGCTCTTGTCGCTGCACCGCGGCCCGTCGGGCCCGGTCACCACATAGGGGAAGGCCCCTCCGAGCTGTCGGGACCCAGGTAGACACAAGTCTTGCGTCTACCCGGGCCCTTACTAGCTTGTTGGGTCCCTCTGCGGCAGGGCATGTGTGCCTGCCGCGTCTATCGCCCCGTAAGCCCCGTCTACGACGATCCCAGGAGTCTCCATGGAGGTCAGGCATTTCGGCAAGGTTCAGGACATTGTCCCCGTCCCGAGCCTCACGGACCTGCAGGCAAACAGCTACGATCGATTCCTCGATCACGAAAGCGCCGCTGAAGACCGCAACCACGACGAGGGCCTTGAGGCCATCTTCCGTGAGTTCTTCCCGATTGCCGGTTACGACGGTCGGGTTGAGGTTACCTATCACGGCTACAGCTTCTCGCTGCCTCAGCACGACCAGCCCGAGTGCCGCGATCTTGGCCTGACCTATCAAAAGGGTCTGAAGCTTAAGATTCGCGTCCAAGGCGAAGCGCTCACCGAAGGCCAAGTGCTCGAAGAGGAAGTCCACATCGGCTACCTCCCGATCCGCATTGGCGGCGGCGAGTTCATCGTCAACGGCTCTGAGCGTACTATCGTCACGCAGATCCAGCGTTCGCCCGGTGTCGACTTCTCGTCGGAAACCGCGCCCAACGGTCGTCGCGTGCATAGCTGCCGGATCATCCCGGAGCGTGGCTCGTGGATCCAGATCGAAGTCACCTCGAAAGACTTCCTCCAGATCAAGATCGACAAGTCCCACAAGATTGCTGCCACCTGCTTCCTGCGTGCCCTGTCGCCCGACTACGGCACCACCCCGCAGATGCTGCGTAACTTCTTCGAGACCGCCGTGGTCGAACTCTCTGGCAAGAAGGCCAAAGACGAGATCGTCGGCAAGATCCTGGTTGAAGACATCATCGACCCCAAGGCCGAAGGCGACGAGCCGGTGGTGTTGGCCAAGGCCTGCGAAGAGCTGACCGAAGCCACCTTCGAGACCCTCAAGGGTCTGGGCATCCTCAAGGTTGAGATCATCACCACCGCGGTGAAGCCCGACGACGTGCTGCTCAACACCCTGCGTGATGACGAAGCCACCTCGCATGAAGAAGCGCTGATCCGCATCTACAAGCGTTTGCGTCCCGGCAACCCGGCCGACGAAGCCAAGGTCAAGGAGCTGTTCCACGACCGCTTCCAGAACCCGAGCCGTTACAACCTGGGCCGCGTTGGTCGCTTCCGCATCAACCGCAAGCTCAAGGTTGAAGGCGAAGGCTCGGTGATCTCGGTTGACGACTACGTCGGCATCCTGAATTACCTCCTGAACGTGATTCGCTCGAACGCCAACCAGGGCGAACTCGACGACATCGACCACCTGGGTAACCGCCGTGTGCGCCCGATCGCCGACCTGTTGGCCGACGAAGTGCGCGCCGCGATGCTCAAGCTGCGTCGTGCGGTGAAGGAAAAGCTGTCGCGTGACCTCCAGCAGGAAGACGTGACCCAGGCCCTTCAGCCGCGTAATCTGTTCAACTCGCAGGCCTTTGATTCGGCGATTCAGAACTTCTTCCAGCGCGGCGAACTGTCGCAGGTGGTCGACCAGTCGAACATCCTGTCGCAGCTGACCCACGAACGCCGTCTGTCGGCGCTCGGCCCCGGTGGTTTGAACCGGAAGCGTGCCGGCTTTGAGGTGCGCGACGTGCACACCTCGCACTACGGCCGTATCTGCCCGATTGAAACGCCGGAAGGCGCCAACATCGGTCTGATCGTGTCGCTGTCGATTTACGCGGCGGTGAACGAATTCGGCTTCTTGGTAACGCCCTACCGTAAGGTTGATGACCGAACGGTTACCGACGAGATCGTGTACCTGATGGCCGACGAAGAGTCGGACTACAAGATTGGTCAGGCCTCAATCGAACTCGACGCCAAGAACCGCGTGGTGCAAGACATCGCCCAGGTTCGTTGGGCCGGTCAGTTCTCTGAGTGTCCTGCTGGCGAGATCGACCTGGTCGACGTATCGCCCAAGCAGATGCTCGGCGTGTCGGCCGCGTTGATTCCGTTCTTGGAGCACGACGACGCTAACCGCGCCCTGATGGGTGCGAACATGATGCGTCAGGCTGTGCCGCTGCTGATCCAAGAGGCGCCTTTCGTGGGCACCGGCATGGAGCAAGACATCGCGCGTTCGAGCTCGATGTGTCTGCATGCCTTCGACGCGGGTGTCGTCACCTACGTCGACAGCCTCAAGGTGGTTATCAGGCACGAAGACTGCGAGCGCTCGTACTTCCTGCGTAAGTACCACGGCCTCAACGAGCGGACCTGCCTCAACCAGGCCCCGATCGTGCGCATGGGCCAAGAAGTGGGCAAGGGTGACGTGCTGGCTTCCGGCGGCGGTATGGAGGAAGACCTCCTCGCCCTCGGTAAGAACTGCGTGGTTGCCTTCATGCCGTATGAAGGCTGCAACTTCGAAGACGCCATCGTCGTCAACGAACGCCTGCTGCGCGAAGACCGCTTCACCTCGATTCACATCGAGGAGTTCAAGGTCGAGATCCGCGAGACCAAGCTTGGTAAGGAAGAGTTCACCCGTGAAATTCCGGGTCGCTCTGACGAAGCCCTGCGCCACCTCGACGAGCGCGGTTTCGTGCGCGTTGGTACCATGGTGCGCCCCGGCGACATCCTGGTTGGTAAGGTCACGCCGAAGAACAAGTCTGAGCTGACGCCCGAAGAGAAGCTGTTGCACGCTATCTTTGGTCGCGCCGGTGAAGATGTCCGCGATGACTCTTTGGTCATGAAGCCGGGTATCTACGGCACCGTTGTTGACGTGAAGCGTTTCCAGCGTCGTTCTGCTCTTACCGATAAGGATAAGAAGGACGAGCAAGGCCGCATCCGCGACATCGAAGCCCGCTACATGCAGAAGCAGGCGGCCCTGGCCCGCGACAAGTTCCGTCGCATCTGGGAAGTCGCTGGCGCTAACGTGGTCAACATCGAAACCGGCGAGGTCATCGACTTCGACGAATCGATGAACGACGACGACGTCATGAAGCTGAACAAGACTCTGCCGGTTACGGCCCTCAACTTTGTAGGTGGCAAGCGTCGTAAGGCGCGTTCGATCTATGAAGAAGTCGACCCGCAGATCGACGAGCTCAAGCGCGACTGCGAAAAGGAGATCCTCAACTGCAAGCGCGGTGATGATCTGCCAACTGGCGTGCTCGAGATGGTCAAGGTCTTCGTGGCTCGTAAGCTGACCCTCAAGGTCGGTGACAAGATGGCCGGTCGTCACGGTAACAAGGGTGTTATCTCCACCATCGTGCCGGAAGAGGACATGCCCTTCCTGCCCAATGGCGACACCGTTGACATCATCCTCAACCCGCTGGGCGTGCCGTCGCGCATGAACGTGGGTCAGGTGCTCGAAGTTCACCTTGGCTGGGCCGCTCGTGCCCTCGGCGTGCGCGCCGTGACCCCGGTGTTCGATGGTGCTCACGAGGATGAGATCCGCGAGATGCTGCGTGAGGCTGGCTTGCCCGAAGACGGCAAGACTCACCTCTACGACGGTCGCACCGGCCATCGCTTCCATCAGAAGACCACCGTCGGCGTGATGTACATGCTCAAGCTCCACCACTTGGTGGAAGACAAGCTGCACGCACGCTCAACCGGTTCCTACTCGCTGATCACGCAGCAGCCCTTGGGCGGTAAGGCCCGCTTCGGCGGCCAGCGCTTCGGTGAGATGGAAGTCTGGGCCCTCGAGGCCTATGGCTGTGCCAATGTGCTCCAAGAGATCCTGACCGTTAAGTCTGACGACGTCGACGGCCGTACCCGGATCTACGAGAGCATGGTCAAGGGCGATGGCTCGCTGACCTACGGCACGCCGATGGCGTTTGAAGTGCTGATGAACGAGATCCGCGGTCTTGGTCTCGACATCCGCCTGCATCGTCCCCACGACATGGTGTTCGAAGGCGAAGCCACCGCCGCCGCGACGCTCGACTTTGGTGCCGATCTCGGCACTTCGGCCGAGACCGTCATCGGCGAGGTCAAAGACACGGTTATTGAAGAGTAAGGGGTACCGGCTCCCCGGACCCAGCACCCCGTACCTTTCTTAGGAAACGCGATTCATGATCGACCTGCTCGAGCAGACCCAAGCGCATTCGCCTGACTACAACGCCGTCTCCATCCGTCTGGCCTCCCCGGAGGTCATTCGGTCGTGGTCGCAGGGCGAGGTGAAGCGGCCAGAAACCATCAACTACCGCAACTACAAAGCGGAAAAAGATGGTCTCTTCTGCGAGAAAATCTTCGGACCCACCAAAGACTGGGAGTGCTTCTGCGGCAAGTACTCCGGCGTGAAGTACAAGGGCATCGTCTGCGAAAAGTGCGGCGTGCTCGTGACCCATAGCCGCGTTCGTCGCGAGCGCATGGGCCACATCAACCTGGTGAGCCCCGTGGTTCACATTTGGTTCTTCAAGGCCATGCCGAGCCGTCTGGGCAACCTGTTGGGCCTCAAGTCCAGCTCGCTGCAGCAGGTGATCTACTTCCAGAAGTACATCGTTACCGACCCCGGCACCACTGCCCTCGAGTACATGGAAATCCTGTCTGAGGAGCAGTACCGCAAGGCGGTTGAGAAGTACGGCGACGACTTCAAGGCCATGATGGGTGCCGAAGCAATTCAGGAATTGGTCCGCCATTTGGACCTGGAAACCTTGATTGCTGAGTTGCGCGAAGAATTGGCCAACACCCGTGCCAAGCAGAAGATCGAGAAGCTCACCAAGCGCCTGCGTTTGGCTGAAGATCTGAAGCAGTCGGGCAATGACCCGCAGTGGATGATCATGACCACCGTGCCGGTCATCCCGCCCGATCTACGCCCCTTGGTGCCTCTGGAGAACGGCAACTTTGCCACCTCCGACCTGAACGACCTGTACCGTCGCGTCATCTACCGCAACAACCGCCTGAAGAAGCTGATCGAGCTCAACGCTCCCGGCATCATCATCCGCAATGAAAAGCGGATGCTGCAGCAGGCCGTTGACGCCCTGTTCGACAATGGCCGCTGCCAGCGCGCCGTGTTCGGTTCGGGCAACCGCCCGCTCAAGTCGCTGACCGACATGATCAAGGGCAAGCAGGGTCGCTTCCGCGAGAACCTGCTCGGCAAGCGCGTCGACTACTCGGCCCGTTCGGTCATCGTGGTTGGCCCGCGTCTGAAGCTGCATCAGTGTGGTCTGCCTAAGCAGATCGTGCTCGAGCTGTTCCAGCCCTTCATCATCCGCGCCCTCAAGGAGCGCGGCTACGCCGAAACCGTCAAGGCCGCCAAGCGTAAGCTCGAGCGTCGCGACGAAGAGGTATGGGAAGTCCTCGGTGATGTCATCAAGGGCAAGGTGGTGATGCTCAACCGCGCACCAACCCTGCACCGTATGGGCATCCAGGCTTTCGAACCGATCGTGATTGAAGGTTCGGCGATTCAGATTCACCCGCTGGTCTGCGCTGGTTTCAACGCTGACTTTGACGGTGACCAGATGGCGGTGCATTTGCCGTTGTCGATCGAGGCCCAAACCGAAGCCCGCGTGCTGATGCTGTCGACCAACAACATTTTCTCGCCCGCGCACGGCAACCCGATCATCTCAGCTGACCAGGACATCGTTCTCGGCTGTTACTTCCTGACCCTCGACATGCCCGACATGCCGGGTCATGGCAAGGTGTTTGCCACCAACGACGAAGTCCGCATGGCGCTTGAGCACAACGTCATCGAACTGCACACCGAGATCAAGGTACCGCTGCCGATTGGCTGCATCCTCGATACCGGCAGCAGCAAGAAGACGCTCAAAGAAGAGACCCTGATCATCACCACGCCTGGTCGTTTGCTGTTCAATGAAGTGCTGCCTGAGGGCATGCCCTTCTACAACAAGACCCAGGACAAGAGCAGCCTGCGTAAGGTGATTGCCGACTGCTTCGAGTACCTCGGCCGCCAGTCGACCATCGACGTGCTCGACAAGGTCAAGGAAGTCGGTTTCCGCTACTCGACTATTTCGGGTATCAGCTTCGGCTTCGCCGACTTGGCCACGCCGGTTGAGAAGGACCAGATCATTGCCGACGCCGACAAGCGCGCGCAGAAGTTCCTCAAGGCTTACGCCCGCGGTTTGATCACGGCTACCGAGCGTCACCGCAACATCCGCGACGTGTGGAATCACGCCACCGAGTCGGTGTCGAAGGCGCTGATGAACTTCTTGGCCAACGACAAGCGTTACGGCCCTGAGTACATCAACCCGGTGTACGCCATGGCCATCTCCAAGGCTCGTGGTTCGGAAGCCCAGGTTCGCCAGCTTGCTGGTATGCGTGGTCTGATGGCCAAGCCGAATGGTGAGATCATCGAAACCCCGATTCGCGCCTCGTTCAAAGACGGTCTGCGCGTGTTGGAATACTTCACCTCGACCCACGGTGCGCGTAAGGGCTTGGCCGACACCGCACTCAAGACCGCCGACTCGGGTTACCTGACCCGTAAGTTGGTGGACGTGGCCCAAGACGTGATCATCAACGAAGAGAATTGCGGCACCGTTGGTGGCGTGACCAAGTCGGTGGTCTACGAAGGTGAAGACGTCAAGGTGACCTTGGCTGAAAACATCATCGGCCGTATCGCCCGCGACACGATCGTTGACATCATCACCGACGAGGTGGTGGTCAGCGAGAACGACGTCATCTCGCTCGAAGCCGCCAAGCGCATCGAGAGCATGGGCTTTGAAAAGATTCGCGTCCGCAGCCCGCTGACCTGCGAATCTAAGCAAGGCATCTGCCAGCGCTGCTACGGCATGGACTTGTCGCGCGGCCGCATGGTCGAAAGCGGCTTGGCCGTGGGTGTCATCGCTGCTCAGTCGATCGGTGAGCCCGGTACCCAGCTGACCATGCGTACCTTCCACATCGGTGGTGTGGCCGGCGTTAAGGTTGAAGACACCAGCTACAAGCTGCGTAGCGGCGGTAAGGTGGTGTACGAAGGCCTGCGCACGGTGGTCAACTCCGATGGCGCCACGGTGGTCCTCAACCGTAACGGTGAGATCGTCATTCAAGACGCCAGCGGCCGTGAGATCGAGCGCTTCAAGGTGCCGGTTGGTTCAACCCTCAAGGTTGAAGACAATTTAACCGCCAAGAAGGGCCAGATCATCGCTGAGTGGGAAGCGGCCAATGTGCCGATTCTCTGTGAAGCGGGTGGTAAGGTGCGCTTCGAAGCGGTGATCCCCGAGGTCACGATGCGCGAAGAGCGCGACTCGGCCACCGGTATCATCAACCGCATCATCCTCGAAGGTAAGGGCGACCTGCACCCGCAGATCGTGCTCGACGACACCGACGGCAACCCCATCGCCTACTATCCGATTCCGGAAAAGGCGACCCTGCGTGTTACCGAGGGCGACACCATCGCTCCTGGTACCCTGCTGGCATCAACGCCGCGTGAAATGGCCGGTCCTACCGACATCACCGGTGGTCTGCCCCGCGTCACCGAGCTGTTCGAAGCCCGCGCACCGAAGGATCCTGCCGTTATGGCCGAGATCGACGGTGTGGTTGACTTCGGCGAGCGTAAGCGCGGCAAGCGTACCATCCTGGTGCGTGGTGACTCGGGCGTTGAAGCCGAGCACTCGATTCCCCAGGGTAAGCACTACCGCGTCCACAAGGGCGACCGTGTGCGCGCTGGTGACGCCTTGGTCGACGGCACCCTGGTGCCCAAGGACTTGCTGCGTATCTGCGGTGAGGAAGCCCTGCAAGACTACCTCCTTGGTGAGATCCAGCAGGTGTACCGCGCTCAGAACGTGGGCATCAATGACAAGCACATCGAAGTGATCGTGCGTCAGATGATGCGCAAGGTTGAGGTGGTGAACGCCGGCGACCTCGCTTACCTCCAGGGTCAGATCGCTGACAAGATCACCATCCGCGGTCAGAACCAGCAAGCGTTGGTTGATGGCAAGCAGGCCGTTACCTACGAGCCCAAGCTCATGGGTATCACCCGGGCGTCTCTCCAGTCGGAGAGCTTCATCTCGGCGGCCTCCTTCCAGGAGACCACCAAGGTCCTCGCAGATGCCGCATTGGCGGGTCGCGTAGACAATCTCAAGGGCCTCAAGGAGAATGTCATCCTTGGGCACATGGTGCCGTGTGGCACCGGATTTAAGTCATATCTCAAAGCGAATCATGAGCGACTCGGAGAACCGGTTGTCTCAGAAGAAGATGACGCTATAAGCCTCGGCCCTTCCGAGCAGGAGTTTGTCGGTGCCAACGATTAATCAGCTGATCCGTCATGGCCGTAAAGCCAAGACCACTAAATCCAAGAGTCCGGCTCTGGAGGCCAACCCGTTCAAGCGCGGTGTGTGCCTCCAGGTCAAGACGACCACCCCGAAGAAGCCGAACTCGGCTCTTCGTAAGATCGCCCGTGTGCGCTTGTCGAACGGCAAGGAAGTCACCGCTTACATCGGTGGTGAGAAGCACAATCTCCAGGAACACAGCCTGGTGATGATCCGCGGCGGTCGTGTTCGCGACATCCCTGGTGTCCGCTACCACATTGTCCGTGGTAAGCTCGACTGTCAGGGTGTCGAAGGTCGTCAGCAGGGTCGTAGCCTCTACGGCGCCAAGCGTCCGAAGAAGTGACCTCCGGCCGGGTCCGGCAGAGTTGCGAGTTGTGAGTTTCGCGTTTCAAGTTGGTCTCGACCAGCGCGAAGCGCGAAACACCAAGCTCGAAGCTTCCACCGGTCTCGTTACCGGGTCACAGTCTGAGCCGGCGGCGCACCAGCGCCGCCCCCTCAACTCGAAACCCGAAACTTGAAACTCACAACGCACGCGGCTCCGCCGCGTGCCTCCCCCCGGGAGTACTGGTTCGTCGCCAGGAAGACCCCGGTTACCACCTAAACAAGGACGAATACCATGAGCGAAGAGCAGCCAGCTGCCGAAGAACAGAAGCCCGTCGACGCCGTCGAAGGCGCCGAGGGTCAGCAAGACGACGCCGAGATTCCGGCCGACGTCAAGCGCAACGAAGACGGTTCGATCACCATTGGCGAGAGCGGCACCGAGTCGGTTCCGGTCAAGCCCCGTCGCTTGGTTGGCCGCGGCATCGTGCCCGACGCCAAGTACAGCTCGGAGCAGGTCTCCAAGTTCATCAACTGCATCATGCATGATGGCAAGAAGTCGACCGCCGAACGCATCGTGTACGACGCCTTTGAACAAATCGCCAACAAGCTCAAGGTTGACCCGCTCAAGGTCTTCGAGTCGGCGATTGAAAACTCCAAGCCGATGGTCGAAGTCCGCTCCAAGCGCGTTGGTGGTGCGAACTACCAGGTGCCGGTGCAGGTGAAGCCGCGCCGTCAGCAGACCCTGGCCTTCCGCTGGATCCTCGAAGCCGTGCGCGGCCGCAAGGGCCGGCCGACTGCCGAGAAGCTCGCTCAAGAGCTGATCGACTGCTACAACAAGACCGGCTCCACCATCCAAAAGCGCGAAAACGTGCACCGCATGGCCGACGCCAACAAGGCATTCAGCCACTTCGCCTGATCCGATCATTCGGGTTCATGTGCAGAGCAACACCTCGTCTTTGGCGGGGTGTTGTTGTTTTGGTGGTTCTGGATGCTGGGCATTGGGTCCTGGGTCCTGGTACGCGCCTTGCGGCGCTTGGGTCGTGGGGACAGCCGGGTGACGTATGGCGTGGCACGGGTTCTGAGCGGGTGTCGGTGCGCTAGCCCCGCGCCTAAGCCTGCTTGCAGGCGGCCTAGGACCCAGGACCAACGGCCCATTTAAGCAAGATCTCCCAGGTCAGCGGCACGAGCTCCCATCCCGCTCAGGCCACCGCATGGCTACGATGAAGCGATCGGGAGATCGACATGCATGACCACGAACGAATCCGGGCCCTGGCTGGGCGCATCGCCGAGATCGCCGCTGAGCCGGTGATGACTGAGCGGCGCCGGGCTTGGACCAAGCTTAAAGACCTGGATGCCGAACGGCCGATGGTGTTGTTTGAAACCTGGACCTTGGGCCAAGACTTCCTCGCTGATGGCGAGCTGCAGTGCCAAGACCCACAGTTGCGTGGTATTGAGCGCAGCATGCTGGGGCAAATTCGCCAGGCTGAAGAAATTGGCGATGACTTGGTGGTGGAGCCGGTGTGGCGGCTCGCCTGGCACACTAGCGCCACCGATTACGGCGTGTCGCTGGCGGCCCAGCACGGCACCGACGCGCAAGACGGCACCGTGGGCTACCACATCGACCATCCGATCAGATCCATCGATGATCTCGACAAGCTCACGCCGCGGCGGTTCAGCGTCGATCGCGCTGCGACTGAGGCCTCGGCTGCGCGCTTGGATGCGATCTTCGGCGACCTCCTGCCGGTGGTGATTCACGGCAGTGGCTGCCTCCACAGCGCTCTGACCCAAGACCTGTTCAAGCTGATCGGCAACGACAACCTGCTGCTGTGGCCGCTAGATGCCCCTGAGGCCCTGCAGCGCGCCTTACAGTACCTGCGTGACGACCGCATCGCCTGGTTCCGCTTCCTTGAGCAGGAGGGCTTGGTGGGCGCCAACGCCAACGGCACCATTGTGGGTTCGGGTAGCCCGGGCTTCGTCTCTGAGCTGCCCGATGTCACCCCGGCAGGCGGGGCCCAGCTCAAAGACTGCTGGACCTGGATGGAGTCGCAAGAAACCACCATGATCTCGCCCGGCATGTTCATCGAGCAATTCTTGCCGGCGATGGCCGAGGTCGCGTCACTGTTTGGTCTCGTCTACTATGGGTGCTGTGAACCAGTCCACGACCGCTGGGACGCAATCATCAAAATGATCCCGAATATCCGCGCCGTCTCGATCTCACCCTGGTGCGACCGCGCCAGCATCGCAGCCCAAGTGGGCCGCAGCGTGGTGCTGTCGCGCAAACCCGAACCGCCGCCAATCAGCGGCGCCACCCCCAACTGGGACGCCCTCGAAACCGACCTCGACCAAAGCCTCGCCGCGATGGGCGACTGCAACCTCGAGTTCCTGTTCCGCGACGTCTACCGCATCAACGGCGACCGCCCCCGCCTGCGCCGCTGGGTAGACCTCGTCCGCAGCCGAATCGGCGGCGCCGTCCTGGCTTGAGAGAAGAATTAGCAGGAGGGAGGCGAGGGAGTTGAGGTCCGAATGAGGGGGAGAAGTACGGCTGCTGAGCCGTTCAAGCTCCTAGTTGTACTCGATCAGGTATCGTTGCGCTCAGGCAGACTCAGGTAGCCAGAAATTAATTATTCTTCTCATTCGGACCTCAACTCCCTCGACTCCCTCCTGCTAATTCCCCAGCATTTAGGCCGCATCAGTAGTCTGTTCGGCGGCGAGGCGGGCGAAGGGGCCGCCGCGGCGCAGGAGTTGTTCGAAGGGGCCGTGCTCAACCAGGCGGCCGTGTTCGAGGACGAGGATTTCGTCGACGTTGCGGACGGTTGAGAGGCGGTGGGCGATGACCACTACGGTGCGGCTGCCTTGCAGGGCGTCGATGACTTCTTGGATGCTGCGTTCGGTGACGGTGTCGAGGGCCGAGGTGGCTTCGTCTAGAATGAGCAGTCGTGGGTCGCGCATCAGGGCGCGGGCAATTGCGATGCGTTGCCGTTGGCCGCCTGAGAGCATCACGCCGCGTTCGCCAACGCGGGTTTGATAGCCCTCGGGTAAGGCG
>JAQIBG010000453.1 GCA_027859175.1 Planctomycetota bacterium | reverse complement strand
CGTTGCAGAATTGGGTTTGGCGCGGCAGGTTGCGGTTGACCTCACCGCCGAGCGCGAGGTGGCCGATTATTTCGAGGCCTTGCTGGCCGCTGGTATCAGCACCAAGCTGGCCGCCAACTGGACCCGCGAAGAGGCCCTGCGCCTCGCTGCCGATAAGGGCACAGCCATCACCGAGGCCGCGCCCATTGCCAAGATGGCGGCGCTGATTCGTTTGGTTGATGAGAGTAAGGTTGCGCGCGTGGTGGCCAAGGGTGAGAGCGATGCGCTGTTTGCCTGCGATGAAGAGCCCGAGGCCTACTTTACCAGCCGCGGCATGATCCAAGAAACCGATAGCGCCGCTCTTGATGAGTGGGTTGCGGCCGTGGTGGCCGATAACGCAGCGGTGGTTGAGCAGATCCAGGGTGGCAACGTCAAGGCGATCGGGCGCTTGGTGGGTGCCGCCATGAAGTTATCGGGCGGCAAGGCCGACCCCAAGGCGGTGAAGGCGGCGATCGCGGCCAAGCTCGGTGTCGAAGCTGACTAATGCCCGGCTGAGTGAGACCGGTGGCTCTCGATGCGGGCTGGGTTATTTGCTGGATTTCTTGGGAATTTTGACCTTGCCAGAGCTCAACTTGGCACTGAGCAGGCCCGGCAAAACGCGAATCTCTTCTTCCACCAGCATCATCGTGACGTTGCGGGCTGGAATCACGGTCTGCCATTTATGCGCGCCGCCGAACCAGATTTCCATCGGTGGATGCAGGGCGCCAGTGACCTCGAGCCGTGTGCCGGGCGGGGGGTCACGCTGGTCATCGGGTACTTCACGAGCGGTGTGGTCGGCCTTGGAGTCATCATCGGCTTCATCATCGCTGTCGCTTGCTGCCAGTTCGGCCTCAAGCTCGGCCTGGTTTTTGCCCACGTTTGCGACCGTGGCGGCGTCTAGGTGCACTTCTTCGCCCGTCTTCTCGGCCTCGGCCAAGGCGTAGACGTAGGGGTCGAAGCCGACCCGCACAAAGGTGCCATCGCCGTGTTCGGTGCCGAGGTCATTCACGTAGAGTGAGCCGCCGCAGCACAGGTGGCCGCCAAAAATATTACCAGCGTGCACGTCTTTGCGGCACTGCACATCGCTGTGGCGAATGCCTTTAACAACGTTCATCGAGCGGGCTTTGATGACCCGGTTGTGGATGAAGCGGGCTTGGAGTTCGCCGCGCGCTTTGACGCGCTCAACGCCAGGCAAAATACCACCGGCAACGATCAGGTTGCCACCGGCCGACACGCGGGCGTCTTCAATCACGCCTTCAACAGTGATATCACCCTCGCTCTTGACCTTGAAGCCCTTGCGGATGTCGCCTTTGTTTATCACGGGGTGCTTGGTGTCAACGTTGCCGACGCGCAAATCGATGTCGCCCTCGACGATGAATTGGTCGACGATCGAAAGCCGTCCGTCTTTGGCTTTAGCGATGACCCCATCGCGTGCGGCAAAAAGCACCTTGCGGTCTTGCGGCGGGATCAGGGTGCCAATGCCGCACAGGTTGTTGAGCTCGAGGTTTTTGCCGGGGCGGGGGTCGAGCCGTTCGCCGCGAATGGTCAGGCCAAAGTTGCCGAGGGTGGCCGGGGTGTACACCGCGAGGCGCTGGCCTTTAACGGCCTCGCGCTCGATGGTGAGCTCTTTGAAGTCAATGGTGCCGTCGGGTTTGATGACCAGTTTGGGCTCGGTTTGCACCAGCATTTGGATGCTGCCATCGAGGCCATGCTCGGCTGGTTGGCCACGCGCGATCACGATGTCGCGATCCTCCTCGGCCTTCTGCTGGGCGGCCATCACGCCCTCGCCAACGAGGCCAAAGCAGATCCCGCAGGCCTGAATCTGGGCCTTGAGATTGACCGGCTCGATGCAATAGCCGGCCGGAATCGCGAGCGTGGCGCTCATGCGATCCTTAGACACCTCCAAGCGAAGAACTGGTCCCTTTTCACCCATGCAGCCGCCACCATAGTGTTAAGACGGCGCGTTTGCAACCGAAGTCGTGCAGGACAAAGGGGCTGCGTGTTGTTTGGTTTTCGTCGTCGCGATCTGGGCCTCTGGCCTTTGGCCCTGCGTGCGCGCCCGATGGCCGTGTTGTGCGGCCGCAGGTCCGGCATCAGCGGCCTCTGGCGTTTTCAGTCAGACCCTTACCGTGCTCGCCTTACGGAGACCTCGCGTTGTGACCAAGACCCGTCCCAATGACCCTTGTTGGTGTGGCAGCGGCACCAAGTACAAGCGCTGCCACATGCACAAAGACCGCTTGGCGGCTTTGGATGGAGACGGTACTCAGGCCGAGCCGGACGCCGTTGGCAGGCCCCCGGTGCGGCCGGTTCAAAAGGGCACTGTGAGCCCGCGGCGTAGCGTGCCGCCTGCGATCATGCGGCCGGATTACGCCGATATCGGCAAGCCCCAGGCCAAGGCCCCCGATGCCATCAAGTCGCCGGTGCAAATCGCCGGCATGCGCAAGGCCTGCACGATTGCGCGTGAAGTGTTGGAGGCGGTCTCGGCCAAGGTGGCGCCAGGCGTGACCACCGAATCGCTTGATGCCTATGCCCATGAGCTGTGTGTTGAACGCGGCGTCTATCCCAGCCCGCTGAACTACTTCGGCTATCCCAAGGCGATTTGCACCTCGGTGAATGAGGTCATCTGCCATGGTATCCCCGACAGCCGGGCCCTGGTAGACGGCGATATCGTTAACGTTGATGTGACGGTGTATTGCGAAGGCTTTCATGGCGACTGCTCGCAAACCGTGCTGGTGGGCGAGGTCGACGAAAAGAGTCGCAAGCTGGTGAGCGTAACCCGTGAGTGCCTGTATGAGGGCATCAAAGCGGTGCAGCCAGGTGGCCAGGTGCGCGATATCGGCCGGGCCATCGAGCGCGTGGCGGCGCGTCAGAGCTTTGGTGTGGTGCGTGCCTTTGTGGGCCATGGTATCGGCGAAACCTTCCATATGGAGCCGCAGGTTCCGCACTATTACGACCACGCGGCACGCTTTGAGTTGCGACCAGGCATGACCTTCACCATCGAGCCCATGATCAACATGGGTACGTGGCGGCATACCACCTGGGACGACAACTGGACCGCCGTGACCGCCGATTTACTGCGCAGTGCTCAATTTGAGCATACCATATTGGTCACTGAACGCGGCGTTGAGGTGTTGACGCTGCCCCCGGGCGAAGCCCAGCCCTGTGACTTTTGAGGAGTACTGTGATGGCTGCCACCATTGATCGTGATGCCCAACTGGCCTTCCTGCAGGACGAACTGCGCGACACTATCGCCGCGCTCAATCGGCTCTATCATCCGGTTTATCCGGTAGCGCCCGAGCGCACCAAGTTGCTCGAAGCGCGCGTGGCTGAACTGCGTTCGGCGATTGCGGCGCGTCGGCACGAACTCGCTGATGCGTGAGTTTGACCTGATTGAAGCCCTGCGCGACGAGTTACCGGTGCCCGCTGGCGCGCGCGGCGTTGGCGACGACTGCTGCTTATGGCAACCGGGCGGCACCACCTGCTTAAGCACCGATACTGTGGTTGCTGGCACCCACTTTGCGCCAGACGCCGACCCTGCTGCGATTGGCCGCAAGGCGGCCGCCGCTGCGATCAGTGATCTGGCGGCAATGGCAGCGCGCCCGGTTGGGGCCACCGTGGCCCTGACCCGGCCGGCCGACTACGACGACCTGGCCCTAATGCGTGGCTGCCACCTCGAGCTGGCGCGCCATGCGTGTCCGCTGTTGGGCGGCGACACCACGCGCGGCCCGGTGGTGACGGTTACCGTCACGGTATGGGGCGAGGCCGCGGGAGAGCGCCTCGTATTGCGCGAGGGCGGCTGTCTGGGCGACATTCTGGTGGTGACAGGGGCCCTCGGGGGCAGTTTGCGCAACGGCCGTCACATGCGCCCAGAACCGCGTTTGGCCGAGGCAGCATGGCTCGCCACTCGGCCCGAGATCCACGCGATGATGGATCTGTCAGATGGCTTGGCAGCCGATGCACCGCGCCTGGCCCGCGCCAGCGGTTACGGCTGCGTGCTGTTGCCGGCCGATGCGCCGGTGCACGACGACGTGCCGCCGATGAGCGATACCGCTAGGGCGGCGTGCTGTGATGGCGAAGACTACGAACTGCTGTTTGCGGTTGATGCCCGCCAGTGGCCCAGCTTGCAGATCGATTGGCCGTTCGCAGTGCCGATCAATCGCATTGGCTGGCTGATTGATCAGGCCGGGTGCTGGGTTGAAGACACTCGGGGCTGTCTGCAGGCCTTCGACTGGGACGGCTTCCAGCACTAGCAGCTAGCAGCGATTCAGCGGCCCAAATGAGCGCGAATGGTGGCGGCTTGGTCGGCGTCGAGGTAGCGCACGCCGTTGACGGCGTTGGCCTCAAGGTAGTCAACCGCTTCGCTGATGGTGATGATCGCTTCAACAGGCAGCGCGTGGTCGGCGGCAATCTCTTCACGCGCGGTACCGGTGCCCTTGGGGCCTGGTTCTTGGCGGTCAACGCTGATCACCGCGGCGGCAAGATTAATCCCCGTTGGGGCTAGTTTGGCGATGCTTTCGCGCAGCGCGGTGCCGGCCGTGAGCACGTCGTCAACCAGCACAGTTTTGGTGCCGGCGGTGAGGGGGGCGCCAACGAAAGACCCACCGTCGCCGTGGTCTTTGGCTTCCTTGCGATCGTAGCACCAGGCCACCGGTCGCCCAATGAGCTCTTCGTAGGCGGCCGCGGTGGCCAGCGCCAGCGGGATACCCTTATAGGCCGGTCCGAAGATCAGGTCGACGTCATCGCCAATACGTTCGCGGATAATTGCGGCGTAGCAGCGCCCAATGCGTCCGAGGTCGCCACCGTGGTGGAAGGCACCGGTATTCACGAAATAGGGACTCATGCGGCCAGATTTGAGGGTAAACGAGCCAAAGCGCAGCGCTTCGCTGCTTACCAACAGCTGGAGGAACTCGGCTTGGACGTCACTCAGGTTCGACATGGGCGCCATGCTTGCGTCGGCAGCCACAAGGCAAGCCCTGGTCACGCTCGAACGAGGGCCTGCTGACGCAGAAAGGCTCCGAAGGCCGCCATGTGGCCGCCCACCGGGCTGATCTTGTGGTGACGAGCCCAGGCCTGAAGGGCGGAATCGGGGCCATCGAGTAAGGCTTCGGGCAGGGCTGCCATGTGAAAATAGCCATTATCGGCTGGCCAGCGCAGGTAGTGGGTGCGATCGAGCTCTGAGAACGACACAAACTCGAGTGTTTGTTCGCAGACTTTGATTGGGGTGCCATGGCTGCGTTGAAACACGCCGGCGGCGGAAGTGTCGAAATCCATGCTTGGCCTTGTGCTGGTCGTGCTGCGGCGTCTTACATGCCGTGCGGTGGGAGTGGTTTGCTCACATTACGAGCTGGCTCGTCACCCACAAACAAAGGTTCGGTGAATTTCGCCTGCATTTTGCCGTAAAAAAACCGCACCCCGCGCCGAAGCGCAGGGTGCGGTAGAA
>JAQIBG010000403.1 GCA_027859175.1 Planctomycetota bacterium | reverse complement strand
CCGTGGTGTTCATCATCCAGATCCGCGAAAAGATTGGCGTCATGTTCGGCTCGCCCGAAACCCAGCCCGGCGGCCGTGCGCTCAAGTTCGCCGCCAGCGTGCGCCTCGACATTCGCCGCGTCACCTCGATCACCGATGGCGATCGCCAAACCGGCAACCGCGTTCGGGTCAAGGTGGTCAAGAACAAGGTCGCCGCGCCCTTCACCAAGGCCGAGTTCGACATCATGTTTAACGAAGGCATCAGCTACGAGGGCGACGTCCTCGACCTAGCCGCCGACGGCAAGATCGTGTCGAAAACCGGCGCCTGGTACAGCTACGGCGACGACCGCCTCGGCCAAGGCCGCGAGAACGCCAAGCAGTTCCTGCGCGACAACCCAGAAATTTGCAAGGAAATCGCTGACAAGATCATGGTCAAGGCCAGCGAAGACGCGAAGGCCTTCCTCAAGAAATAGTCACCTGTTCCACGTACGCGATGCCCCCGCATCGCACCACACCACCGAATCCTGGCATGGGGTTCGATGGTGTTTTTATTTACTGAGAGTCTGGACTGTAAGCGAGGTCGCTCGCACGCGGAGTCCAGACGCAAACGCGCGATGAGCGCATAGCGAAGGAAGAAGACCTCTGCGGCGGGTGCACGTCGCTTAGGGCAGCGACACTCCCAGGCGCAACGCCGTTGATTGACGCACTCAGCCATACGGCGGACCTACCGAAATTCACGCACACGGCCATACGGCGCGCATACCAAGCACGACGATACACTCCCAGGCGCAGACGCCGGGATTCACGCACACGGCCATACGGCGCGCATACCGACCACGCCGAGAGCCGCCCCCTACTCCTTTGCCCAACGCCCTTCGCACTCACCAAACAGCGAATGAGCCGCATCCGGACCCCAGCTCTTGGGCTCATAGGCATGCAGCTCGGTGTCGGGCATCAGCTCGCGCAGGCTATCGGTCCAACGCCAGCTCTCTTCCACTTCATCGGAGCGGATGAATAGACTCTGGTCACCCTTGATGACGTCGAGCAGCAGGCGTTGGTAGGCTTCTGGAATGCGACGGTTGAAGAATTCTTCGTAGTTGAAGTTCAACTTGGCCGGCACCATTTCATTCCCGCTCCCCGGCGCCTTAACGTCGAAATGCAGATCAATGCCCTCGTGCGGCTGAATCCGTAGATTCAGGGCATTGGGCCGTAGATGGCAGGCATCCGGTGGGCCAAACAAACTGTGCGGCGGCATGTGGAACTGGACCTGAATCCCAGTGAAACGCTTCGGCAGCCCCTTACCGGTGCGCAGCAAGAAAGGCACCCCGCCCCAGCGCCAGTTGTCGATGTAGGTCCGTACCGCGATGTAGGTTTCGGTTTGGCTGTCTTCGGCCACGCCACCTTCATGGCGGTAGCCCCAATACTGACCGCGCACGATATGCGCGCGATCATCCGTGACCTCTTTGGGGCAACGCAGGCTTTCCAGCACTTTGACCTTCTCGTTGCGAATCGCATCGCCCTGCAATGACGATGGTGGCTCCATCGCAACCAGCGCCAGAATCTGCAAAGCATGGTTTTGCAGGATATCACGGACCGCGCCTGAACTGTCGTAATAACCGCCGCGATCACCCACCAACACGTCTTCAGCCACGGTAATCTGCACCACTTCAACGTGGTTGTGATTCCACAGCGGCTCGAACATCGCGTTGCGAAAACGGAACGCGAGCAGGTTCTGCACCGTCTCCTTGCCGAGGTAGTGATCAATGCGGTAGAGCTGATCCTCACCCAACATGCGCAGCAATTCGGCATTCAAAGCCCGTGCGCTCTCGAGGTCGGTACCAAAAGGTTTCTCAACCACAACACGGGCCGTGCCCGTGCTTTGGTCGAGCAAACCGGAGGCATGCAAGCCTGTGACGGTGGCCAAGAACAGTTCAGGCTTGATCGCCAGGTAGAACACCCGGTTAACCGCCTCGCCAGCGATCTCGTTGAGGGTGCGGGCCAGCTCAGTGTAGCCGTCATCGCTATCGAGGTGGGTCTGCTGGTAGTAGACCTCGCTCATGAACTCGTCCCAGCGGGCCTTGTCACCCTCGTCGCAGTGCACACGCTCGGTAATGATGCTCTGAAACTCGGCACGATCCCAGGGTCGGCGTGCTACGCCCACCACCTGCACCGGATGCGGAAAGCGGTTTTCCACGAAGCTTTGAAACAAGCCCGGGATCAGTTTGCGCGCGGTAAGGTCACCGCTAGCGCCCAAAATCACAACTTGGGTACGATCAGCCATCCCAGCCTCCTCAGGTCGGTTACGTCGACACGAGGCTTGGGTTTGCCGTACACCTCGCAGGGTGCAAGCACAAGCAGGCTAAAGAGGCGAACGCGCCCGGACGTCAAACGACCGGGCGCGTTCACAAAACATCAATCTTCGTCGTCGTAGTCTTCGTCGTCGTAGTCGCCGTCAGCAACCGCATCGACGTATTCCTCTTCAACCACCGCTTGGGTGCCATCGAGGCCATCGATCTCGCCCGGGGCGAGCACGCCCTTGGCCACCAGCAGGCTGATCAGGCGCTCCTGCTTGCGACGCAGCTTGTCGACTTCGTCTTTGAGGCGGCCGTCATCGTTATCGCGACGGGCGCCGCGATCACCGCGGTCACCGCGGTCGCCACGGTCGCCACGGTCGCCACGGTCTTGGCGATCATACCGACTACCGCGGTCGCGGTCATAGCCGCCACGGTCACGGTCGTAACCGCCACGGTCGCGATCATAGCCGCCATGATCACGGGCATACCGACCACCGCGGTCACGATCGCCCTGATCCTGGTCTTCACGACCGAACGGCGAATCGTCATCCGAGCGCTCGGAAGTCAGCTCAACCTGAACAGCTTTCAGGCCTTTTTCACCGACTTCGAGCTCATAATGGACCTGCTCACCCGGCTTGAGATACCGGAAGCCTTCCATTGCGATGTTATTTTGGTGAACAAAAACGTCTTCGCCGCCGTCATCGGGCACAACGAACCCATAGCCGCGGCGAGGATCAAAACGGGCAACAACTCCACTTGGCAATGTACTTTACCTCTCTAATTCGGAAGTTCACGAGCACGCGACCACCACACGGCCACGGTGACCGGTAGATGGTCATTTCGCCATGTTTAGGAGCGGCGGACCCTGGTGCAAGGCGTGGCCGTTAACCAGCCGACAGGCGTCATGCATGGTCCCAGGCCCGCAGTTGTGGCCATCAGCATTGACTCAGCCCCGCTCCCGGGCAAACCCAGCGCCATGGCCGACCCCGAATTGACACCCGAAGGCAACCTCCGCCTCGCCTCGCTGCCCGCTCCTGGGCTGCCCTGCGACAGCGGCGCCTTAGACCGAGAACTCAGCGAATTAGTGGCTGGCCAGGGCGGCTGCGAAACCGCTGGCCCCCTGGTGATCCTGCTGGATCTGCCCCCCTCCGACGAGCCAGCCAGCTGGCGCTGCCAGGTTGGCCGGGCCGTGATTGGCAGTTTACGGCCGCAAGGCTCGCTGCTGGTGGAAGATTACCGCTCCCTCCAAGCCCTGAGCCTGCCCCATACCGGCTCCTGGCACGAACTGGCGGCCACCCATGGCCAACTCGCAGCCCATGCCCAGGCCATGGGGTGGCGGCTGCGACCGTATTGGCGCCTAGCCCTGCCCCGCGAGCGATCGGCCGACGGCCACCTCGTTCCGGGCTGTACGGTCAGCGTATTTCTCGATCGCTAAGGCCGCAGCGCTGACCTGAGCACCGCCACCCCATCATACACCATCCCGGCCCCACGCCGGGGGGCATTGCCGCTCTCGTCACGGTTTCCTAAAGTCCCCGGTCGCAACGTACTGCACCGCGATTCATGCAAGCAGACGCCGGAGAAATCCTTATGGCCGACCTGATTGACGCCAACGAAGCCAAGTCCCTGCTTGGCTGCGACGACGCCACCCTGCAGAACTTCATCAATAATGGCACCGTTCGCGCCCAGCGCGTCGACGGCCAATTGATGCTGATGCGGGAAGATGTGGTCAATTTGGGCTCAACCAGTCCGACGAGCGACTCGGACGAAGGCACCATCATCCTCTCGGGTGACTCGGAAGACCTGTCGATCGATCTCGGTGAAGTGGTTGACGACAGCGCCATGACCGTGGTCCAGCATAGTGACTCACAGGCCGACGGCATGACCGAGTCGATCACCTTCGACGACGAACTCGAGGTGGTGAACTTCGACGACGGCCAAACCGAAGAGCTCAGCTTCGACGATACCGCGGCAACCCAGCCCGATGCCCTGTCATTCACCGACTCGAACACCGCGGTCAACACCGACGTAGACGAGACGGTCATCGCCACCGGCACCTCCACCGCCACCAACGACTTCCAAACCGTTGACTATGGCGATGACGACGAAGAAGGCATCTCGGCCAGCACCGTGCGCCGCAGCGCCCGCGCCCAGCGCGTCCGCGAAGAGCCAGTACACACCCACTGGTTCTGGCCCACCCTGCTAATCCTCACCACCATTGTGGTCGCCATCCTCTACGTGCCTTATGCCATGATGATGGTGGTTCCGCGCGGCGAACAGGCCGACGGTGCCGAAAACCACGGCGTCAAAGACAACATTTGGACTGGTATAGCCAGCTCATTTGCCGGCTTCAGCGTTGAGCCCGACCAGAACGCCTTCACGGCCAACAACCCGTCCAAGACCTGGATTCCGATCAGCCAAGGCGACATCACCCAGACCGACGCCTGGCGTCACCTCCAGTACCGCGGCACCAAGGACTCCAAGCAACGCGCTCAAGACTTTGTGATCGCCAACATCACCATGAACACCGACCCGGAAACCGGCGATGAAGTTCCGGTAAGCGCGGTTTCGGCTGACGGTGACGGCAACACCGGCATGACCTTCTCGGTTGAACCGACCGTTCAGGGCAACGCCGAAGACGGCCAGCGCAAGGTCTACAAGCCGGTCTTGAAGTACTAGACCGGCTCTCTGAGCACGATTCTCAGCAGCCCTCGGCTTAGCCGAGGGCTGCTTCATTTTGCGGCAGCGCCACGTCAAATCAGACCTTGCTAAGCCCACCACCGGCATGGATCCTCTGCCCGACCCGTACCAATCAGGTTTAAGCCGCCACAGGCCAAGCCCTTGCCACTGAGGGTGGGCGCTTTTAGGCTCCTGCGCATACCCGGCGGATCCGGACCCGGCCAAGCCTCTGAAAGAAGCCCACGCCGCGTGCCAATTGATTCGTAACGATGTGCCGCATTCGCGCACATCCCACCTCCTCACCCGCTGTCGGAGCCTGTATGAAACCGACCCTCCTTATCACCGCCGCCCTCGCTGGCAGCCTCCTGTTTGCAGGTGGTTGTGGCCGTGGCGATGTTGAAGTCGACGAACTGCGCGCCGAAAACGAGCGCCTCACCCAACAGCTCGAGGACGTCTACGCCGAAGCCTCGCTGCTTGAGAAGCAGCGCAATGCTGCCCGCGAAGAAAACCTCCGGCTACGCGAACAGCTTAAGGGCGCCGAGCAACAGCTCCGTCGCTTTGCCAGCACCGGCGGCATGAACAATGACGTCATCGAAATCAGCGAAGAAGGCTCACTCGTCGTTAAAGACGTGGCCTTCAAGACCGGCTCGGCCGATCTGAGTGACGAAGGCGTCAAGGCAATCAACGCCCTCGCCAAGGAACTCCAAGGCGGCGACTACGCCGGCACCAACGTGATTGTGGTCGGCCATACCGACAACACTCCCGTCGTCCGCAAGGAAACCCAAGCCAAGTTTGGCGACAACTGGGGTCTCTCTGCCATGCGCAGCGCCTCGGTGGTGCGTCAGCTGCAGAAGGCGGGCGTGAGCCCGCAGCGTCTGCGCGGTGCGTTCAAGGGCGAACATCAGCCCCGCGCCGACAACAAGAGCAAAGACGGCAAGAGCCAAAACCGTCGCGTCGAAATCTGGCTCTCGCTGTAAATCGAGATTAGCAAACGCACTGCATCACAGTGCGCGTGATACAAAGGCCGGGCCCTGCGCCCGGCCTTTGTATTTTTCTGGCTGGGGCTTTCTTCGCCCAATCGGCCGGTAAGATAGCGCCCAGACCCGCGTCTCCTTTGACGCCATGATCGCAATGAGCACCGTGAGTAAGAATCCCACTGAGCTGGTGACCGGAGCCCTGCAGCAACAGGCAACCGAGCTCCTGGCCCATGAAGAGCCCGCCCTGCGCCGCGTGCTGTGGCGCTATGTCCGCAGCGACAGCACGGTCGACGACCTGTTCCAAGAGGTCAGCATCAAGGTGCTGCGCCGGATCGACACCGTTCGCGATCGTAAAACCCTGCGCGGCTGGCTGTTCCAACTGGCCCGCAACACCTGCCTGGATTATCTCCGTGCCCAGGGCCGCAAGCCCGGTTCAAGCCCGGCACCCCTGCCCCAACAACAGGCCCAGGGCGACCTCGGGCGCAATCCGAGCGAAGCCTTCTTATCGTCTGAGCGCATTGCGGCCGTCCACAAGGCCCTCGAGCAGCTCCCCGGCAGCCAGCAAGAGGTCATCCGCCTGCGGATTGAAGACGACCTCGATCATCAACAGATTGCCGACAAGCTGGGCATCAGTCGACAGGCGGTAGAAGTCCGCCTGTGCCGCGGCCGGGCCGCCCTGAAGTCCCAACTGGCCGATATCCTGGCGGGAGACCTGTGATGGACCCGGTCAACGAAATCAGCTGCGACGAAGCCGAAGAACTCCTCCCCCTGGTGGCCGACGGCGTGCTTGAACCCGACGACGAACCAGGCCTGTTCCAGCACCTGGCACGCTGCCCCGACTGCCAGCGCAGCCTCGCCCTGCACGACCTGACCACGCTGGCCCTGGCCCCCAACGGCGCCCTGGTGCCCGCTGAAGAGCGCGAGCAGAACGAAGTCATCCGTCTGCCCTGGCCCGCCGCCCTGGCCGGTGGCGTCATCCTGGCCGCCGCCGCTGGCCTCATAGCCTGGAGCCTCGGCCAAGCCGACGAGGCCCAAGCCAGCGACGCCGAGCGCAGCGAACCGGCCACACAGGTAGTCGAAGTCACCACCGACGCCGACGGCAACGAGATCATCGTATTGATGCGCGACGGCCAACGCGTCGAGATCCGCGCTATCGACCGCGGCGACGAAACCGTCGGCGGCAGCGAACCCGGCGGCCCAACGCCGGTGGGGCTGCATCGGTAAGACAGCCCGGCCCCAAGCCGGCCACAAGCGCCCCCCGTCAGCCAAGCGAAGCAATGGCGGGCAGGCCGCAAACGCGCCCATACCCGCCAATTGTGCGACCCCAAAACCACGCACATGTCGCTGAGGGCAGCGACACTCCCAGGAGACGAGCGCGACATCGCTCCGCTGGGCAGGGAGTCACGCCTGCTGGCGGAAGTAGCGGGTCGGCGGAGTGGCGGCGGAGCATAAACGCGCGATGGAAGCGAAACGGCCAAGAGCACCGAGCCGGCGGGTGCATGTCGCTGAGGGCAGCGACACTCCCAGGCACCGCCGCGTTCAGCCACCCACAACCAAACACACCGCAGTCACATCAGCCAAGCAAGGCCCCAACAAAGTCAGCCGAGCGAAGCGATGGCGGCGAA
>JAQIBG010000345.1 GCA_027859175.1 Planctomycetota bacterium | reverse complement strand
CGCGGATCGTGCGGCGCAGCGCCTCCGCCCCGGCACGATGCCCGGCGATGCGCGGCAAAAGTCGCTTCTTCGCCCAGCGCCCGTTGCCGTCCATGATGATGGCAACGTGGCGCGGCATCGCACGCGGATCCAAACCGGCGGCTGTCACCGCCTCATGGACCCCCGAGCGCGCTGCCCCCGTCGTCATCGAATGATGGTCTCCTCGCGACCGGCACCGGTGCCGATGTAGCCCACACGCACGCCGACGCGCTCTTCAATGAAGCGCACATAGGCCTGGGCCGTTGCCGGGAGTTCGTCGAAATGGCGGCAGGCCGACAAGTCTTCTGTCCAACCAGGCAGCATTTCGTAGATGGGCTTGGCATTCTCCAAGGCCATCACGTCAGCGGGCACGGTATCGATACGCTCGCCATCAAGTTCGTAGCCGACGCATACCGGGATTTCGGCTTCGCCAGACAAAACGTCGAGCTTAGTCAGCGCAATCGTGTCCACGCCGTTGAGACGGCAGGCAAAGCCAACCACCACGAGGTCAAGCCAGCCACAACGGCGCGGACGCCCAGTAGTGGCGCCAAATTCGCCACCGCGCTCGCGCAACTCTTCACCCTTGGCGTCGAGCAACTCAACCGGAAACGGACCCGCGCCAACACGAGTCGTGTAGGCCTTAACGATGCCGATCACCTCGCCAACCCGGTTATGCGGCAGGCCCGAGCCAGTGATGACACCACCGATACCGGTGTTCGAACTGGTTACGAAGGGGTAGGTACCGTAGTCGATGTCGAGCATCACGCCCTGGGCGCCCTCGAACAGAATCGCCGCGTCTTCCAGCACCGCCTTGTGCAGGATGTCGGACGTATCCGCCACCAAGCCAGCAAGCTTTTCGCACGCCGGCAAGACTTCGGCCAGCATGGCGTCGATATCGCCAGGCTCGGCGCCGTAGCTACGAATCACATCGGCAGCCTGGTCAGCGTGTCGGCGTAAACGCTCACGGAAGTCTTTGGCCTTGAGTTCGCCGCAGCGCAGGCCGATGCGGGCAATCTTGTCGCCATAACAGGGGCCGATACCACGCAAGGTGGTGCCAACCTTCCCGTCACCTTTACGCTGCTCCGACAGGCGATCGAGCGCCTTATGCCAGGGCAACACCAAGTGAGCGCGGTCAGACACCAACAGGCGCTTGGCCAAAGCCACGCCCGCTGGGCCGAGCTCGGCCAGTTCTTCCTGGAGGGCGATCGGGTCGACCACCACGCCATTGCCGATGATGCACGTGGCACCCTCGTGCAAAGCACCCGATGGCAACAAGTGCAGGACGGTTTTACGCCCTTCCACCACCACCGTATGACCAGCGTTGGCACCACCTTGGCAACGTACAACGTACCTTGCCCGTGCTGCCAGCACATCGATCACTTTGCCTTTGCCTTCGTCGCCCCACTGTAATCCGAGAACGACCTTGTTTGCTGCGGCCTGCGTCACCCGCAATCCCCCTTTTTAAGAGCCGAGGCGCACGGTAGGTGCCGCCGCCAACTCGCAAGCTCGGATCATGACATTGGCCCCCGGGCGCCAACCCACGCATGGTTGTAGCCCCAGCGTGTCGGCGTAGCCTGTCATCCATGCCAGAGAGCTCCGATACCGACACCGAGTTCGAAGACCCGCTCATGAGCACCCAGGAGATCATCGCCAGCGCGCGACGTCCGGTGCTGGTGGCCCGCCACCGCGAGCTGGTTGAAGACATGGAGAGCAATGTCACCGACAGCCTGGTGACCGGGAGCTCCGACCACCCGCGCCTCAAGTCTATGCTCGAAGAACTCGATATGGACAGCGAGCAGACCCGGATCCACGGCACGCTGGAAACCCTCGCCAGTGAGGCCAGCTACACCGGGATGACCCTGCGCGAGGCCCTGGTCGAGGAATGCTGCCTGCTGCGGGAAAACCGCGGCATTGAGGTGGCACGGCTGCAACTGCACATCATTGGCGTGTTCCGCAAACTGCGCGAACTGCTCGAGAGCCAACACGGCCTGATTCCCGACTTGGAAGACCTGCGGACCCTGCAGGCCTCACGCATCGGCCGCCTGCTTAATCCAATGCCGATCGAATTCGGCTCGCCCCAGATTGGCGACTGCCTGGTCATCACCTGCCGCCAAAGCGACAAAGCCCTCGGCGCGATCAAAACCATGAGCCGTGGCACCGGCGGCGACAAAAACTGGGTTGAAGCTGCTGGCAATCCAGCCCTGCCGCGCGAAGTCGAAGAGCCCCTGCGTCAGCTCGAGCCGGCCGCCCGCGAACAGGCTCGGGCCAAGCTGGTGGCCACCAAGATCCGCAGCCGCTTTTTCAAAAAGGTGTTCCTGCAGTACTTCAACTGCGACGAACTGTCGCCAGAAGAAATCGACGCTCACCAAACGATCTTCCATTGGCTGGAGTGCATCCGCGAAACGCCGCACCTCTACCCCTTCATGCAGGGCCAAACCGCCGAGCAGAAGACCTGGCGCTTGAGCCGCCTGCTGCGGAAAATTGTGCAGCTCAACGAGATCTATCAGCGCGTCACCCGCGCCAGTGCCCATCCCACCTACGCCGAACGCTTCGCCGACATGTCCACCCGCGAACGCCTCAGCGTGATGGTCAAAGAGCACTTCCCAGCCGCCAAGGTCGACGACGACTTCCTGGTCCAAACCATGCTGTGCCCCTTTGCGGTGTTCGCAACTTGGGTGCAAAACAAGGTCGGTAACGAAGAATTCGTACTGCCGCCTGATCCTAAGTAGGGGTTCCTGGGTCCTGGTTCCTGGTGCGCGCTTCGCGCGTTTTCTGCCGGCAGTTGCTTCGGGAAACGGGTCCTGGGTCCTGGTACGCGCCGGTGGCGCTTGGGTCGTGGTGGCAGCCGTGGAAACGGGTGCAGCGCGACTGGGGGCGATGAGATCCAAAGCCTCATAGCTTGAGTAGACTAGGCGCAAACGCGCGGCTGCGGGCAGTGGGACAGGGAGACCGAGCCGGCGGGTGTATGTCGCTGAGGGCAGCGACACTCCCAGGCGCCGCCGCGCTCATCACGCCAGACCCGAGCCCACACTCCAAAGGCCAGAAGCGAGCGCAGCAAGCTCCCCGCCCCACCAACACCCCAGAAGCGAGC